>CAXGZX010000005.1:0-51342 GCA_964014545.1 uncultured Candidatus Poseidoniales archaeon | reverse complement strand
TTGCCTACTCAATCCATTGATGAACAAGGTCCAGACTCTGATGGCACCCTAAGACTACTACAATACGTCACAGATACAACTGCTGATGGACAAGTTAGTCCTGCAAGCTTACTAGTCTTTGACGTTGTTTCTCAAACTAATCCTGGGTTAATTGAAACTCGAATTGAGAATGGTGTACTCGGATTTGAAACCATCGGCACTGATGCTGAAGGCCAGTCAACACTAACAATTCGGGCATGTGATGCAGATAACGAATGTTCAGATCAAACTTTGCTGATTAATATTAATCCAATCAATGACGCTCCTGTCATTGACATGACACAGTTCGAAGACATGCGACTTAAAACTAATACAGAATCCTCAATAGACCTGAAATCGCTGGTATCTGATGTCGACAATAGCATAGATGACGTTACCATTCTAGTTTCTTCTCCAGGCGAACCTGGTGGTGCACAATACCTTCGTCAAACTGGCTTTATGAAATTAAAGTTTAATGATGTGGGTGATCAAGAAGTCGTAATCAAAGTGGTTGACACTTATGATTCAACAGAATATACCTTTACTATCGAAGTGTATGATTCTCTTGAATTTACTATTGCTAAAAATTCACTTGAAGATGGATTCATGGTTGTTGAAGCAGGAAATATGTACATTGGACAAATTCCAACTGCAAATATGTATCTTAGCGAGGATGCCCCGGTATTCACTTCAATGACAGTAAAGTGGCAAACATGTACCTATGAAGGTGTTTGTGACGGGATGTGGATTTATGATTTGGATATGACCCAATCTGCCCAAGGATGGCAAATTGATGTCGATATACCAAATGTCGTTAATCCAGATTCACCTGCAAGACCGTATGGTTATGATTATGGTGATTACTTTTACATCATGATTGATGGTGTGGACGATATGAATAATAACTACAAAACAATAAGGGCTGCTGAACCATTGTATAAGTGGGTAGTTACTCAAGATGTACCACCGCCGTCACAAATGAGCGATGACATGCTTAATTCACATATCGATAAACTCAACGAAAAGATTGAACAAATAAAGAATGACATTGAGACTAGCACAGGTGATGATACAACCAGTTTGAAAGTAGAATTGGTTAACGCTGAAGCAGAACTTGAGTTAGCCTGTCTTGATGCAAGAGTAAATTGTGTCGAAGATCAAACCTCGGGTACATCCGCTGACGAAACTAATTCTAACGACAATACAATGTTGATTTTGGGTATTGTTGCCGCAATTATCATCGTTGCACTACTCGGTGGTATGTTCCTAATGAGAGATAACCGTAGGCACGATGAGTCACAAGGCTTCAAGTGGGCAAATTCTACACTCCCTGCAAGAGATGCAGTAGCCAACTCGATGTACGGTGGTACTCAAGCGATTTTCCAAACACAATTATCTGCGCCACAATATAGCCAACCTCAGCAAGCATACTACCAACAACCACAACCAATCCAACATACTCCACAACCAACTGCTAGGCCTGCTGGCCCACCGATTCAAGCTCATCGAGGCCCACCATTCCCTCCTGGCGGCCTTCCATCAGGATGGTCCATGGATCAATGGGAATACTACGGTCAACAGTACCTTGATCGCATGCAGAATTGAGGCATTTTTGTTTTGTGGAACTTTCTAAACCCATAAAGGGGAGTAGTGTGAGGGATAGTCGTGAGCAGTGAAGATACCAGCACAGAGGAACCTACTCAAGAAGAGGTAACCATTTGGGCTCCTGAGCCGACTGGCACAGATGAAATAATGACATTGACCGTTGATAAATGGATTGAAGGTGTTGAATTTTCATCCACTGAAGAAGTCCCAATTCCCGAAACATTAGTTGACCAAGTTATTGGTCAAGAAACCGGTTCTGTGGTCATAAAGAAAGCAGCAGAGCAGAGAAGACACATGTTGATGATTGGGGATCCGGGTACCGGCAAATCGATGTTGGCAAAATCAATGACGGAATTATTGCCAAAGGATGTATTAGAAGATGTTCTGATATACCCAAATGAAGATGACGAAAACGCACCAAGAGTTAGATGTGTTCCAGCATCACGTGGCGATAGAATCGTAAAGCTACAGCGTGAAGCTATTAGGCAACAAAGAGAGCGTTCACAAAAAATGTTACTGATTGCTTTTGCAGCAATAGGTTTCTTACTAGTGATAGCAACCTTGCAAACCGGTGATATCATCACACTATTGTTTGGTGGGTTCCTACTTATGTTTGGTTACATGTTCATCAGAGGCAGATTAGGTGCATCAGACGAAAGTCGCATTCCCAAATTACTGGTAAAGCACGAAATGAATGAATTACCGCCATTTATCGACGCAACCGCTACCCTTTCTGGTTCACTTCTTGGCGATGTAAGACATGACCCGTTCCAATCAGGTGGTATGGAAACTCCAGCCCACGACAGAGTTGAGCCTGGTGCTATTCACCGCGCTCACAAAGGCGTGCTCTATATCGATGAAGTAAATCTACTGAGGCTAGAAGAGCAACAAGCATTGCTCACTGCTATGCAAGAGAGAGCCTTTCCAATTTCAGGTCGTTCAGAACGCTCCTCAGGGGCTTTGACAAAGACCGAACCAGTTCCATGTGATTTCATCCTAATTGCTGCAGGGAACTTGGATGCTATCCAAGGAATGCACCCTGCGCTTAGAAGTAGAATCCGTGGCTATGGATACGAGGTTTATGTTAACTCAGAGATGCCAGACACCTCTAGAAATCGTCGAAGACTAATACGTTTCATTGCTCAAGAAGTTACTAGAGATATGGGCACAAATAGAGAAATACCACACTTCGATAAATCTGCAGTTGGCATCATACTAAGAGAAGCACAACGAAGAGCCGGTCGTAGAGGTAAATTGTCACTTCGTTTGAGAGAATTAGGTGGCCTAATCAGAATTGCCGGCGATCTTGCAAGTGAAGATGGCTCGCAATTAACTACCGCTGCACACGTTTTAGGCGCAAGAAATATCGCCAAACCTTTGGAGCAACAAGTCGCTGATAGAATGATTGAACGCCGAAGAGATTACTCTTTACTAGTCAATTCAGGTGAACGTGTTGGTAGAGTAAACGGTTTAGCAGTATTAGGTGCTAATTCCGGATTGTCTGATTTTAGTGGAATAATGTTACCTGTTGAGGCACTTGTTACCCCATCGCAAGGCGGCGGTGGTAAGATTCATGCAACTGGAGGATTATCTGATTTAGCCAAAGAGAGTGTCACTAACGTCAGTGCCGTAATTAAGAAACTGACTGGAAAGGATATTTCTGATTATGATATTCACATCCAATTCGTTGATACACATGGTGTAGATGGCGATTCTGCGTCAATAACTATCGCAACAGCAGTAATCTCTGCTTTAGAAGAAATACCAATTAGACAAGATTTAGCCATGACTGGTTCATTATCAGTTAGGGGAGAAGTACTGCCAATTGGTGGAGTTACTGCTAAAATAGAAGCAGCTGCGGCAGCAGGAGTCAAGACTGTAGTAATCCCTCGAGCCAATATGCAAGATGTATTGCTTGATGACAAATATGTTGACATTGTGGAAGTTATTCCAGTAGATTCGCTAGATGAAGTGATGGAGCATGCACTAATCAAACACGACCACAAAGCAGGGCTTGTTGAGCGCCTCGGTAACGTTATTGATCGACTGACTCCTGAGGTTTCCAAGAACTCACCCTCCGCTTGATTTGCTAGTTTGAGTTGCTTGACCGCGTTGACTACAAAAACGATGAGTAATAGGGAACGCCATGACACAACACCGACACCCTCAGCAAACTGTTGAGGCAAGTGCTGCAGCACTGTTTGTGTTATTCTTAGTCACCATGATTGACATGATTGGATTTGGGATAGTCATCCCATTTCTAACCTACTTAGTAGAAGATTTAGCTGCGTCTGAAGGCATTACTGAAGTTGGGCTATGGGTTGGATTGTTAATGACATCCTACTCTGCAGCACAATTCTTGTTTTCACCATTTTGGGGCTCAGTATCGGACCGTATAGGTCGTCGTCCAGTATTGATGATTGGTTTAATCGGAAATACAGTGTTCTTTGCTATGTTTGGATTGGCTAACACCCTTCTGATAGCGTTAGTGGCAAGATTTCTTGCTGGTGTCTTTAACGGTAACCTAGCGGTTGCAAGAGCGTACATAGGAGATGTTAGCAGTCCAGCCCAGATGACTACTAGAATGGGAATAATAGGCGCTGCATTTGGGCTTGGGTTTACCATCGGGCCATTTATCGGAGGTGAGTTATCAAATCCTGCGGCAAGATGGGATTATTTCGAATCAACTATATTTGAAACATATCCATATCTACTACCTTGTCTAGTAGCGGGTGCTCTATCGATGTTCTCTTTGATCTTCGCCTATTGGAAATTACCAGAATCATTGCCTAAATCAAAACGGGCTAAGAGTGATGGTTTGGGTTGGAATGCTAGAATTGGGAAATCTATATCACAATCAATATCTATGCTTAAGACCGGTTCGATATCGCTAATAATTTGGGTCACTATGTTGTTTATTTTTGGATTTACAATTATGCATGCTGTATTTATTTTGTATACTGGGATGGATATTAGCTCGGGTGGACTTGGGTATAATGAAGCCCAAAATGGTCGGATTTTTGCAATAATTGGCATCGCAGGTATTGTTACCCAAGGTGTACTAATCGGTCCATTATCACGAAGATTCGGCCCTGAAAAATTACTGCCAATCTCATGCCTGATTACTGGTTTGGGCCTGGTTTTAGTACCGTATACCCAAGCTGATTGGGCACTTGCTCAATTATTCGTGGTAGTGATATTAATCGCAATCGGTAATGGTATATTCCAGCCCACGTCATCCTCATTACTTACTACTACAGCCAAACGAGAGGGTATCAATTTAGGAGTCGTGATGGGAGCACAAGAATCAGTTAGTTCATTTGCCCGTATTTTAGGACCATTGACTGGTGGTGTCGTTTGGACATTTACCGTTTCAAAAGAGTGGCCCCTTGATTACCATACGTCATTCCATCTTTGTGGGATAGTAATGTTATTTGCCGCGTTTTTATCTACGCGAATTAAAGTAATTTCAGACGATATTTTAGAAGAATCATAGAACTTCTGTTAGGATTTTCTCTAACTCAGTGTTAATCATCAAAATCAATGTTCCAAATTCTGGTGGGATATTTGGGTCTTCATACAATTCCTCAAGTTTTGATTGGGACATTGCAATACGCACATCCAATTTCTTGGCCTTATTTAGCAGCCATTGTTCGCATGCTTCTTTGGCTTGCCTGCGTATGTTTCTTGGGACTTTAGGGTCATCAATTTGATTGATAACAGTCGCTACTTGCTGAAGCCTTGTTTCTATATCCATCATAAACCCTCAATGCTGACCAGTTAGTCCACCTAGTAGGCCGCCTTTAAGTTCACTGGCGACATGGCTATGACATGGCACTAACCTCTGAACAGGTTCTAGGTTGGAGCAGAGTGTGTGTCTTGCTGCTTGGAATGGGTTGGGCTGCCTGGATGGATCACAAAACTAGGCGGGTAAAAAATGAACATTGGATGGTTTGGGTCAAGCCAGCAATTTTTCTATGGTGTTTGGAATTAATTGCTCGAGAAGCAGATTGGACCATCTATTTGACAGCTTCAGCAGTCGTAGCCTATGCTTCAGTCGCAATAATTGGCAGACCTACCTTCAAGGATATTAGGTCTGGGAATAAATTAGATCTTACTGTTGCTATTTGGTATTTAGTTAGCCTAATTGGAGTGGTAATTGGCTTCAGCAAATATGGTGATGTTGACATACTGGATGTTATCTTAGGAGATGCGGTTGGAATGGCTGCGTTATACTGGTCAACATTATCTGGTCTGTTGGTTATTTTTGCAATTGATTTAGGTTGGAGGTTGCGGATGATTCACGGTGGAGCGGATGCTAAAGCATTGATGTGGGTTGCCATACTGATTCCAAACTGGTCAACTATGCCGGTAATGATGGATTATGGTGATGAACTAATCTTATCGCTTCCTCCAGCAATCTCTCTATTGATGTGGGGTGGAGTCAGTTTCTTACTGATTCCTTTTATATTAATGGTGAAGAATTTGTATCAAGGCAATGTAAGGAGGCTAGGCGATATACGGATGTTTTGGCATTCAACAATAATGCCAATTGATCTGGTAGCAAAGCGACATGTTTGGCTGCTAACCTCACTAGTGGAAATGCCTGATGGAAATATCAAACCCTATCACAAAACCAGAGCGCCACGCAGAACACCAACTGAAGATGAGCTGGCTAAATCAATAAATGAACTCAAACAACACGATATCGAATATGTTTGGGTAAGTTACAAACTACCATTGTTAGTGTTTTTATTCCCCGTAATAATACCAATGGCTTTGCTGGGCGATATAACGGCTCTAATACTACATACTGTAGGTATTTGATTTTAAGCGAGAAATCAAGCACCTTTACGCTCGATGTTCTTGGGCCTTAGTCCCTTATAGTTGCACTTTCTGCAACTTGTTGCACGCCAAGCAAGTCTTGCATTACACTTCATGCAAATTTTGCGGCGAAGCATTCTTGCTTCTGCTTCTGGGAATCGTGCCATGGCCAATCCACCAACTTCCCCTATTTAATCACCACCAAACCACTCTGCAGTGGTTTAACTAGTAACAGTACATTGAAGCACTTATTTCACAAGCAGTAGATATGCGAATTGTGCGTCTTCCCGGCATCCATCACGATTCGAACGTAGTTTTAGCATTGGGTACATTAGGAAATATACTAATCGATGCAGGTACTTCATGGTACCAAACTCTGCAAGTTGAGCGAATTAAAGGTATAATTGGCAACCAGTCTTTGGACAGGGTATTACTCACTTCAAGGAGATATCCGTGCACAGGTGGTGCGGCCCATATTGCAGGAGAGTTTGCTTCTTGTACTATTCATATTCACCCCGAAGGGCAATCATCACTTGCAAAAGGAGATTTTTTCACAACATGGGCTAATCGCTTTGATTCAGATATGCCGATAACTGATACCGAATCAGTGACAGACAAAGACATATTTCCGCTAGGTGACGGGCAAATTAGTGTAATTTCTTTGCCAGGTCATAGTTCCGATGGTCTTGGATATTACGTCAAAGAAAAAGATCTACTAGTGGCTGGACCAATTATTCCTAGAGCAGACAGGCCAACTCGATGGGATTTACCGACAGGTTGTCTTCCAGACGTGATTGAGAGTTTGATGAAGATTAGCAAACTGAACTTGGACACGCTTATTCCATTGCAAGGACCCGCAATAAAGGGAGTTGCTCACATCAAAGAAGTGCTTGAACGGCACATTGAATTTTTTGAACAATGTGTAAGTAATGACGGTCAATCCCCAAAGTCTTGGGCTAGGCCCGCACAGACCGCGATTTGGTTGACACCTCACCCACCGTGGCCATTAACAGAGCGTGAAGATGTCAACTAATTATCGGCATATCCAGTATATTGCCGTGAGTATAACGTTCTGACTTCATTTCTAGTAATCTAGACCTTCGATTACTTCTTTGTTTGATTTTATCGTCAAAGATATCATTTTTGTTGGTATTTGATATTATCAGCCCCTCCCAATCATAGGTAAATTTAGACCAACCACTTTGAATGATGATTTGATTATCGATTGTCCTTATGCTTGTGATGCTATCTTCATGCTTGAACAACATAACGACTTCATTGGGCACATCTCTTCCGACTAACCATATATCTCCAGTTTCGTTACCAACTAATATTTTATCAGAAGTTGAACTTACTCGGCACAGCGATCTAACCACGGTTGTAGAAGTTTCATAGGCATCTAGCAGTTCTAGGCGAGGTAGGCTTAAACGAATCACATTACCTTTAACATCACCAATAACTATTGATTCACAATCCCCTGTTGGCCCTTTCATTCCCAAAAGAACCGATGCTGGGTATTGCATTCGGTAATTCGTTCTTCGACCAAAGTTTGGTCTCCAGCTAATCATTCCATCATCTAATGCAACAACATAACCTGCAGACAAGATCATGCTGCGTACTACTATTCCACTTGACATACTTTGTTAATGCTAGCCGGGGGTACAGTTTCTTTTCTCACACCCCTAGGATTGAAGTGAAAGTGAAATCAGTAGGTGTCTTCGTTCTTATTTTCCTTTTTCCAAGCACGGTAACAGGATTTGCAGACTCTCACGCGGCCTTTTGCTGCAGTAAATTTACCTTGCCCCCACATGTCAATGGCGTTATCTAGTGATAGTGATCTGCCACCCAACGACTTGTCAGCAAACTTTCCGCAGGAATTTATCCCACATGCCAGTTCACCTTGATCACGGCTTTTTTTCTGGTCTTTCTTATCAGAGCCGTCGTCTTTTCGATGTTTTCTGGCTTTTGCCTTGAAACCCATATGCCACCCAGTTGAAAGTGCTTCTTGAATTTTAGGGTCTCATTGCTTGGATGCTTCGCCAAGTTGCGATAGTAATCCATCAAATATTCGTAGCAAGCCTCGTAGAGTAACTTCTGATACATTAGCAACTTTACAGATGTCTGATTGAGTTCTAGAAGTTCCAGACTCAGAAGCGGCTTTGTAAATCAATGCAGCAGCGACACCCATCGGTTTCTTCCCTTGCCAAATGTCTTCGTGCGGCTGTATCTTTGACCACAGGTGGTTTACTTGGGTAAAGATATTTGGTGGTAACTGCAAGTCAGAAATGAATTTGTCAAAATACTCATTTGGGGATGTGATCTTGTGAAGATTTAATTTCCTTGATACTTGTCTAATTAGTCTTGAAAGTTCTTTTTCAGTGATGTCATAACTCTCCGAAATCTCCGGTATTTGTCTTGGTAAATTTTCTTCTCTGGCTACTAAGTATGTACAAGCAGCGGCGACACCAGCGATGGATCTTCCTGTTACGAAACCTTCGCCACTGAGTCTTCGGTACAGTCTTGCGGTTTCTTCTTGCAGTGATTTTGGTAAGTCAGACCTATCGCGTATCATTTGGTTGGCTTTCACTAAATTACGTTCCCGGCTTTTGCGAGTTTTGGATCTCTCGTCAATTACTCGTCTTCTGCGCCATTCTCTGCGTGCTTGTGAGCTGATGCCGTGTCGTCCCGCTGAGCCAGTATTCAAGTCTCTAACGTCGATACTGGTGTTCAGGCCTTTGTCTGCTAATGTGTAGGTCAGTGGTTGTCCAACTCTTGACCGGTCCTCTGACTTGTCACGGTTGGTCCATTCTGCTCCGGGGTCGATGACATTTTCTTCGACAACTAGCCCGCATGAATTGCAAACAATTTCGCCTCTCGAATCATCGAGTTGCCAGTCAACTGCGCCACATTCCTCGCAGGGTTTGGTATGCCCATCCAGCACTCGTCTACTTGGGTCAACCAGTCCGTATTCACGCGCAGGTGTGCTATTTGAATCTCGATTACTCGAATTTGTATTATAATTTGTCATCTACTCAACTCCTTGTTAACTAATGATTATATGTGTTATTTAAACTTGATGTTCTGCTGTTGTTGTTGTTATCATTGACAGTCTCACTATAACTCCGTTAGTATTCACTAGTATGTCTACAGGTAAGTTAGTTTGAATATAAACTGTTGTTTAACGACAATTTAGTTGTTGTACCCTGTATTGAGAACTTTAGTGACAATGGTATAGTTCAAAGACGGTACGCGTAAGGGCTAGATTGACAGACATGCCAGCCACAGTAGTTTTAGGTGCCCAGTGGGGCGATGAAGGCAAAGGGAAATTAGTCGATAGGATTGCAGAACAGGCCACTTGGGTTGCTAGATTCCAAGGCGGCAATAATGCTGGGCATACTGTAGTACTTGGCGATCAAATATTGAAATTTCATCTCTTGCCATCAGGGATTACTAGAAAAGAGTGTAATCTGGTTCTTGGTGATGGAATGGTCATCGACCCGTGGGTACTTGATACAGAATTAAAAAATTGGCAAGAATCTAGCGGAGAGGACCCACGTGGCGACAGGTTGTTTGTCAGTGAAAGAGCCCACATAATTTTGCCTTTTCACCGATATTTAGACGGCTTAGATAAGAAAATCGGCACGACAGGCCGAGGTATTGGACCATCTTATGCAGATAAAATAAACCGCATAGGCCTTAGATTTGGCGATGTCGAGGAAGTCAAAGATGATGACAAATGGTATGAATCAACCGTTGAGCGAATGAACGCTTCATTGAGCGCTGCTGGATGTCAAGATAGAATTACTAAAGACGGCCTAAAAAGCGATGTCAACTGGATTTGGAATAATTACTCCAGCTGTATAAACAATACTGGATTAATGATTGATAATGCATTGAAGATGGATGAGCATGTTATTCTGGAAGGGGCTCAAGGTTGCTTACTTGATATTGATCAAGGGACTTTCCCTTATGTCACATCTTCAGTCACTTCAAGAGGTAATGCCTCACATGGTGCAGGTATCCATCCGGGTCATATTGATGAAGTAATTGGCATAACTAAGGCATACATCACTAGAGTTGGTAATGGTGCAATGCCCACAGAATTACTGGACGAAGCGGGCGACCACTTGGGTACAGTAGGCCATGAATTTGGCACCACTACTGGCCGTAAGCGTCGATGTGGGTGGTTTGATGCTGTAGTTATGCGGCATGCAAATCGGATCAATGGTTTCACTGGACTTGCTCTAACAAAATTAGACGTACTTGGTGGATTAGATGAACTAAACATTTGTGTGGCCTACGAACTTGACGGCAAAGAAATTCTTGAGATGCCAGCCAGTGCAACAGCGCTTGCTAGATGTAAACCGGTTTATGTCACCATGCCAGGTTTCCCATCACAGACCTTGATTGAGTGGCTAGGAATTGCTAAGAAAGCTAATGATGAAAAATTAGG
Organism: uncultured Candidatus Poseidoniales archaeon; assembly: GCA_964014545.1. Lineage (GTDB taxonomy): Archaea > Thermoplasmatota > Poseidoniia > Poseidoniales > Poseidoniaceae > MGIIa-L1. The sequence continues at coordinate 40,442 of CAXGZX010000005.1, read as the reverse complement.
ATTTTCTATTCTCCCCACTGCTGCCCAACAATACATCAAGCGTATTGAGGCAATTGTCGGCGTTCCTTGTTCTTCGGTTGGGGTAGGACCTGACCGTGATGCAACAATTGACCGTGTAGAGTAATTCTTCAATTGATAACAATCAAAAGGTGAAGACCCTCCGCACAACTTGAGGGCGCTTAGCTCAGTTGGAAGAGCGTCTGGTTTGCAACCAGAAGGCCGGGGGTTCAAATCCCCCAGTGTCCACCATTATCCTCAAGAGTGTTTTCTAGGTCACATTGTGTATTGAAATTACAACTCATGGTTGGGCTTTGTAACTGGCGATTATCCCCAGTAGGATTAAACCAATCCAACCACCGAAAATTAAGCAAAATGGTGGAAAAATTGTCCTTAACAAAGGATTACTGTCTGTTGCTAATTGATCACCAATTACCAACGCAATCAAACCGGTTAGCACTGGGATTAAGTGGTAAAACCAGGCTAAGTTACTAGCATATCGCTCGTACTCTGGCACTGGCTTTCTTGTGGGCTGGCCATTTTGTTCAAGCAATACTGAGCAAGTTGGACATATTGTCCATTCAGGATCCACGGCGATATCACATTCCGGACATAGATACATTGGAATCACTAAACTGTTGGTAGCTGTATTGTGTTGGACAAACCAGATCTCATTTAGGTTTGTATCAACTTGTTTAGCAAAATGTTCCGATACTTTGCGTCACTGTTCTGTTGAGTTTGCACTCGCAAGCCAGTAAACTGGTATCTGTATTACATTATGTCTAGTCTTACAGGGTTTAGCGCTACGTCTTCTTGGTCAGTGGTGGTATTGCTTTGCGCTCTGTATAATACTGCGCATAGGATACCACAAACTGTAGGTGCAAATAGCAGTGGTAGTAACACAGTCAATGACTGACTTATGAAAAATACTACTACGCCAAATCCACCTAGAAACATGCCCAGCAAATTTGCTAGGGGCAAGGCTCCGTTTGTGTCTGTTACTTTGTTCATCATAACATACAGAACTGACGGGAGGTATATGAAGGACTGTTTTCCCTATTTATATAGCCAAATAACCAACTTTTAGAGCAAGGTAAATTAATTTTGATTACCTTGAGAACGGTTCCTGCTACGACGTCTTCTTGGCGACCGTTGCCGGTTTGAATTATTATTTCCCTGACTTTGCGACGGAGATTTTGGCTTATTTTGTCCTTGTTTACTACGTTTTTTGCTATTATTGCGATTTGGCCTATTTGGTTTGTTGCCAGATTTTCCAGTCTTTATCTTTCCAGGTTTCTGCCCAGGCTTTGGAATTGCGCCAACAAAATGGAATTCGTGAGATTCATCGACGTCTATGTCAAATCCAATCAATTGTTGTATTCCAACCAAATATCCCGATTCGGTATCGTCACAAAATCCATACGCAATTCCTGATTTACCGGCCCTCGCGGTTCGGCCAATACGGTGAACATAACTTTCAGGTTCATTGGGCAAGTCATAATTAAACACATGAGTTATATCATTTACATCGATTCCTCGGCTGGCGATATCAGTTGCTACAAGGATTGATGTATGGCCAGTTTTGAAATTGGCTAATGCCTTGGTTCTAGCACCCTGGCTTTTGTTGCCGTGTATTGCAGCAGCATTGATTCCGCTTTGGTCAAGTTGCTTTACTAAACGGTTTGCACCATGTTTAGTTCTAGTAAATACAATTCCTTTGTTTACCCGTTCTTGCTTGATAATTTTCACAATAAGCCGACGCTTGTCAGCTTTTCTAACAAACATTATTTTCTGAGCAATTCGTTCAACTGTGATTTCCTCAGGACTAACATCAACCTTCACTGCGTTGTGTAAAAACGAGGCGGCTAATTCCGCAATAGATTTTGGCATTGTGGCGCTAAATAACAGATTTTGACGTTGTCTTGGAAGTAGTTTAAGGACTTTTTTTATATCTCTAATAAAACCCATATCCAGCATTTGATCCGCTTCATCTAAGACGAAAAATTCTACTCGGCCTAGGTCAATGTAACCTTGGCCAATTAAGTCTAGTAATCTACCTGGGGTCGCTACTAAGACATCTATGCCTTTTTGCAATGCTCTTACCTGTGGGTTTTGTTTAACTCCCCCAAAGATGACTTTGTGTCGGATATCCAAATGTCCACTGTAGGCGGAAAAACGTTCATCAATCTGAGCGGCTAGTTCACGAGTTGGCGATAATACTAGAGCGCGAATATGCCGCTTAGATTGTGGCTTTGAGCGACTTATTATTTGTAATACAGGTAGTGCAAACGCTGCGGTTTTACCTGTACCGGTCTGAGCGACTCCAAGCACGTCTCTTCCATCTAGTAGTGGTGGAATCGCCTGCGCCTGCACTGGAGTTGGTGTTGTGTAGCCTTCTTGTTCTACGGCAAGAAGGAGTTTTTTGGATAATCCTAATGATTGAAAGTCTTGCATTTAATGTTCCCCAGTAGAGTCACATAGTGTAACAATGCTAACTCCTAGGATTGTATCTGTTTGGCTTATTACCTAAAACTAAGTAGGTCAGTTTACCGTCTATGGTGTTGATTCTAACCAGTCAATTCAACAGCGGTTGAAAATAAATGTCAACTACTTTTGGTGCCGTTTGATAATCGATTGGTAGGCTTTACCACTGGTTCTTAGAGTTCGTGTTTGAGTTTCATAATCAACGTGGTACAGGCCAAAACGCATCGTGTATCCTTCAGCCCATTCAAAATTATCCATCAATGACCAGTGGTAATATGATTTGATATCCACTCCCTCTTGGATTAGTTTAGCAATGATCCATAGGTGCCTTTTGAGATGTTTTGGTCGTAGATTATCTTCTTTGTCAGCAACGCCGTTTTCAGTTATCTCAATTGGAAGGTTTAGTTTACCCAGCCATTTACTGGCTCTCTCAAGCCCCTCTGCATACATTGGATAGCCAAATTCAGTGACCGTTTCATGGCTTCTCGATGGTAAGTCTATTTCGGTGGTTTGTGGCAAGAATGGGCTGGTCAAAACGTGAGTGTAATAATTTAGGCCAATAAAATCAGCAGAGTTTTTGACGTGTTTTACCGAAACTCCGTACATTCGGCCCTTCTTCAAGGCAGATATTATCGCACCATTCCAGATATAATTTAGGGCGAAACTTGTCAGCCAGTGTAATAGATTCCATCTGCGGTAAGGGTCAAAAATTGTAACATTCTTGGCTAATCCAATGTATGACTCTGGAGACATTTGCTTTAATTCATGGTAAACTTCTCCATGGGCAATCATCACATTCTTCATTACCCGAATAGCTTTGATTGGTGAACGCTGTCCGGGGGGGAACATCCCCATATGGTATCCCATTATGGAAAATACATCAGGCTCGTTAACAGTGCACCACTTTGTTACGCGACTAGAAAAGTATGGAAACAGTTTCTTACAGTAATTCTGGAAGTAAACTAAGTTTTCTCGATGGTAAAATCCGCCTAATTCTTCGAACCAAACCGGATGAGAAAAATGATGCAAAGTTATCATTGGTTCAATGCCTCTGGCAATTAGTGAATCAATCATTTGCGAGTAGACTTCAATCGCTGCTTCATCCCACTCTCCTTGAACCGGCTCTATTCGGCTCCATTCAATGGAAAATCTATAGCTGTTGACGCCTAATTGAGACAGCAATTCATGGTCTTTAGCCCATAAGTTCCAATGGTCGCAGGCTTTGCCACTCTGTTGTTTGCCTTCACGCTGCTCAAATTGAGTCCAGTTGTTGGTATTATCTCCTTCAATTTGGTGTGAAGCAGTTGCAACACCCCAAACGAAACCTTCTGGCATGGCGATATTCTCCAAGTCTACCTTGGACCAATCAAGGTGGGGTTCTGGAAATAGAAAATGAAACAATGTAACAATCAGTAGGTAGCCGCCTAGGCCGAGTAAAAGCCCACTCTCCCACTCCATGTTTGGGTTAGATTAAATTCGGTTATCAAACTTAGTGTAGTGCAAACATTCTTGACTGCTTATCAGCAGGACAATTTGGTTGTATTCATGCCAGTAGATATTGTTCCTGCAGAATTAATTGAAGATGTGCTAGAGTCTGTTGGCGAACAGATCGATAAAAAGATGAAGGGCAAGAATTGGGTTAAACCACTTTACTGGGCAAGTATAATTGTGGTGTTAAGTATCCCAGTAGTATACTATTTCTGGTGACCTTCACGCCTTGAAATCGCAATTAATCCAAGTCCTAGCGCCGCAATGCTGGCTACTGCAGTGAAGCCTGGGGCATCTTCTTCATTGACATCACAGCCATCGTCTAGAGCATTAACTCCACCCCAATTGCCGTCATTGTACCAACATGAAGACCAAGTCTTGAACCAATCACCGTGAGGATAATTGGTATTGTTACCTTCAGCATCAGTTGCTTTTACTCGCCAATTTACGTAAGTGTGGTCTGATGGAGGAGTAATAGAAATCGAATGGACTCGGTCATTTATTTCTGCTTCCATAATGACGGGAGGATCACAAACTCCATCATTGGTGCAGACTTGGGTTATCAAGTCAAATGTCGTACCGTTGTCATATGCTTCTTGACTCATTTCAATAGTCAAACTCCACTTGACTTTATCGACAGATGGTGAATCTCTCTCTATAACTAAGAAAGGGACATCATCTCCTTCTGGATTAACATCTTGACCGCCTTCTGTTGCTGCACCTTGTGTGCTTGGCAGAGTTAAAAGCATCAAAACGATGAGCATCACCAGTCCTCTCTTGGCCATATTTTAGGCACATTACGTTGCTATTTAGGATTAAGCATTGGGTGTTCGCAAAATGGTTGATGATTAATAGCAGTTTCATAGTTAATTGACTAAACATTGATGTGTAGATGGTGCCAGCGCCTATTTGCTTGTTGGCTATATCGTGATAAAGCAGGATGATTTAGGGGATATTATGAAATCAACATTTAGGCTTATGGGAATTGCTGATATCATCACCCTTGCTAATGGACTACTTGGGGTGGCATCACTGATGTTCATCATACTGGCTGTTGAAGATTTACAAGAACCATATTTTGCAGACGGGGTAAAAACAAATTATATCTGGGGTGCAATGACCTGTATCATGCTTTCAGTAATTGGAGATATTATTGACGGGCCTATTGCTAGAAGGTATTCGAAAAGAAAACTGCTTGGTGGAACTTTAGATGTAATGTCTGATTGTATTTCTTTTTGTGTTGCACCTGCTTTACTGATGTTTGTCATGTTTGGCAGATGGGGAGAAGCATCACCGGCATGGACAATATCGCTTGGGATTGCGGCTGCGTGGATTATTGTGACAGGAATGCTGAGGCTCGCTAGGTTTCAGTATGAAGAAGCATCAGATAAAGTCTATTTTCATGGTTTAGCATCTCCAGGTAATGCCATGGTGTTAATCACTGTCGCTGCCTTAATTTGGTTGCAGCCTGCAACTGGACTTGGTCCGGATGTTTCTACCGAGTGCATTTTCTGTTTTGAGCCAAGCAACTCGTCTGTAGAGAAACCATTCTTTGATTTTATTATCTTACCAGTGATGTTTATTTCTGGTGGATTAATGATTGCTGACCGCAAACTGCCAAAAAACAAGCACGGTTTGCCGATGAAAATCTCTGCTATACAGGGTCTAGCAATATTGTTTGGCACCTTGTTATCATGGGCACAATCTACCGATGCTGGAATTGATCTAGGAGATACTAAACCACAGTTTCTGTTGTACTCAATCTCAGCAATGTTATTGATATTTTACATAATCACCGGGCCAAAGCAATCTGAATTACAAGAACGCCAACAACTTACTGAGTCTGAGTAAGTGTTTGCGGAGTTTTTGGTTGCTCTTCGATTCGTGATTGAATAATAAGATGGAGCATAAAAGCCACCAAGCCGATTGAGAAAATTATATCCCATGAAATCTTGAATATTAATCTTGGAAGGTTTGGCGATAATGATAACTGTAATGCTAGCATAAAGACTCTGGCAACCAAGAAATATGCGACATACTTCATGTTATAGCCTTTGGAATAAAACATACTAAACCACAACAAGGACATGGCTGCAGCCGGACCACCGCCCATGAATCCAACCCAAGAATTGCTTGGTGAGAAACGATCGCCAATGTACCCACCGTTTAGGTAAACTGATCCTGGGTCAACATCTCTTGGGGAGCCAATTCCACCGACTTGTCCAAGAGCAGCCCACCAAGTGAACCAAACTACCAGAGGCAATATAGTGACAATCATAGTTCGTGGAATTTCTTTGGTAAAATCAGCGGACACTCTTTGCAGGAATGCTAATTCATTGTCTAAAAATGATCTAAATGCAACAAATAGCGCCATAGTTATTCCACCAACATATCCACCCCAGCTCATGGTAAGCCAGCATAATGTAACCATCGTAAGGATTTCATAACCCTTGTCTTGCTTGGTGAATTTAAGATAAATTGCCGATACTAATGCACTAACTAAGCCAATTAATACCACCCAATCAAGGATGTTATTTTCTTGATACATCAAGAATGGTATGCTTGTGAAGAATGCAATGATAGAATAACGAATTCTCTGTTCAGTAATCACTTTGTGAGCATACATGTATACCATTATTCCTAAGCAAGCCATGGCAGTATTCATGATTAATGGGCCTATATCTCCGCTAACTGAAAAATTAATCGCGAACCGTGGGAATGAGAAGTATATTGCACGATAGTGGGATAATAATGTGGTGGGAATTATTATGATTAGATAAAGTGCTAAAATTAATCGTTTGGTTTTTTGTTCTTCTTTGGCCTTTAAAAAGATTGGAGTTAGCAACATTAGAAGCATTATTACGTTGATTGCCGATACTCTAGATTCAGTAAAAATAATCATTATCATAAACAGAATAACTGATCCAATAGTCATTCTTTCCCTTACTTTTTGCGAGAATTTATCGGTGCAAAATAACACTATTACCATTAACGAGAGTAGTATTGGAATGAAGTAGCCAAACCCGTAGTAAAATAACGATAGTGTGTCTCTATTGTATGATAGGAATGATGATGCGGCAAAGATTGTGAATATCGATGCTGCTGTGTATTTTATGACATTAGATGAAAAATCCTGCTTGCGCATAATAAAAACTACACCAGCAACTATGCTACAAAAAAAGATTGCCGATATGGCTAGGTCACTAATTCTCATCCCGATTTCATCGTAAGTGATTTTTTCCCACTGAATACTGTCTCTGCTTAAATCTTCAAAGTATGGGTGGCCATTTTCTTGCATCCATTCATTTCTTGAGACGGTTGAATTCCAATTCCATTGATCTAATTCTTGTGCCTTATCATCTGATATTTCTAAGGCATCAAGCGGGAATTTACCATGTACAGCATGAGGTAATGGTAGTGATAACAGGAGGGATGGTAAGGTTGCTAAGTCTCGCTGATCAATCTGATTGGGTGAAATATAGTTCTGTTTGATATTGGGCCCCCACATCCAAGCACCAACTTCCCTGATTTCCATGTCTGGTGAGCCGTGTTGCCCACTAGCTGTAAGTCCATGGTCAGAAGTCACTACAACAGTCCAATCGTCAGGAACTTTGTCGAATATGGTGTTGAAATTATTATCCAACCAAGTTAATTTTTCTCGGTAATCATCGGAAGTTTCCACTCCATATCGGTGTCCAACACTGTCAAGTCCAGATAGATGTGCAATGATTACATTAGGTGGTTGTTCAAAGTTAACTCCTGGTTTAGTATTGCTTTTAGGCACCTCTCCATCTAGCCAACTGTTTAGTGTCTCAAACGATTCTGTGTCGCCTCGGTAGTAATCTGCATGGCCATAGCGATGTTTCATGAAATTTATGTTGTCATTATCATCATATAGGTCGCCCCATACATAATCACCGACAATCCCAACTCGGTAATCATAAATTCCATCATTATCACTATCTAATTCACTTGCTAATGTCCAACCATCTGGAGTTCCAGGGTGTTCGGGATGAAAATTGCTTAACCCTTCATTGGGTCTTGAGGGGATTCCAGTAGCCATTTCTTTGACACATGAGGCAGTCATTGTCAGTGGATTAGTGAGTACGTCCAGATAGGTCCCGTTGGGGAATACTTGTGAATGCAGTGTCGGCATCAAATCTTTGTCCAACATTAGATCTCTAACTCCACCATCAAGAACAATGAAAAGTAAGCCTTCAGAAAGTTTTTCATCTGGATTTGGTGGTAATTCCACACCTTCCTCTGGTGCAGGAGCATCAGCAATTATGTATGAGCCAGTGTAAATAAACGACGGTAGGGCTAAGACTGCGACCATTATTATCGTAGCAAGGATAAATTTACCTTTGCCGAGTATTGCCCAGTCGGCTTTATCCATATCCCGTCAAGTAAAGTTCAATACTTAAATTTCATGTCGACAAAGCGAGCAATACCTCATTTAGTGAGCAATATTTTGCGACCCATTATCTCTCATCATTCAAGTTCACTGCAGAAACTTCTAATCTTTCGTGAGTTGGGTGAACTTCGATTAGAAGCACTGGGACTTCAACAACATTGGCAATATCTTCGGCAATCGATAATGGTAGTTCGATACGTTGCTGTGCCGCGTCATATCTGATCCAGCCTTCAGATAATCCAAGTTCGTTTGATAATTCACTCAAGTCATCATAGGCATCTTCGGTCTCAGTAGGTATTGCACCGAACAATATGGTGTCATCATCACTCAACACTTCATAGGGTCTCAGGGTGGTTTTTGCTCGTCGGCGGAATCTTGCTCGTAATTGACCAGCATCTTTGAAACTGGCACTACAAAATTTGACGTGGAAACTCATGTCCTTAGCGTAATCTTTCAGTTTTAGAGCTAATTCTAACGACCCTTCCGCAGCTGCAGTCATGGCTCCACTGAGATTGAATCCTCTGACATCCATGTTATCTTGATTACCAACGGTAATTTCCAGTTCATTTAGATTGAGAAACTGAATGTTACTGCCATTCATTGAGTCTAGTAGTGCTAGTAAATCGGTTTCTTTATCAGGTTCACAAGGTAATTCTATTCCGACATTAATACCCGCTTCATGGCAACCATCTATTACGGGCAAATATCTTGAGATGGTGCCATCTAATAGATGAAACCTAATTTCGTCTAATCCTGCCTCGGCAAATCGTGAACAATTAACCGGGTTGAATGGTATTGAGGTGTAAAGATGGATGTGATGTTCAGGGCCAAAAGCTGCCTTCAGTTGTTTAACTGCTTCAAGCGACCGTTCCATATCCAGCATTGGGTCGCCACCAGTAATTCCAGTCCCAGTAGCATTCATTGCTCGGCCTTCTTCAATGACTTCTGACCACTCAGAACATCTCCTTTCATTAGCAAACATATCAGGCGATTCCCGACGATTATCCGATAATGGACAATAGTCACATCCCCAGTGGCATTTACCAGTGACAAATAGGACCAGTTTACTACCACGCTGACATTGAATACAACCTTCTGCTTCACCTAGCTCAGCAGGTATTATTTCAGTTGCCATCGGTAGTTGTCCAAGCATAGTAATACACCCCGCTATTGATTTATGGTTTCAAACCCTCGTACGAATTTATTGTTTAGAATCCTTTATCCGACTGATAAGCCATCGATGAAATCTTCTGTCACCAGTTAGTTCTGGATGGAAAGTAAGCGCTAATTTTTCGCCTTGTAATACGCCGACTATTTCTTGTGATAAATGGGCTATAGGTTGACATTTAATTGAGTCTTGAATAAACCGAGGTGCCCGAATAAATACGCCAGGAAATTGTTCTGATTCAGACTTTATGGCATTATTACTCATTGGTAACGGTTTGTGATTGAACTTGTCTCTGGTCAACTCAATCTCTACATTGGTTGATTGTTCTGGTGTTTCAAGAGTTACTTCGACACCTGCTTCAAAGGAAAATTTCTGTCTTCCCCAGGCGTTGCGGGCAATATCTAAATCGATGAAACGTTCACGACCTTGAGTTGGTTGGGCAAGTAATATGGCTCCTGCACAGGTGCCTAATACGGGTCTATCAGGGTATTGTGTCATCCAATCAAATAAGCCTTCCAACAGAGATTCACTTAGGCTAGCAATTCGCATGGTTGTGGATTCTCCGCCTGGTAAGATCAAACCGTCAATCGATGAGTCAACTTGTTCTGCTTTTCGTAGCTCTACTACTTCCACTTCTTGCTGCATTTCCATGCTTGCTTGTTTAATTGCTTGATAATGCTCATGGCGGGCGCCTTGTAACATTGCAATACCAACGCGCATCATGTCAATCCGTTGGGTTTGTCCTCTATCAGTCCAACGCTTGTGTACATTAATTGAATAACTGTCGAGTCTAGCGTTAACCATGGCAAAGCACGAGGGGGATTGCTTCCTTGTCCCCGGACCGGTGCGAATGAATCAACGATGTCTTGAAGCAATGGCTAGACCGGTTATCACCGCTAGAGGTGGCGAGTTCCGTGATGTTATGGCGGACTTGAATTCTGGTTTGCGCTATGCGTTTAATTTGACACCATCACAACCGGTAAAGAAAACTCATTCATGGTCTTCAGAAGACGATTACAAAGTGATGGTTGTCTCTGGTAGTGGAACTGCTGCAATGGAGATGTTAATCGCTAATCGTTTCCGACCCAATGATTTGGTATTGGTTCCAACTAATGGTAAGTTTGGTGAACGAGTTGCAGAGATGTGCAAACGATTTTGCAATGTTAAACATATCAAATACGAATGGGGTAGGGCCTTTGATTTGTATGAGTTGGAGCAACAACTCGAACGTGGTTGTTATGAAGCATTACTGATTTGCCACAATGAAACAAGTTCAGGAATAACTCAGGATGCACCAGCAATTGCTGAGATGTGTAATCGTTACAATACTTCGTTTATTTTGGACGGAATAACCTCGATAGGTGGCTTGCCGGTTCACTTAGAAAAATGGAATGTAGAGGCTGCAGCCATGGGCGCGCAAAAATGCACCGCCGGTCCTTCTGGAATTGCAGCAATTGCGTTTACTACTAAATTTTATGAACGCTGCAAAGTGATTAGAGAACAGGGAGATAGTAATGCACTGTTTTATCTTGACATTATATCTGCCTTCAAAAAGGGTGATGACGACCAAACACCTTGGACTCCAGCAATCAATTTAGCAATGGGTTGGTCTGAAGCATTGAATGTCCTAAAAGAAGAAGGCTTGGAAAACCGCTGGAGCAGATGTCAAAATTTAGCATCAGGTGTGCAAAACCTGTTTAGTCATCTTGGTTTTGAATTGCCAGCAGACCCTTTTCAGCGAAGTTCTACCGTTACAGCTATTATGTATCCTGAGGGGGTTAATGACCAATGGCGAGTAGATTTGAAAGAGCAGTATGACACTCAAGTTATTGGGGCTCAAGATCATTTGAAAGGCAAGATGTTCCGTGTTGGTTCAATGGGTGAAACGACCAGGGAAGAAATGATTGAGGGTTGCAAAAGGATGCTGGAATGTTTCAAAAACCATGGAGTTTCTATCCCAGAGGTTGATGTTGATTCGTTTTTCTGAGGTGTTAATTTGACTCGATACATTGTTTTAGGGCGTTTTCAACCATTTCACAAGGGGCATGAATTCCTAGTTAATTCAGCATTAGAATTATGTCGTCAAACTGATGATGAATTAGTCATCGCTATAGGCTCGGCTGCTAAAGGTTGGGATTCTGATAATCCTTGGACGTTTGAAGAGCGAAAAGGCATGATAGAATCATGGCTAAAATCTAAGGACAAACGGGCAGAAATTATTGGTATTGAAGATATTAATGACCCACCAAATTGGGTGTCGCATGCCACCAAGTTTCACGGGGTTGGGGTTTTGGTGACTTCAGATGAGGATACTCATAACTTATATCAGCAATCTGGATTTGAAACAAGTCTAATTGATTTATCAAATCGGGATAATTTCGAGGGTTGGCGAGTACGTCAAACGGCGTTAATGTTGTCCACTGTTTATGATGATGATGCAGTAGCAAGTGTTCTTGGCGCCTCAGTTCCAGAAATAGTAGTCAAATGGCTAATCGATAACGATGCAATATATCGTTTATCAACTATGGGTTCAGGAGTCAATGTCGGTTAATCTGATGCAACAACTACTCTAGAGGCTATCAAGACTTTTTTCTTGTACATATAACCGGCTTCTACAACATCAACAACAATTCCGCTAGGATATTCTTCTGAGGCTGGAATAGTGGTTATCGCCTCCATTTTTGCTGGGTCAAATTTTTGTCCTTTTGCCTCTATTGCAGTTAAGCCATCACCGGATAACTCGTGCCACATTTTGTTACGCAGCAAACGAAGCCCTTGTGCCAATGGCGATTGGTCGTCATCTTCGATATTAGACATAGCACGATCAACATCGGCTAGAACAGTGAGCATTTTTCTAGCCAATCCCATGCTGCCATATTGAATTAATTCCGACTTTTCACCAATAAAGCGCTTACGTACATTCTGGATTTCAGCATCTTTGTAAGCGATCTCTTTTTCCGCAAGTTCAGCCCTTTCAAGAGCTGCTTCCAGAGGGTCTTTTTCCTCTTCAATTACCCCAACTTCCATGGTGTCAGAACCCTCTTCAATTACCGGGAGTTCATCGTCCACAGAGTCAATAGGTGCCTCATCAGATTCTTCAGACATGGTGTTGGGTGCAAGCCCTTATTCTTCAATCCGTCGTCTATTATTGATGCAGATAATTGCTTAGATTGTGGACTCCATGGCCCCAGTTGATGGCTTCAAGATGTTCTCTGCCAACAATTCCGATCACTCCTTCGGTATTTTCCCAGGTGGTTATTGCGTGAACTAATAATTTTGAATTACGAGTATGAGCCTCAAAGGTTGGGATTATCTTAGGATCCTCTTTTTCATCAATTGTTTCACCAAGTTGTTTTCGTCGTTCCATCCAATCGATGCAGACCTTGTCAGCAAATTCATCTTCGGGAAGATTTGCCAATTTATGTCGCAAATCTTTCCATGTAGCGCTAGAGTACAAATCATTCCGACTCTCAATTACTCTGTCTAATGCCACATCTAAGTACAGATAGGTTCTTGCCTCCCAGCATTCCCAATGACCTAAACTCATGTAGTTCATCAATAATAGGAGCCCTTCTTCCCCATTATTCAAATTTTGAAGTATTTCACGTACAGAACCATCTTTGGCTCCAATATCTTCCATCCAATCCAATATTTCCGCTTCACAATCAATATCGAATAAACGAGATAATCGGTCGGATTTTTTGGGTCGAGAATTTCTAAAGGAACCTGATTCCATACCTCGGTAAACATCATTCCAGGGCATCTGCAATATAGTTTCCAGACTCTCCTGTTCTACTAACAGTAAAACAGTCTCAATTCCCATATTCACCTCGAGATACTCGTCTGCTTTGATGTCATCGCATACAACTTCTGTCAATTCTGCCTGAATTCAACAATAGATTTCAAGAGTCACCTACTTGCAGCGTTGTTTTGGGGTCATTATGGCAACTATCAAAGAGCAAATCGAATTGATTCGCGCCGAGATAGATAAAACTCAAAAAAATAAGGCCACTAATGCTCATATTGGGAAACTAAAGGCCAAGATTGCCCAATTGAAATTAAAAGAGGAAAAGGCTCATGCTCACTCTAAAGCAAGTGGCGGGGGCAAAGGGTTTGAAGTAAAGAAATCTGGTGATGCTACTGTTGCTTTGGTAGGATTCCCTTCCGTGGGTAAATCTACTCTTATCTCTAAAGTTACTGATGCTCACTCTGAAGTTGCAGGGTACGCCTTTACCACACTAACTTGTATTCCAGGTGTTATGGAACATCGTGGTGCTAAGATTCAGATTCTAGATTTGCCAGGTCTAATCAAAGGTGCTGCGGAAGGCAAAGGCCGTGGTCGAGAAATTTTGAATGTAATTAGAAGCGCAGACATGGTATTGTATATCGTAGACCCTTTCCAAGATGCCCACTTCAATGTATTACATAGAGAACTTCATAATGCAGGGCTGCGGCTAAATGAAACGAAGCCTCCAGTATTCATTAAGCGAACCGAAAGAGGTGGTATTGATGTTCGTACAACTGTTGAGCAGACCCACCTTTCCAGTGAAGATATGGGTGATATAATTCGTTCTTTTGGCTATACTTCTGCTATAGTCACATTAAGAAACGATACAACTGCAGAACAAATTGTTGATTGTTTAGCAGAAAATCGAATCTATGAAAAGGCAGTTGTGGCAATAAATAAAATTGATATTGCTACTGAAGATGACTTAGTTAGGGCAACTAAGTCACTTCCCGAAGGCTGGCCGATAATGCGTATTTCAGCCTTCAAAGACATGGGTCTAGAAGAATTAAAAGACTTCATCTATGATAATCTCGGTTTTATGCGAGTATTCCTCAAACCACAAGGTCAAGAAGCAGACTTGGAGGAGCCTTTGATTGTCAAAGATGATTCAACGGTGAAAAATATTTGCATGAAACTCCACCGTGATTTCATTAGAAAGTTCAGATATGCTAGAGTTAAAGGTCCAAGTGCGAAATTTGATTGGCAACGTGTTGGATTAGACCATTTGCTTGAAGATGGCGATTTACTAACGATTGTTGTGAAGCGTTAATCCCAAATTCCCATGTCCATTTTGGCATCTTCGGAAGCGTGAACTTTTGGATCCCATCTGGGACTCCAGACTAAGTTGACATGTACAGAATCAATTCCTTCAGTGGTCAGCGCTGCTCGATGAGTTGCAGCCATTATTTCAGCAGCAGCAGGGCATCCAGGGCTGGTGAGTGTCATGTCAATCTCAGCATGTAAGACATTTTCTTTGGTTTCAATTCTTACATCATAAACCAAACCTAATTCAACTATCGAGATCTCTAACTCCGGGTCTTCAACTTCATCTAATTGTACCATAACTGTTGATTTATCTGTCATTTAATCACCTTGTGTTTGTTCTATCTCTCGCATAACTTTGTCAAACATATTTCGAAATCCATTAGACCTGCTTGGAGATAATGTGTTGAGTACACCCATTTCGGTAGCGAAATCGGGAGTCAATTTCAATGCCTCAGTAACTTCAGTGCCATGGATGGCCAAGGTTAAAATTCCCATCAATCCTTGGACAAGCTTGGAGTCAGCACCCGATTCTAGGTTCACACAGGAATCAACTACGTCAACTCTAACATGAGCTTCTGATTGACAACCAACCACTCTGGTGGTTTCAGTCCACTCTTGCGGGGGTAACAGATTTACTTCGTCTGCTAAATCAAACACCATTTCTAGACGTTCCATTTTGTCTTCTATTTCCTTAAACTCTTCAATTAATTCGGAAAGTTCACTTGAATAAGTCATGCAAACCTCTCCAAGATTTCGCTAAAGTATTCAACAAATGATTCAACTTCTTCATGGGTATTGTAAAAGTATAATGAAACACGTAATGTTCCAGTTATTTGTAAACGGTCTAGTAGTGGTTGAGCACAATGATGACCGGTTCTAACTGCGAAACCTCGTGCATCTAGTAGGTGTGCTAAATCTTCGCTATTCATAGTTGGATGGAGGAACGAAACCACTGCAGCATCATGATCGTCATGCCTGCCATATACTGTCATACCCATAGCCCGTAACTTACTCGCTAGCCATCTGGCAGATTCGAGGATTCTTTTATGCTCGGCTACAATATCGATTGAGGAAAGCCAGTTCAAGGCTTCAGTCCAGCCAATTGCTTCAGCAATTCTTGGGGTTCCAGCCTCAAATTTTTGTTCATTTGTTTGATAAGTTGAGCCATGTATAGAGACGGTTTCAATCATATCACCACCACCCATGAACGGTTGCATCTCTTCAAATGCGTCATCAGCAACAAGCAAAGCACCTATTCCAGTAGGTCCACACATCTTGTGGGCTGAAAAAGCCATGAAATCAACACCAATTGATTTGAAATCGATATCTTGGTGGGGGGCGCTTTGAGCAGCGTCTAACAGCACCTTGGCACCATGCTTGTTGGCGATAGAAACTATTTTGTCAATTGGATTGCAGACTCCAAGGACGTTTGATATGTGCACTACGCAAACCAATTTAGCGCCTTCAATGGCTGATTCAAATAGTTCCATATCGAGTGTTAAATCTTTCATAACAGGGACATATCGTAGTTCGATATTCATTTCTTGAGCAAGCATTTGCCAGGGGACAATATCTGAATGATGTTCCATTTCTGTTAGTATAATAGCGTCGCCATCAGATAAATTTGCTCTGCCCCAGGCGTGAGCAACTAGATTTATTGCTTCAGTGGTGCCGCTAGTGATTATTGCTTTGTCAGTATTAAATCGCTGCTTTAGTGCAGTACGGCATGATTCGTAGCCTTCAGTCGCTTCGCCCGCTAAGGTGTGGACTGCTCGGTGAACATTAGCGTTAGAATTGGCATAATAATCATTCATTGCATTAATCACAGCGGCTGGCTTTTGGGTAGTTGCTGCGTTATCTAAGTATACTAACGGATAACCATTGATTTTTCGTTGTAGTATAGGGAAATCTTCTCGCATTATCTCACCTGCCGTTAGGAATAATTAGCGGTTAATGCCCCTATAAGATATTGTCTAACATCGTTATTTTTGATCTTGGCAAAGCAATTAACAAGAAAACCTTCAACGATAAGTGCTTCAGCATGTTCTTTAGGAAATCCTCTAGACATCAAATAGTGGATTTGCTCACTATCAACCGAAGAACTTGCTGCTCCGTGAGCTGCCTTGACGTCATCAGATAACACCTCTAATTCAGGTATTGATTCTGCTTTGGCAGTATCTGACAATAATAAATTCTTGAAAACTTGACCGGCGTCACAGCCATCACAATCTTCTTCAATCATCAATAATCCTGTACCAATAGTGTGGCCTTTTCCCGAGCATGCTGAACTAACATTAAGCGATGAATTTGTGAATCCACTTCTGTGCAATATCTCAACATGATGGTCATCATGTCTAGAACCGTCAGTAATCACTGCAATATTTTGCGTAAGGGAAGAATTCACTTCATCTAGTGAGGTTCGAATATCGTTTTTGATTCTGCTACCACCGATTGATAGTTCACCATATTCAAGCATAGAGTCTCTTAGTAAACTCCAATCTTCACAACGCAAAATAGTGCATTGCTTGGATAAATCATTGACTAAACCAAACGAAAGTGTACAATTCTTGGCAACTTTTCCCGTAATATGTAGTCCAAGCCATTTGGTGCTGCCAGAAAGTTTCACTATCAAACTACCACTTGTTGTGCATTCAACGTGTATGTGACAAATTGATTGCTCTTCATCGCTAGAGATTTCTAATAAGTTAGCCGGTGAAGTGTCACTAACTTTGACTAAGTGCATTGAATTATTTGATTCTTGCAGAAATACTCTTGATATGTCCTTGATAGTAGATTTTTTTCTTGTGGTGTTTGCTTGAATCTTGACGTCGTTTACGGTTACCTTAGATGATTGAATTTTCGGTACACTATCAACGCTGGTTGGGTGAACCTTTGACCAAGGAGTATATCGCCAAAGATGCTGGGTGCGGTTTGGTACTGGAATGTCTAGGTAGTTCATCCAATTGCACCTTCCATCTCAAGTTCGAGTAATTTGTTTAACTCAACAGCATATTCCATTGGGAGTTCTCGAGTGAATGGTTCAAAGAAACCATTTACGATAAGCCCCATGGCTTCCTCTTCGGTAAAACCTCGACTCATGAGATAGAATAGTTGGTCTCCAGAAATCTTTGAAACACTTGCTTCATGTTCTAGATCAGCACTCGAGTTGCTAACTTCCATTGTCGGATAGGTGTCAGAACGAGAGTCAGCATCTAACATCAAAGCATCACAAACAACTTTTGAGCGACATCCGTGCGCTTTTGGGTTTACCTTAAGCAAGCCTCGGTAAGATGACCTTCCACCGTTTTTAGAAATTGATTTCGATAAAATATTAGAGGTCGTATTGGAAGCCAGATGGTGCACCTTAGCGCCAGCATCTTGATGTTGTCCTTCGCCAGCATAAGCTACTGAAATTATCTCTGCATGAGCACCTTCGCCTTTGAGAATTACCGATGGATACTTCATGGTGAGTTTAGAGCCAATGTTTCCGTCGACCCACTCAACAACTGCATTCTTGTGGGCAATGCCTCTTTTTGTAACTAAATTGTAAACATTTGCCGACCAGTTCTGGACGGTAGAATATCTAATTTTAGCGCCTTCCATAGCGATTAACTCGACAACTGCAGAATGCAATGAGTCTGTTGAATAGGTTGGTGCTGTGCATCCTTCGACATAATTTATGCTACTGCCCTCATCAGCGATGATTAAGGTTCTTTCAAATTGTCCCATGTTCTTGGCGTTGATTCTAAAATATGCTTGAACTGGCATTTCGACATGTACTCCTTTTGGCACATAGATGAACGAACCGCCACTCCAAACAGCGGTGTTTAGGGCAGAAAATTTGTTGTCAGCGTAAGGTATTACCGAGCAAAAGTATTGTTTTACCAGTTCCGGATATTCTTTCAATCCTGAATCCATGTCGAGGAATATTACTCCTTGCTCTTCTAGGTCTTCACGGACCGAGTGATAAACCGCTTCAGATTCATACTGAGCAGTTACTCCACCGAGCCATTTTTGCTCGGCTTCTGGAATTCCCAATCTGTTAAAGGTATTTTTTATGTCCTCTGGTACATCGTCCCAGTCATTTGCAGTTTCTTTAGAAGAGCGTAGGAAATAAGTTACGTCATCGAATTTAATCGACTCTAGCATACTGCAATTACCCCAATCTGGCATTGGTCTGCTAACGAAATGGCGATATGCCTTGACTCTGAGTTCAGTCATCCACTCAGGTTCTTCCTTCAGGTTCGAGATGTCTCTAACAACTTGTTCTGACAAACCTTTGTCAAATCTTATGGTTGCATTTTCTGGATCGTGAAATCCATATTGGTATTCGCCAACTGCGTTATTTGCTTCATTATTCATTCTTATGCCTCCAACCAGTCATAACCTTGGTCTTCTAATTTTAACGCCAATTCTGGGCCACCAGATTTGACAAATTTGCCATCAATCATTGCGTGAACAAAGTCAGGCTTAATCAACTCTAACAGCCTTTGGTAGTGGGTAATTACTAAAAATCCAGTCTCTTCTGCAGTTTCTGTGATGCCTTTTGCAACAAGTCTTAGAGCATCAATATCCAATCCCGAATCAGTTTCATCGAGTAGTGCTAGTGTTGGCTTTAACAGCATCATCTGGAGAATTTCAAGGCGCTTCTTTTCCCCACCACTAAATCCATCGTTTACATAACGTGACAAGAATCCTTTATCCATGTCCAATTTTTCCATTGCCGCGTTTAATTCTTTACGAAATTCACGTGCTTTGACTTTTTCATTTCTGACATTATTTACTGATTTCTTTAGGAAATTACCAACTTGGACACCCGGAATCGATGCTGGGTACTGAAATGACAGAAACATTCCCGCCCTAGCTCTCTCAAATACTTCATATTCATCAATTGGCTTGCCACGGTAGTGGATTTCTCCTTCAGTAATCTCGTATGCTGGGTGCCCCATCAAGACGTGGGCTAGGGTTGATTTTCCAGCCCCATTTCGCCCCATGATGGCGTGAATTTCTCCAGTCTTGATGGTTAAATCTACACCTTTGATGATTTTTGTTCCTTCAACAGAAACATGAAGATTTTTAATATCCAATATTACTTCTGACATCTTCGCACCAACTTACACCACATGATTCTCCCTTATCAATGAGTGTAAAACATTGCAGCGCAGTATCACGGTTTTAGGGTGGCCTAAATAAATAGCAAAGAGTGAAGAACCACTGCAAATTAGCAATTGTATGGCAGACGACGACTTGATTGCAAAATATGCTGCTCAAGCCAGCAAGTCGATTGCAGTGGAAGCCGAAAAACGCATTGCTGAATCCACTGACCCTGAAGAAGAAGCGAGGCTGAAAGGGGAATTACTGGTTAATCTGGTCGAAAGCGAAGATTTCGTACCGGCACTACTTGCAAGACTCGGCCCAGTCAGGGCTGCACTGGATGGGCATGGCGGAGGTATTTCGGTTCAATCATACCAAGAGGTTTCTACAAATGGTACTGCCCAATTGGATTTAATTTTAGACTTAACAGGGGCTTGTTTGTCGTGTGGAGCTGCTCCAGGAACTCTTGATGGTATCAAGGCAGACTTGGAAGGCGATAACGAAGTAGTTAGAATTAGGTACTCCAAGAATTTACTAGATACCTTCGACGAATTGGGTAGAGAATTTATTTTAGCCCACGGCAATGTAGAATTCGTTTAATTCGGCTTAGTCACCGGTATTGACGGATGAATTCAAATCATGTTGACTGTAGCGGGCACCATGCCTGTATGGTCAGATGAGCCTAGACCAAATCCAAATCCCTGCAAAGAGGGTGATGAGGGCTTATTTGAAATTACTAATCGGGACGGAAGGGCTCGATTAGGTAAACTACACACCAAACATGGGATTTTAGAAACACCCACATTACTTCCAGTAATCAATCCAAATATACGGACTATAGAGCCTAGGGAAATGTGGGACAGGTATGGTATTGGCGCACTAATTACCAATTCTTACATCATTTGGAAACATGACAGCTTGAAAGAAAAAGCACTTGCTGATGGTGTACATGAACTAATAGATTACCCCGGGGTTATTATGACCGATTCTGGAACTTTCCAATCATATATCTATGGAGATATTGAAGTTGGTGTTGAAGAAATAGTTGAATTTCAACGGGCAATCGGAGTTGATATCGCAACAATGCTAGATGTATTTTCGCGACCCGACATGAAGCATTCTGAAGTTAAATCTGCAGTTGATGAAACAATTTTACGTGCTCAAGTGAGTGTTGATAAATCCCAAGACACTATGTTAAACGGTCCAATTCAAGGTGGATTGTTTCCGGACCTGCGTCGTAAATCTGCCGCTGAAATGGCAAAGTTTGACTTTTCAGTCCATCCTATTGGTGGAATTGTACCAGTTATGGAGCAACAGAGATACCGGGAATATGCCAAGATTATGATGTCAACTTTACCTTTCTTACCATCTAACAGGCCAGTTCACATGTTTGGTTGTGGCCACCCGATGTTATTTCCAATGTCAATTGCTTTAGGGGCAGATCTATTTGATTCGGCCGCATATGCTTTATTTGCTAGGGATGGCAGAATTTTGTCTCCATGGGGCACGGAGAAATTGGAAGGATTAATTGAGTGGCCAGTAATGATGCCTTGTATTAGCGGAGTTACGCCAGAATCGGTAAGAAAAATGCCAAAAGTTGAGCGTATGAAATTACTTTCTAAGTATAATCTAGAAATCACGTTAGCAGAATTGGCTCGATGTCGTCAAGCGGTTAGAGATGGAACTATATGGCGTCTAGTAGAGCAAAGGAGTCATCAACACCCAGCACTTAGAGATGCGTTTTTGTGGCTTTCAACAAACCCTGCTACGGCATCATTTACCAAATTTCTCGGTAGTGAAATGCCGTTAGATGAAACCACAGCATCAAAGGATTACAGCAGTATGGGTTCATTTGAGGATAGTTGGCAATGGGTGGTTAATTCTCAATTGACTCCACGCAAGGGTGGAGAACAATGGGGTAGTGTTGATACAATAAATCGGCCCCACATAATTGCTGCTAAAAACCTTCTAGCACAACGTTGGCATCAAAGAGATGTTACGGGAATTGGAACAGAACATGTGCTGATTTTTTACGGCGATTCTGGCCCTTGGAGAGATAAATGCGACAAAGTGGTTGCTAAGCTTCTTCATCTCATCCCTGGTATTGAACTGTTGGTCAACACTCCCATTGGGCTTATGCCGTATAGTTTGGAAGACTTGAATCCATTTTGTCATGTTGAAGGTCCTGATTGGATTTGGAAGAATAAGTTGGATATGGTAGTTGTGACACAAGAATTGGAATCACTTGGTTTAGCAGGGCGCTCGATTATTCCAATTGAATTACGGGCAGACAATCTTGAATCAAGAATTTACGAGAAAATAACTGATGCGGGCTTGACTATTGATTGTGAATTTACTGAAGGAATGATGGTCATTGGAGATGATGATGATTTCAAACTGGCAAGGCTACAACTAAACAGGCTCAAGGCCGCTGATAAATTTGCAGTATTATTCAATATTGATCATGCAACTGCTCATGAATTATCGTCAAATTTAACCTTTAATATCAATAAATACGGACGAATTAAAAATGTTTTATCATCTTCTGGAAAACATCTGTCAAGTTTTAGATTAGGTGATGGAGGTCTATCGCTCAATAATGCCGGAGCACTTGAAATTTTTTCCCGTCGCAGAAGACAACTTCCTACGCAATTTTGTGCGACTGACATCAATCCGTATTCTGGAGAAGGTTTGGCAATAATTGTGGTTGATTCTGATGCAGAACCATTTGTTCGCAAAGGTCGCAATGTGTTTCATGGATTCACCGTTGCTTGTGACCCTTGGCTGCGACCGGGTGAAGCTTGTCTTATTTGCAACGAATCTGGTGATTTAATTGGTCACGGTGTATCTCAGTGTACGGCTAACGAGGTTCTAGCAATGAAAAAGGGTGTTGCTGTCAAAACACGTGATGGAATAAAACTTGAGGATTAATCCAGTCATTACGGCGCAGTATTCAAATGGCGTCTGTTACCTCGTTGAATTGGGAACCCCATGTCCGACTATGAATTCCTCATCCATACCACGGACCTTTGCAAGTCCTATGGTCCTCACATGGCATTGGAAAATCTGAATCTTAAAGTCAAAAAAGGGGCCACAGGATTACTAGGGCCTAACGGTGCTGGCAAGTCGACATTTCTCAAAACCATTCTTGGTTTAATTCAAGCTACTTCAGGAGAAGGACATGTTCTTGGCCATGATATTAGAACAGAAGGCCCAGCAATTCGTTCAAGAATTGGTTACATGCCAGAATATGACGCGCTGAATCCGGAAATGGAAGCTATCTATCAAGTAAAATACTCAGGAGAATTACTTGGGATGAATCCTACAGTTGCTATGTCTAGAGCACACGAAGTTTTGCAATATGTGGGTCTTGGCGAACAGAGGTATCGCGATATCGGTGGCTTTTCTACAGGTATGAAACAGGCAACTAAGTTAGCCTGTAGTATTATTCACGACCCCGAATTGATTATCGCAGATGAGCCGTCAAATGGACTTGACGCAGTTGCCAGAGAATTCATGATTAACACTCTGCAAAACATGGTTAATGCTGGTGGCCGTTCAGTTATGATGGCTTCACACTTAATGGATGATGTTGAAAGGGTGTGCGAGAATATGGTGTTACTGCACAAGGGGAAACTGGCAGCACAAGGTAAAATTGCTGACTTGAAAGATATCGACCGAGAAATCGAAATACATGTTTGGGGTAATGCTTCAAAATTGGAAGAGAAAATGTTGTCCATGGACATGGTGGTAAGGAGAGAAGGACGCATCATGAGAATTATGCACGAAGATGAAGATACCACTACCAAGATTCTTACTTGTGCAGCCGAAGTGGGTTCCCAAATTCGCCGCATGCATGAATATGAAGCTTCATTAGAAGATCTGTTCATTGTGATAATGGAAAATCTCGGCTATGAAATCAAAACTAGTGAAGATTTGCTGCGTAGTCCGGTTCAAGCCAGGCAGGTCGATGCTCCAGGATATATGGGAGGCGGGTCGTGATGGATGAACAACCTGTTGCAGAACCACCTGCTAGCGTAGAAATTAATTTTACCGAAAACACTCCAGTAACTGGTCAAGGTAGGATGGATGCTGCTTGGGGTTCCCGTGATGGCGACGAATCTGCGACCGCTCAAGTAGCCACAAATAATGCCTCAGTTGGTTACGTATTTGAACAAGTATATCGTCCATGGAATGGTTCTCTAAATCCTCGCTGGATGCGAAATTGGGCTATACTAAGACATCACGTTTTGGGGATATTTCGTAAAGGGCATCGCCCATGGGGTTGGCCAACAAAACTATTCATGGTACTAGTGTTTATTGCATCGCTTGGAGATGTTGCTTTAACCCTGCTTTCATCATTGATTGGTAGTCCTGAACTTCATACCATGTGGGGGGTAAATAGGGATAATCTATACGGACATGTTCTTGGTTTCTTCCCGCGAAACGTCTTGTATTACCCAATCCTTGCAGCGTTACTTGTTGGTGGGATGATTTCAGAAGATCGAAGTCACGGAACTTCAGCATTATATTTCTCGCGACCGATTAGCCGGTTTGACTATTTGATGATGAAATATATCTCAGTGGCAATGATTCAAGCATTCGTCGTGTTATTCACTTTGATGATTTATTACTTTGTTGAAATCCTCGCCATGGGCCGAGGTTGGGCTTGGATAATTGATACATTTCCGCTTTTCATCGCTGCGTTTATCGGTGGTGTGATGCTGATTGTTACCTACACCAGCATCGGTTTAGGTTTGTCTAGTGTATCTCGTGGTAAATTCTTCCCTGGAATTGGCTTAGTAGCAATTGTTCTGGGAACTAAAACGTTGGCTATTTTAGTCTCTAACCTATTTGAACGGGATATCATGTATCTACTGTCTCCATATGATTGCTTAGCACATGTAGGGCAGGCCTTAATCGGAACTCAGACTACCTATGACCAATATTCTTGGACATGGTCTTTTGCTTCAATAGTATTGATGAATGCCTTTTTCCTCTACATTATGTCATCGAGAGTAGCTTCAATGGAGGTGACTAGAGAATGATGCCAGATTTCCATCAAGAAGGCCAGCCTGAGGTAAAAGAATGGGTTCCAGAGCAAGAAGCGCCAGTCATATTGATTGAAAACCTTTCAAAGACATACGGGAAAATTCACGCCCTGAGCGGCATAACTTTGGCTCTAAGTGGTGGAGTTACCGGGATTCTTGGAATGAATGGTGCAGGAAAATCAACGTTGTTCAAAATTTTGATGGGGAAACTAAAGCCAAGTTCAGGGCAAGTGCGTTTGTTCGGTACTAATCCTTGGAAGAATCCAGCACCATATTCACGCGTTGGATTTGTTCCCGAAGGTGAGAAAATGCATGATTGGATGACTGCACATGACTTCATCTCAACATTTGCTAGATTAGATGGATTAACTCGCGATGAAGCCAAACTCGAGGCAGATAGAGTACTCGACTTCGTCGGTTTGGCTGACGTGGCGCACAAACAAATTGGTCGGTTCTCAAAAGGTATGCGTCAAAGAACAAAAATAGCCCATTCTTTGGTTAACGATCCAGACTTGATAATACTAGACGAACCGCTGCAAGGTTGTGATCCTCTGGCTAGAACTACAATCATGAATGTGATAAGAGAATTAGGCAGAATGGGCCGAACAGTCATAGTTAGCAGCCATATTTTAGGTGAGATAGAACGAATTACTGAACAAATTGTGATTCTTCATCATGGTAGGTTATTGGCACTTGGTAACCTTCACGCAATTCGAGAGAGATTGGATAACATCCCTCACAGAATTGAAATTGGTACAGACGGGCCTAAGAATTTGGCTAAAAGCGTAATAGATATCGAATCTGTCCATGGCATACTGTTTCAGAGTGATTCGGTGCTATCAGTCCAAACTCACAACCTAGGTCACTTCCACAATAATTTGCCTCAAGCAATCATTGAAGGTGGGCACAAAGTGACTTCAATTGATAACCCTGATGATGACCTTGAGTCAATACTGGGTTACTTAACAAGCGGGAGTCGATTGTAGTGGCTGACAAGACCAACACTATTTTCCGCGCCTTGGATAGGAAAGCGGCAGCAATTACTGAATTCACTATGAGGCAGTATCGTACTAAAATTTCCACCTGGGTAGTCTTGGTTACGGGTATGATTGTAATTTGTTTACTGATGCTGTTTTACGTTGATGCTATGCAACGGGACTTCGAATCTATCGATAACGATGGTGATTCAGTTGATTCTGACGGCGATTTATACCCAGATGGTCAAGAACGACTCTACGGTACAAATCCTTTTTCTGACGAATCACATCCTGGTTTATTCGATCCTCCAGTGCCGCCTGATGACCCTTCTAAATGGATTGATGAAGATGATTTTGATTGGGATGAATCGCCGTCAGGTACCCAAACTGTCAGCGTAGGGTATGATGACGATGGAGACTGTCGGTCAAATTCCCGGACCGAATCACAAAAAGACACCAATGATAACGGGATTGCCTGTGATATTGAACTGGACCGAGATTTCAACGGTAATTTAAGATATTCAAGCGATGCATTTGTCGACGAGGATCCAGATGATGATGCATATGCCAAAGAAGCATTACATCGTGCTTCAATTCTGGGTATCGGAAAATTAGGATTTGTGTTCATAATTAGTATCTTTATTCCACTATTCATGGCTACTGGGCTGATTAGAGACGAAATGAATTCTGGTACTATGCATTACATGCTCACTAAACCAATAGCAAGAACTGAGGTATTTTTGTACCGTGTTCTTGGATATTTGGGCATTGTTTGGCCTTACCTGATATTGTTGACCTTAATCTCTGCGATAGTAACAGGTTTTGCTGGTCCTGGAGATTCATTTTTTAGGTTCTCAGAATTTGGTATTTGGCTAGCAATTTTATTTGCTGCAATGTTGGCGACATTAGTCTATGGTATGCTATTCTGTTTTCTTGGAACCATGTGGAAATATGGCATTGTCTTAGCAATACCATTTGCCGCTTGGGAGTTGGGTATGGCATTACTGTCCATGGGCGTTCCAGAATCGCCAATTTTGCGTTTTTCTATTGTTGGATGGGCTATGGTCATCGTTGATTCAGCGAGTATGATTGTTTGGCCTGATATGGATTTGTTAATCAGTTCAGGGTTTTCAGTAGAAGTAGAAGATTCCTTTGGATTTGAACGTGAGGAATTAATCGGTTCTGAGGCATTGAATTATTTCTTTGCAACTCCCGGTTTAGGGGATATTAGTCCCTTCTTATCGATGATCATTGCCACAGTTGTCTTACTCATTCAAGCAATTGTTCTATTATTTATCGGTGGAGCAGTGTTCAAAGGGAAGGAAATAGAATGATGCCTTCGCTGGATAAGTTTGCTGGCGATCTATCTCGGATGTGGAAATTGCAAGAACGAGAACCGCTACATCATCTAACATGGGATTGGTGGTGGTGGCTATTGATGCTGGATGATGAAGACGGTAACCCAAGTGGCAAACAATTAATGGTATTGTGGTCAACTAAAGATAATCCTAAAGTTAGTGTTAGTGGCACTAATTGGGAACCGAAAGGTCGACCAGGATTTGACAATGAAGGAGGTATTTCTCTTGACGGTATGGTCTGTGCTTGGTGGTATGACGGCAAGCGAATGTATGAACCGTACATCAAGCACAAGTGTCGAATGATTGTGGTTAGTGATGACCACCCTTCTTGGCCTGGTGAGTCAAAGTCAGTTGGAGGTGGTGGCGGTGCAGTTGTTCCGTTGACCGATGATGATATGTCAATGGGGCTGAAGAGTGATCTTAGTGAATTTTGGCTAAATCTATCTACTGACGAATTTCCTGATGATGAAAATGTTCCAAGTAAAATGGAATTTACGCTTACTCCATGGAACGAACCGATGTCTACAGCAAGACATGCAACAGCTACTTATGCAATGAATATGGGTTATGACATACTTCGTTTACATGGCTGTAAAGTGTCTGGTGAATTAGATGGCAAGGATGTTTCAGGTACGGCATATTTTCAGAAAGTTTGCGTTCAAGCACCGTCAGTGCCTTGGTATTGGGGGATGTTACATCTTAGTGATGGATCATACATTGATTGGTTTTTACCTCATTTGAGTATGACAGTTTCATCAAGAGATAACAAACCTTGGAAAAAACGAGACATAGGTCATATGAGTTTGTCACAAGGAGGCTTATTCCATGATGCAGTTGCTCAAAAAAGCCTCAAGTTTTCTAGTGTTAGAGTAGAAAAGTATGCACTAGACGATAGTGAAGGTGAACATGGTGCCAACCCTGGTAGTAAGCTTCCGGGCTTCAAAGTCGAAATGTGGAGTGATGAGGCAACTATTACGCTAGATGTTGAAGCTGTAGACCGCGCTCATTGGGCCTTTGAGCAACCAACAATTGGTGGTTTAGTATCTAATTTCACCTACAACGAATATCCATTATTGGTTAAGAAATTAGTTATTTCTGACCAAAACGGCATTCGAACTGAGAAAAATTATGACTGGATTAGGGGTAATGCAGAACATTCGTGGGGTATTTTGCATTAAACTAACCCCTGATGGGGCAACATTCATGTGGGATAAGGCCCCAAACAATAACTAGAGGGAACGATATGTCAGAAGAAGCAACCACGGATGAAGTCAAGGTTAGTGAAGAGTTAGAATCTCAACAAACCGAGAACTTGGCCAAAAAATTCCGATTAATTCCAGGTGAAGAAATCCACCTCACAAAGAAACCCAGTACCTTTGCATTTGTTGGTATGTATGGCTTAGGTGCCTTAGTTCTAGGCCTTCACTTTTTGTTTGGGAGAGTTGATTCTCTTGGTGAAGATTCAGAAGGTATAATGGCTTTAGTTTGGGCTTTTATGGATTTAACTACCAGTGAAACAATGTCCTTCAGTTTCATCTTTTTCATGTTATTTGTGGCATGGCTAAATCGTTTGCTAAATACTTCTACCTCGGGCAGATGGGTTACTTTGTGGCTGCTACTTGTCGCATTTACACCGCTGATTATTCAAATTGATGATTTTATCTTCTTTGTCACAGATTTGTTTGGCGAAGGAAAAGGAGACTTTATTGGAATTGAGTACAATTTTTACTTGTTTGGAATTGTATACACTGCATTGTTTTACGGTCTAACATTTTATTACCAGAATAGTTTCCATTACGCAATTACTTCTGATGCGGTTATTTTTGAACATAGTTTCTTACTGTCCCGCTCTCATCGCAGAATTCTCTTCGATAGAATTTCAGAAGTTATTGTTGAGAGAACCCCAGTAGGTACCATGTTTGGCTATGCTACCGTGTCAATTCTGACAGATTCAGGTGTAGGCCTTGTTGATGAGTCAATGGGTGCTGCCGGAGCAGTAAATATGCCCGGATCAGCAGATTCCTCAGATGACACCGTTGCTGACAAAGCAAGAAAATCTCTGTTGCGCTCATTTATTGGAATCATAACCTATCAACGTACAATAAGAACTGTACGGCCAGATCCTAAGCATTGCTTCTACTCAATCCGCAAGTGGGATAAGTGTAAGATGTTGCTTAATGAAATGCACAAAAAACATAGCCAGTCTAACTTACTTAGCGATTTGAAAGATTCAATTTCGTCCTCAGATGATAATTAAACTAAGCGAGTCCTTCAATAACTGAAACCACCCCGCCCAACTCATTGGAGAGGATATAATGAGTGATGTTCTACAACCTGCTATAGAAAAATTTGCCGAAGGTGACCTAGAAGGTGCCGTGAATATGTTAGATGATATGTGCAAAGCGCACAAGGATATTGCTGCTGTACACCACACATATGCAGAGTTTGCTAATATGTTGAATGTTGAAGCCCAAGAGGATAAGGTTCCTGGCGGTAAAATCATGATGGCTTACAAAAAAGCCATGAATTTAGATGAAGAAAACGATGAATATATTGTTGACTTTGCGGATTTTGCTCTTGAGTGCCGAAGGATTCCCGCTGCAGTAAAGGAATATCAGAGATATGCTACAAGATTAGCACTTGCTGACATACCGACAGATGATCGCCTCTACATGGCTGCTAGAAATCTTGTTGATGCTATCGAAGTCATTGACCCAACAAAGTCGAATAATATGGTCATGCCTTGGATAAAGTCAGCTATACAGTGGTCAGTTGGCGGTCTTGGGTACACTCCAGAAGAAGCTGCTAAACTTTTGACCGAGGAATAAGTGATTAGATGGCAGAGCGAGTTCGCCTCGCATTTACCATAGGATATATTGGTCGTTATTTTCACGGCAGTCAAATTCAGCCAGATGTGAAAACAGTACAAGGTGAATTGATACGTGTTTTTCGTAAATTAAAATGGCTAGATACCAAAGAAACTAGCCATAATTTAGTCCTGTCTAGTAGAACAGATGCTGGAGTTAATGTTCGTAGGAATGGTGGGACAGTAAAACTCGCCAAGAGCCTGTGGGAATCTTTGAACAAACGCAAGATGGTGAGAGCTGTTGATGACCAATTGTGCGATGGGCTAGTATTCCTTGATGTTAAAGAAGTAGCAGATGACTGGAATCCGAGATTAGCGATACATCGAATATATCGATACCGGCTTGAAGGTATTCAAGGATGGTCTGACCCTAGTGGAAAATTTGCTGAGTGGCTGAAATTATTTGTTGGAACTTATGATGCTAGAAATTTTGCCCGCCTTGAAGAGGGTAAAAACCCAATTAGGAAAATTTACTCCTGCACTCCTTGGGAGGTAGACGGCAGAATAGTTGGATTCGAAATCATTGGTGAGGCATTCTTGTGGAACCAAGTGCGCAGGACGGCTATGGCATTGCACCGATTAGCTATTGGCGAATTAACCGAGCAGGAAATCAAAGATGCTATTGATTATCCAGAAAAATCAGTTGATTTTGGTGTGGCACCGCCAGAATGGCTTGTTTTGTGGGATGTTGTTTGGCCAAATTTCGCTCATGATGATTCAGCAGATTCAACATTCACCTTTACCCAACTTCCGCAAGCAGATTATATTGAGAGAACTATGATCAGTCGTTGGGAAAAAGGCGCCTCGTTGGAAATGGAAAGCATGCTCTACCACGAGTGGTCGAAGATTGGTAAATTACCATATATTCCTCATGACTCAAAGTAATTCGATTACTACTTCGTCACCGTCACTTATCGAGAAATGTTCTCTCAGGAATTTTGCTGAGATGATTTCTACTACATCGTAATGCCTGGTCAAATCTGGAATTAAAACCGCACAATCAACCATTTTATGATTGAAATTAAATGTAGCCTTAAAGGCAGTTGCACCACCAAACGAAATACCATCTCGCAAGAAACCACGGATTCTATTGGCTGCTAAATCATCAATAGATACCTCATTTGCCTGTGAAATAAGCTCGCTTGATGCATCTAGTGTATCGATTCCTGATTTCAACCTAAGTGCAATGTAATCTCGCAAATCATCACCGGCAACAGTTAGGTTCAGAGTTCCCGGCCACACGGAAGTTCCCATTAGTGATTGAAATTGGTCTTGATAGTGCTTTTGCGCCATAAAGACATGTGCTCTGCCAAGTCCACTACTAACAACACCTGTGATGCGCATGGGCTTGCCAAATCCTAATCCTTTTTGACTTTCATGGAAGTTTTAGCAATACAAAACCACTTGAAGTGCCGAGTTTAGGGGTTGCCTGAGACGGTACTATGCCAGGCGACATGACGTGGATGAAACAGCGATACGAGGAGTTATCTAACCAATCTTTGTTATGGGAGCCACCAACATTGGAAAGCCCTAACCAACCGAGATGTTCGATGAATGGTAAACCAACAATAATGCTTTCAGCCAATAATTATTTGAATCTTACAACTCATCCAAAGGTGGTCAAGGCGATGGTTGATGCAACTACAAAATATGGTGCTGGTAGCGGAAGCGTTAGGGCAATTGCCGGAACTATGGATATCCATCTAGCAGCAGAGGAAAAAGTGGCAGAATTCAAGAAAGTAGAAGCCGCACTAATCTATTCTGCCGGTTACACCGTCAACGTCGGATTAATTCCAACTTTGGTAACCGGTAAAGATGATGTGATAATTAGCGATGAATTAAATCACGGTTCGATAATTGATGGGGTTAGGTTAACCAAAGCCAGTAGAGCAGTCTATGCACATAACGACATGAGTGAATTAGAAGCAGTACTCAACGCGAACGAGGATGCAAAGCGCAAACTCATAATCACCGATGGGGTATTTTCTATGGATGGAGATATCGCACCGCTAGATGAAATTGATAAATTAGCCAAGGAATATGGTGCGATGGTATATGTTGATGATTGTCATGGTGAGGGAGTCCTTGGTGAAACTGGTGCGGGAATAGTCGACCATTTTGGGTTGCAAGGTAGTATAGACTTTGAAACAGGTTCTTTCTCCAAAGCATTAGGTGTTCAAGGAGGGATACTAGCAGGCACAGAAATGACCAGAAATCATGCACTAAATCATTCCCGATCTTGGTTATTGTCAGGTTCTCAGCCACCCGGAGTGGCTGCAGCGCAAAAAGCTGCTGTTGAAGTACTAATGGAGGAGCCTGAACATCATCAAAAGTTATGGTCCAATACCGATTATTTCCGCAAGGAACTGCAAAATTTAGGTTTTGATACCGGTGTATCAACCACGCCAATAATTCCTGTTATGTGTGGTGAATCCAAAGTTGCGAAAGATTTCACGGTCGAACTTGGCAAACAAGGAGTCATGGCAGGGGCAATTGTATTTCCAATGGTGTCTCGAGATAAAGCCAGGATACGCACTCAAATGTCTTCGGGTCTTTCAAAAGATGACCTCGATGAAGTTTTAGCAATATTCGAGCGAGTCGGTCCAAAACTTGGCCTGATTTGAGTTACTCCTCAGAATTCTCGAAGTCGTTAACAACGGCGTCAATTTCGCTATCATTGTTTATTGCAATTTCATAATCTTTTGACTCATCACGTAGTTCTAACATATCCTCAAATGGATTTTTCCCATCATCAATCATGCAGAGTAAGCGCCACCGAGGTGCCCATGAAAGATGCACATACATTGGACCTGGTAGTAATATCAGTAACCATGATATGTAAGCATTTATTGATATGATGTCAGTTCTGTCAATCGATAATAATGCAAGACCGACAAATGGCATAGGGTACAAGATAATTCTTGGAGGTGCAATAGGCAGTCTACCAAATATAGTGTTGATGATAGTTGAACATAGGCCAAGGAAAAAGCAGGCGACCATCAACAGTGCACAATGGAGTGCCCAATCACTGGTCCATCCATAGTGATCATCTGTAGCAAATCGATATGGTAATATTAATGCAAGGGCAATCAAGAAACCGTAAAAACCACCAATATTAGATGGGTGGGAGAGCCATAATGGTAGTTTGGCAAATAGTTTGGATAATGAAGTGCCAAACAAAGTTTCTTGCTGATTTTCTGATAGAGAGCCTATCACAGCATTCCAATTAACGGATTTTGACACAAATAGCCCTGTCAAGGAGGGTTTTTGAATTAACAGGGTCGCCTGGATTTATTCATCATTCTTTGTTGATAAATTTAGCCAGCGGACCCTCTACATTCAATTCCTCTTCATCAAGCCAATCTCGTTCTAGCAGTCCATAATCCATTGTTTCACGTTCTCGAGCCTCTTCAATAGGGTCTGCTTTTCCATTAACCACATCGCGCAAGGCCAGTGCTTGATTGATGATGATGACTTGTTTGGATAGTCTCACTTTATTTATTGAATCACTAAAATGACCTAGCGTAGTGTAATCTTCATGATCCTCTACCAGGTTAAATCCCCGTTGTAATTCATCCTCTACTAATCGTACTCTGTGCTCCCCAATATCAATCCAGTCATTAGTTGATAATTTGACAGAAACAATGGCCTTTCCAATAGGTTCTTCGTCGACAAATGGGTGATTAATGTTCACGCCAAGGGGGGTCGCAATAACCGCTTCCAAATCTGGAGAAAAGACAAGATAGATTGATGTTCCAATTGTAATTGAAAGTAATATTGCAAAAATAGGTAGGCTGTAAAAAACAATCAACAGTATTGGTAAAATCACGGTCAAAATAGTAATTATTCTTACACCTAATAATTTCGTTTTGTAAGGTGAGCATAGTGCTAAATCAGCAAACTCGATAATTCCTTTTGGAACGCTCACAATAATGCCTCGAATACACTTAGGGGGTGTATTCTCAATAAGTGTTTGTTATTCGTGTGGGCACAACCATCCATCCTTGAAATCGTCAAGTTTTGCTAAATTCTTCCGCATCTTTCAATAACACTTAGACAAGGCTGAATCCAAAGGGGTGATGATTTTGGTTGAATTGCCACAAGGCGTGGTCATTGAAGTGCGGCGTGGCGGGCATGATGCTCTTGCTAAACTAGCCGGCGATATGACTACTCTTGGCATATCAGGATACATCCGAATTGAACGTCGTCCAAAGGGCATCATTCCACGCGTAAGCCAAGTAGTGATTAATGACGCAATACCACGTATTGCCCTGCATGAAGCAGATATGTTGCTGACTGGTTTGGAAGCCTTGATGGAGATTGAAAGAGATTCTACTGCTTTGGACGCATTGGTATCTTTGGTGGAATTACCCGCTGATGATTTGATTAGAATAATCAATCTATATCCTGACGCAGTTATCGAACAGGAACACGAAACTAATTCTAACGAGAATGATGATTGGTGGAATTATGTCAAACTAAACACTAGCAGTTGGCGAAGGGAGGAGAGATTACCTGAACAAGAAGTGACCATCGAAGCCCCAGAATATATCCGACAGCTTACGAAAGCCAAATTAGATAATTTTGCCACAGGAGAACGATTGCTAAATTACGGCGACGTCTTGATGTTTGATGACAGTAATTCTCATGAAATAATTGAATTAGGCAGTATTTTAGCGAGTTACGGACGGCCATTGTTAGTACTCTCTAGACATGATGATGATTTGTTATTGAATGATTATTCATTGCCCAAGGGCTCTTGCCAAAAAATATCTTTTCTTCAAGGCGAATCAACAGCAGATTTAATTGAGCGTTTACAACGAAAAGTGACGAATTTCTTGTGGGCAAACAAGCAAGCAGTTGTGATATTTTCAGGTTTTGAATATCTGTTGAGTATAAGTGATTTAAAAAGTTCAATCCGGATGATTTGCAATATAGTTGATGAAATTAGAAAAGGTGACCACTTAATGTTGGCAAATTGTGACTTGGAAATCTTTGATAATTTAGAAAGACACCGCTTCTTACGAGAGTTTGATTTAGTTTCTTCGGGATTTTTGGAAGCATTAATTCTAGACTCAGAGGGCTTAATGGACCACCCCATTTGTGTTGAGTTATCTGACGAAGAGTTGTCTTGGATAGAACAACAAATATCTTTTGCTACCTCAAAAGACTCCCAGGTTTTGAATGGTGGAGTAGTTTCGGGAGGAGCTGCTAACCTGGTGGATGAAGATGTTCTAGAAGTTGGTGGGAAATTAGCGGAGTTAGTTGAAGATTGGCCGGCTGAGGAGGTTAAAGAAATACCCAATGTTGTTTCATCACAGATTCCCCCAAGTATTGGGTTAAATGTCGCAAATGAAATTAATCAAGTGTTTGTTGACTCCGTATCACCAACTGAATCAACTAAAAAATCCACTGCTAATAATGCAATTAAGGAAGTAGAGCATGTGGATGCTTCAAACCAACAACCCCTGGAAAATTCTCCTCAGAGTAAAGGCCCTAGGACGGCTATTAGAATAAGGCGGGCAAAGAAAAGGGTCATTGCTAAAAACACTGACAAATTGCATAAACAAACGATTGCTGCTGCCGCTCAAACTAATATTGCCTTACCAAAATTTTCCCCTATTCCGGTTGCCAAGTCAAACCGGGAAGCGATTGGTGTTGATCTTGACTCGCGTTCAGATAAAATGGCGTCTGCACTTGAGAACATGTTGAAAAATCCACTTAGAACTCGATCAAGAGAACTCTCCCAAGCCTTGAATCAAAAACCGTCAAAAACCAATTACAATCTACCCGATATAGCAGGGAAATCTCAGATAAATATTCCCTCCAAGTCAACTAATAATTCAGTCATCCATTCCAGTACCACGATAGCTGAACCAAACAACAAACGACGTTCTCGTGAATCTGCTGCTAGAACTCAAAATCAACTAGACATAGATCGTAACTACCAAAAATGGTCAACAGAATACAAAGGGTCTAGTGAGTTTTCTGAAGAAATTGATTCCTTGGGCTCAGGGGGTGAAGATTAATGTCAACACGAACAAAGTTATTGTTAGCTCTTGAAAATGCAAAAAAGCATCTTAGCACAACTAATGAACAAGGCCTCAGCAATACTCAAACCACTGGTTTAGAACAAACAAACCAAGCTAAATCTAAGCTAAACATCTTGACGGGAGGGACATATTCACCACCAGCAAGACGTAAATCACTTCTGTCTAGAGTAGGGGTAGCAAATCGTCCGACTTATGATTTGATTGCTGATGGAATACTCGGTAAAAACGAAGATTACCAGCCTAAGTTATCTCTAAGTAAAACAGGTGGAGAGGTATCGAGTTTGGTCGCCGAGCGATTAAAAAATTTAAGAGAGCGTACGTTAAGTAAAATCTCCAGTGAGACAAATATTGCTGAATCATCATTTTTTGGGTTTGAATCAGATGGGACTCCAATTTGGAGTAGCGTTGTTTCAGGTCATAGAGGTGTCGAAGAAGGCTTGCATCATCATACTAAGCAGGCAAAAACCAACCTGTCGCATCATAGTATACATCTTCCAGTCATCGTAGATTGGCCAAAAACTCTCCAATACAGCAACCATCAAACCTTCAAAAATTGGTCGACTACAACTGAAAACCGGAGAGCAACTCAATTGAGTGAGAGAGTTATTGACTCGCCACAGGAGTCGCTAAATCCGTTGATCTTAATTGGCGATTCACAAACAGGCAAATCTCATCTAATTCACGCAATTGGTCAAGCAGTTTTACTTCGAGACCAAGGTCCTGTCTACTTCCTAAGAGGTGACGATTTGCCTGATGTTTTAGATGTAGAAAATACTTGGTCAGATGTATTTGCTAATAGTGTGATGCTGTTAATCGATGACATTGATTTGATTTTATCAGACCAAGAGATTGCCAACAGCATTGGCAGGATGTTAGATTACGCACTAAATATGAATGTGCACGTCGTTGTTACTGCTCGAAGTTCTCCTGAAGATTGGCCAGCGTCTTCACTTTGGGATATACTCAGAGGAGGAGTTAGAAGTATACTCAGTCCAGTTGGTGCAGGTAGTCTGATGCTTTATGCCAGGAAGTTATCAAATGAAAGAAATCTAATGCTTTCTGATGAACAACTAGCATTAATTGTTACAGATGGCGACGTTAGTTGGCGAGCAACTAAGAGTGGTATCGATAAAATTGAAGCCGCAATTAATAGCGGTGATAAGTTACTTGATACTGTAGATGTTTACAAATTATTGAATGATATTCATTCCGATAATGAGGACTATCTTGAAGAATCAAAATCAGAAAATGTTGAGGACATCGCTAATCGATTGATAAGTTCGGTGATCGATGTGGTTTACAGTGATGAAGAACTTGGGGGTATTGAAATTACTACCACATTGCCAGAACTTTCAGATGACTATACTCCACCCGAGATTGATATCGAATCATTTATTGGCAAAGAAACTGATTTAGTTGAGGCGCACATTAAGAAAACTCTTGATGAATTGACACCAGAAGCACCATCAGTAATCGATGTACATGACCGCGACAAACATTTAGTGGCAAAAATGAACCGCATCGTTAAGCAAGATCACGCTAAAGCGGCAGAAATTTTAACTGAACTTGACATGGGTATTGATGAGAAATTTGCATTTTCTGATAGTGAGGTCAATCAAAATACTGGGCGACTGATTGAATTAGAATCGATGTTACTTGACTTAGCCAATAGGACTTCAGATGCTTCACTAGAAGGCTTAATTGATATTGCAGATGAGTTGAGAGGACTTGAAAATCAGTTGGTTTCCCTAGACCCAGAACGTGACCCATTGCCTGAATTTATTGGTGATGATTTAGACTCATACACACCCGATGATGAATGGAATATTGATTCAACTGACGTCACTGCTGAATCGCTGATTGACGCTAATTCAATACCCCTTACGCCAATTGCGGGCGTGCTTGAACCACATCCGGAAGGTTTGATGCAAACGTCGACTATTACACCGGTTAGTCCAGTTCTTGATGGTGAAGAAGAATGAAACACCCATGGTGGATGAAAGGAGTTTCTTTTTCATGCCAATCTGGGTGTGGGAAATGTTGTGATGAACCTGATGGCATTGTCTATCTTTCAATGCATGATGCAAAACGTATATCTGGCCGGCTCGGGATGGAAGTTACCGAATGGTTATCAAGGGATTGTCGCAAAACATTAGATGGAAGATATGTCCTAAAAAGCCGTGAAACAGACGGCATTTGTATTTACTTAAACGACGATAAGCAATGCAATATTTATGCAATTAGGCCCCAACAGTGTGCAGCTTATCCATGGTGGAGCGAAAATTTGGCTACCGAACGTTCATGGGAGAGAACTAAGCAAGAATGCCCTGGTTTGACAGCAGAAGATGCGATTATAATTGACGGAAGTAGCATTCGAATACACGTATTAGCCGATCGTCAATCTTCGAAAGGTTTCAGAGAGTGGGTTGACTAACCACGGTTGCCAAATAGGCAATTTGATTGATAAATAGGCCGTCTTTATACCATAGTGTTTTCTCGGAAGCATAAGTGGGACTCATGGATGATGAAAAAGTTCTTTGTGAAGTGACTGAAAATCACTTAAACACTGGGCTAAGAGGTATTCCCGTTGGAACTTGTCGAACATCTTTCGTCACTCCTACTGAGGGGGTTCACTATTGTGGATACCCAATAAAAGAACTAGTTGATTTTAGTCCTGAAGACATAATTTATCTTTTGTTCAATAAAGAATTACCTACAGCAGCCCAATCAACTGCCTTCAAAGCAGACTTGGCCGCTAGAGGTCATGTTCCTGGCGGACTGGCTAATGTCCTGCAGACATTACCTACAGATGGCCACCCAATGGACTGGCTGTCAGTTGGTATTCACACTCTAGGAATGCTGGAAACTACCGAAGATTGGCGAGAAGATGCTTTGAATTTAATCGCTCGAATGCCACGGTTGATGGGTTTGATTTTCCGTTATCGCGAAGGTCGAGGTGCAGATATTGCTGATGATGATACCAGTAAGTCTCTAGTTCAAAGATTCGTCGACACAGTGGGTGTTGATGAACATTTGAGGGCTAAGATGGAGCGTGTAGTTTCAACCTATCTGGTTCTACATATGGACCACGGAGGTGGTAACCTCTCGACCTTTACTGGGAAGTCAATCGCCTCAGGAAAAGCTACAGTTTATTCTGCTATTGCCGGAGCAATGAATGCTTTGTCAGGACCTCTGCACGGGCGTGCAAACCAGTCATGTCTAGAATTCGTCTTGAAAATTGGCACAAGTGATGAAGCAGAAGTGGAACAGTTTGTTCGTAATGAATTGAAAGAAGGCCGCCCTGTGTTTGGATTTGGCCATGCTGTACTGAGTGTAGAAGATCCTAGGGCAACTGCACAATTCGCCATCGGTGAAGAGATTTGTCCAGATGATGAGAACTTCAAAGTAATCAGAACTTTGCGCAAGGTCGCACCAATGGTGTTGTCGGAAAACAAGAAAATTCGCAATCCTAATGCAAACGTTGATATTGCCAGTGGTGCCTTACTCTACCATGTTGGCCTTACTGACCCAACATACTATACGACCTTCTTTGGTTGGGCTAGAGTTGCTGGTATTGGAGCACAGATAGTTGACGAACGAACAGTGCTAAGGTCGGGTAAAGGAGTTCCAATTTATCGTCCTAAATACTTTGCAGAAGGACAAGAACTTCGTCACATCGAGTGATGATTATTGTAACACAGGTCGAGCAGTCTTTCCTGAACCTCTATGGCCGA
Source organism: uncultured Candidatus Poseidoniales archaeon (assembly GCA_964014545.1). Classification (GTDB taxonomy): domain Archaea; phylum Thermoplasmatota; class Poseidoniia; order Poseidoniales; family Poseidoniaceae; genus MGIIa-L1. Next base: position 705 of record CAXGZX010000005.1, on the reverse strand, counting down.
TTAATCTGACACTTTCCCATGGTGGTGAATGCGAAGAATTATCCACTAATTTATCGACATCAACATTCCAATTCCACTTGTCTTTCCACATTTTTATCAAGTCTCGCTTCCTACTAGTTGAACACTCAATCCAAGGGCTTACTTCATCTTCCAATTGTTTGATGACGTCTTTATGAGTGGCATAATCAGCATTCTCAATCAATTTTATTTGTTGTGCATCTAATGGTTTTGTTGCAGGTTTTTGCCACCTAGCACCTTTACCATTATTGTACCAGGTATAATTGGGATCTAAATTATCTGTCAACCCAGTTATTCCAGAGTTAAGTAGACGATATTCATACTTTTCATTAGCTGGCCATACATATACTGGGATGCCCTTTTGACATGTCCTAAAATGATTTAATTTCCTGCCGCTTAGCCCAACGCTTCGACCTAACAAGGCGCGATTGTAGAATGGTTGGAAATATTCGATAGCACATGGTACCATTGATGCTCCTCGAATTCTATGCTTATTTATCAATCTTGAAAAAGGCGTTATGAAGTATTGTGGATAAGCCATTAGACGCTTAATTTTACTATGGCCAAACCTGGGTACTACTGGTAATAATTCTGCCCAATGACGTTTTGAGTCTGCTATTTTTACCGATTTGTGCATTTTATTATGAAATGCGTAAAATACACTATTGCCGTGCGGAATTGAATATT
>CAXGZX010000004.1:0-58660 GCA_964014545.1 uncultured Candidatus Poseidoniales archaeon | reverse complement strand
CCTTCTTGCCAAGATATGCCTTTAGCAATCTGATTAATCGAGTGCGTAGTATTCCGGCTAAAAACTACTTCATTAACTGATTTAGCATTGATAAAATCCGCAATTACCTTTCTTGAGTTAGAAACCAATCTGGATACCTGTGTACCATAACGGTGAACAGAACGTCCACCGCAACCTGGGTACATGCTGTAATAGTCACTAATTGATTTTATCACAGAATCCGGTTTCAATGTTACACAAGCATTGTCCAAGTAAGCTGGTGCGTCTTCTTGACGAAGTGTGGGGAAGTCTTCTCTTAGGTGTGAGTAGTCCATCACCATGCCTCCGTATCAGGTATAGTATCAACATATGGAATGTTGGTGTTACAAGACTGACAATTGAATCTTGAAGGATGTTCGTCGCCACAAGTTAGGCATACCGAACCAATTACCCCAAAGGTTTCACAGGCAGGGTTTTTACATGGTACAGCGATTTGGCCATCCAGTTGAAGCGAAACTTCTACTGCAGCAGAGCACTCAGGACATTTGGCATCAGCAGCCAGATTCAACTGACCTTGCTGCATTTCTATTTCGGCAGTTAATGCAGCAGAGGTACTAATTTTGGTAGTAATCCCCAACATTCTTTGAGGATACCAGATAAGTCCAAGGAATAATGGAATTACCAAAATACCAGAAGTGATGTGAAGGAATAAGGCAAAATAGTCATCATTATTTCTTGTGGCAATGAAATTAACCCCACTCCATGCGGAGATAAATGCCGCAGAAAACCATCCAAGAAGTACCGTTCCCCATCCATTTAGGGAGTACTCATACATGTTTTGTTCCATTACTCTAACATCTTCATGGACATGATGTATTTGCACGTACAAGTCTCTTGTGTCAGTTACTGCTTTCCAGAAGAAGTATGAGAAAAAGACCACTACAAGCATTATCAATGTTCCATACATCATGTCAGATAGCGATGATCCCTCGGGGAAATTTTGATTTTTTTGATGAAAGAATACGTTAGCTAATATCATACCATTCCACAATAGCATTAGAGTAATTGAGTGAATGCGCATAACTGGAAATTCAACCCAGACAAAGTACATGAAGACTATCCATGCAGCAATAGAAAGTAACATCTGGAAGAACGAAAACGAGCCTATGCCAAACAAACCATCCATTCCTCTGATACTCGTATCTCCTCCAGAGAGTACATCAGTAGAAAGAGAGCCCAGTACAAATGCTATGATTCCAAATCCTGCCATTAGGTAGTATTCTCGCTTCCAACTACTAGCTGCAAGCATAATCATAAACTTGCATTGCTTGCGAATTTCGTCTATTTTACCAAATATTGGATGAATATTACTAGCCTGACGGCTCAAGGTAACATCTCGTAATTTAAACGGGATACCATCTTTGTCCTTAGCCACACCTGACTCAGCGGACGGCTCGCTCATACTAGCCCCTAAGCAACTCACCTATGAGTTCTTTCGGTTTTACGACTAAAATTTCTAGGCGAGAATGTTAAACGGGAAGTAGGCCACGGCGCAGATAAGCCGAGATCGCATAGCCTGGTAGTGCGCGCGACTGGAAATCGCGTGGGATCTTCCCTCGGGGGTTCAAATCCCTCTCTCGGCGCCAAAACAATTAGAATAGAATCAACTGATTGATAATTAGATGGAGCCACTGGCGAGATTTGAACTCGCGACCTCCTCATTACCAATGAGGTGCTATACCCCTAAGCCACAGTGGCGCAAAGGCAGCGAAATGCACAATGAATATAACGGTTCGTCAAATATTTAGGTTGAGAAAAGTGCATTTTCACCTCCTTGATAGCCTCAAAGATTAATAGGCTATTTTATTGAAAAGAGGATAAGGAAGGCAACTTCCTTGGATGGGATATGATGGGAATCAGTTTAGAAAACAAAGTAGACATGAAAAGTCGGATGAAAGAATTACAATCACAAGTAGACGAGCTAAAAGAGCTTGTCAACACGTTACTCAGCGTTATTTGTGAAGAGCCAGATGGAGTACACACTGGTGCTGCACCAACTATACCTGGTCAATCACACACTAAATTCTGTATGTGATTTAGCCTTTTATTACAATATTTGGGCGCATTCTAACTACAGGTCTTGCTAGACCTGCACGGCTAGTCAAATCGATTACTTCATCAACATCTTTGTAAGCATCAGGTGCTTCTTCTGAAAGTACGTTCGGTGTTGATGCATGGATTCGTATTCCCGCATCTTCAAGACGCTTTTTTAGCGCTTTTCCATCAATAGTTTTCTTGGCCTTAGTTCTTGACAATGCTCTGCCTGCCCCGTGGCAAGATGAGCCAAACGCTTGGTTCTGACCGGTTTGTGGCCCAGCCATAATCCATGACCCAGTACCCATGTCACCAGGAACCAATACTGGTTGACCAGTTTGTTGGAAACTTGCTTCAATATGTCCACTATCGCCAGCAAATGCTCTAGTCGCACCTTTGCGATGAACTGCGCACTGGCAGTTTTTGCCGTGCAAATTATGGGTTTCGATTTTAGCGATATTATGGGCAACATCATACAAGGTTCTAGCCTCACCATCAATACCCATTTCCAATTTCAAAACCTCTCTTAGTCGATGGGCTAAAGCACTACGATTAGCAAAAGCAAAATTTGCTGCAGCATTCATTTGGTTAAGATAATCTTGACCAGCTTTTGAGAACATAGGAGCACAGGCTAGTTGTCGGTCAGACAAAGTAAACCCATATTCTTCTGAGTGCCATCCCTCAGCAGTCTTGCGATATTTTTGCTCTAGTTTTCTAGAATGCTCACTGCATACTTGATGGCCTAATCCTCTTGATCCAGAGTGAATCATGGCTAATAATTGCCCTTCGTACAGGCCCCATTGTTTGGCAGTTTCTTGGTCAGCAACTTGCTCAACCGATTGTAATTCCATGAAATGATTGCCACTACCTAGAGTTCCAAGCGCCCTAAGTCCACGCTCTAATGCTCTAGAAGACAGGTCGTTATCCTCCACTTCTAAGAGCCCATTTGATTCCAGTACCGCAAGGTCCTCATCATAGCCAATACCTAATTCAACTGCTGCTTGAGCACCACCTTGAGTAAGTTGTTTAATTTCTGACATATTGATGTCAAGTCCACCCTTACCCGAAGCACCGGCCGGGATTCTGCCGGCAATCCTGCCGCCGAGTTTTTTGATGTTTGGAATATCATCGATAGTTGCCTCTAGTGCTAAAACTCTGACTCCGCAGTTTATATCAAATCCAACAGCACCTGGAGAAATTGCTCCACCATTGTCGCCATAATTGACATCGGTGGCAATTACTCCGCCAATCGGTAATCCGTAGCCAAAATGCCAGTCTGCCATTGCCCAAGCTTCACCAACTATTCCTGGTAATTCAGCTGCGTTAACCAATTGTTCAGGTCCCCGGTCATCAATATGATTGCTGAGATGTTGCTGGTCAGAAACAATTCGAGCATCGACATTCATTTTTCCATGGGCTTTGATCCTGACCGTCCCGTCATCTTGCGATTCAAGATGCTTGCGCCAATCCTCGCCCATGGGTGCGGGTGTCTGCATTTACCTTTGAGGATTGTCGATAAACTGGCAGATTACCCGTAGGGTTCAATACATTGTTTATGTTGGCAAGATTGTCCAGTAGGTGACTTCCATGGTTATGGCTCCCATCGATTTAGCAGTCTTTCATGAGAATGGCTACATTCGAAAGCAATGTCGGGTAACTGGCTTATGGTTTTGGACTTCAAATCACGATCGTGATACCTGCGGTGATACTAGTGAAGATGAGTATACCTTCATTGGCAGTCCACTAATCAGTGGTTTTGACATGCGTGGAAAGGAACTAAAAGATGCCATGAGAGAAGCATTTCTCGGATTTTTTGAAGAGCGTGAGCATACTCGAATAGAACCATATCCAATTCTTGCCAGATGGCGAGACGACATTCACTTGACTATCGCATCAATTGCTGATTTCCAACCACATGTAACCTCTGGTTTAGTAGACCCACCGGCAAATCCATTGACTATTTCACAGCCCTGCATTCGTCTAACAGATGTGGATGCTGTTGGCCGAAGCGGAAGGCATTTGACTACTTTTGAGATGATGGCGCATCACGTTTTTAATCGACCTGATGAGGGTAGGATGTACTACTGGATGGAAGAATGTGTCAGGTATTGTCATGAAATGTTCACCCAAACATTTGGTATAGATTCTAATGAAATTACCTACGTGGAAAACCCGTGGTGTGGGGGCGGTAATGCTGGTCCTGCAGTCGAAGTGATTGTTGGTGGGCTTGAATTAGCAACTTTGGTGTTCATGAACCTTCATGAAGATGAAGACGGCGATGTTGAGATAAAAGGCGACAAATATAGTGAAATGCCACTACAAATTATCGATACTGGGTATGGGCTAGAGAGATTTTGTTGGGCTGCTGCAGGTACTCCAACAATTTACGAAGCAATTTATCCTCAGACTGTTGCATGGCTCAAGGATTTAGCGGGCTTTGAGGGAGTTGCTAAGCAATGGCCTGATTTAGACCTCGACCGTATTCTTGGCGAAATGAGTCGGCTGAATGGGATTATGAATATCGAAGCGGGGGTTGATGGCGATGAATTGCTAGCCACATTTTTACAAAGGCTCGCTCAACGAGGTATCGAAATTTCTAGTGAACAATTTACTGCAATAACAGATCCACTATCGAGGATTTATGCGATTCCAGACCATCTTCACGCACTGTGTAACATGCTAGGAGACGGACTTGTACCTTCCAATGCTAAAGCAGGATATCTAGCAAGAATGTTGGCACGAAGAACGCTTAGAATGCGTGATGAACTTGGTATCGATGTTTCGCTAGCTGACTTAGCTATCCACCATGTTGAGGTTAATTTGGGTAATAAAACTATGAAACAAACTCACGATGGTATCGCTACAATACTCAACCTCGAGGAAGCCAAATATGTTGAGATGTTGCGTAAGGGTGAGCAGGTAATCAAAACTATGCTAAATAGTGTTGACAAAACAACACAATCAATTCCTGATGAGTTATTGTTTTCGCTTAATGATTCACACGGTATCGCTCCTGAAATGGCGATTTCATTGGCCGTACGTTCTGGTTGGAAATCAGTAGCACTTCGCACCGGATTTACTGCTGAATTAGCGGAACGACATGCTAAAATGGCCAAAGATGCGGCTAAAGAAAATACTGAATCAACGTTGATTGAAGGAATTGAGCATCTACCTGCAACAACTCCGCTATATTATGACGATGTATACCAATTTGAATTTGATGCAAGTGTTTTGTTTTGTACCGAAATAAATCAAGAAGGACTGTCAAAAGACATCACTCACGGGGTTATTTTAGACCGCACTTGTTTCTATCCAGAAGGTGGTGGACAAGAGTCAGACATGGGTGTCTTGTCGACTGATTCTGTTCACTGTCGAGTTTTACACGTCGCTAAAATCGGCAATCATATCGTACATTTGACAGATGGTCCGCTTAGTAATGGAGATGTAGTTCACGGCAGTTTAGATTGGAATCGACGAAAGCAACTGATGGACCATCACACCTCAGTACATATTGTGGGTGGTGCAGTAAGACGTATCTTAGGGCCACATATTTACCAAGCAGGTGCTAACAAGGCAGTTGAATCAGCAAGATTAGATATCACTCACTATAATCGTCTAACAAGACAAGATTTAGACTCGATTGAAAAGATGGCTAATGAAGTAATAGTTCAAGTTCACAAAACTGAAAAGACTATTCTAAATCGTAAAGATGCTGACCGCAAGCATGGTTTTGATTTGTACCAAGGTGGTGCACCAAAAGGCAACATGATTCGGGTGTTGAGAATTTCAGATCACGATATTCAAGCCTGTGGGGGCACTCACCATGATGAACTTGGACAAATTGGTTCAATACGATTAGTTCGCTCAGCAGCAGTACAAGACGGTGTCGAGCGATTACATATTGTTGCAGGTCAAGCAGCGCTTGATTATGCTAGAGAGCAGGATGGAATCCTGCGTCAAACAGGTGAAGTGTTTGGTGTCAATGTAGCAGATGTTCCAAAAACCGCGGAACGTTTCTTTGGTGAATGGAAAGAACAGCGTAAACGTATAGAGGCATTAGAGGCTGAAATCGTTCGTCTAAGAACTAGTGGTGGAGATGATTCCAGTGTGTCTAAAGACGGAGTGAGAATTGTCATCATGGAATCAGACGGTGGGCTGAAAAACATGTCTAAGATGCTGAAAGAATTGACACTAGATGATTCTAAACCAACTCTAGCCATATTAGGTTCTAAAGAAGGTGGTGGGAAATTAATGGTTGCCACTACGGAAAATTCAGTGGCTAGCGAGAAGTATAACGCAATAGAAATCCTTCAAGCGATTATTCCTCATATTTCTGGTGGGGGTGGTGGAAGGCCAACTTTTGCTCAAGGTGGTGGCTCTAAACCTGAAGGGCTACAAGACTCCTTTGATGCTGCTAAGTCTATGCTAGACCTCTAAAGGGCAGCCTGCAATGCTTGTGAGTCAAAAAAAGACACCGCGTTTTCTAATGCTTCATCTGGACTGAACCATAATGCTTCTTCTATTTCCTCGGTTTGTAGTGCAAGTTCGTTGATATCCCCATTCCATGTGGCTTGGTAGGTAAAAGATACAAATGAAATACCTTCATCATTGAATATTTTTTGAGTTATTACCGGTTTGATATCATTTAATTGGATATTAATACCTAATTCTTCCATAGTTTCTCTCACACAGCCGATTGATGGGTGTTCATCATGATCCATATAGCCGCCTGGCAAAGTCCAAAAGCCAGTGAAATGACCACGCTTGACCTTGGCCAACAATACCTGCCCTGAGTCATTTCTGATTATTACCTTAGATACAAGTCGATGAACACTTCGATAAATTGATTCTCTTACTACTGGATGAACCGAATTATCAGAAACCACACTATCTTTCCATGCCCATTCTTTAGGCCAAGATATTTTAGGATAGGCTTTGATTACCTTGATTACTTGGTTGCCAAAAACAATTCGAATGGTTAGTTTAGCATCATATTCAATACCATGGTTGCCCACTTCTTCAGCGGTTGGGAATCGTAGGATTTTAGAGTTGTCAACTCTGCCTTTGATAGGTTTTTGCGGGCCATTACCTTGTTGGTCAACCAGCAACACTTTGCCGTCGTGTTCTAGATACACGACAACATCAGGGTGGCTCATATCTGTCCCTATATGCCATTATGTTTAACCATTGACAATAAAATACCAGACATTGAAATTATAGAATAAATGCTTCTAGGCCTAACTATGCAGATGCAACAATTGAACACAGAGGGATGGGCCAAGACCTACTTGATTTGGGATGATGAGTCAAAAGAAGCCGCAATAATAGATCCAGTTTATGATTTTACTAATTCCTATTTAGCCACCATCGAACAATTAGATTTAACTCTAACAATGTGCATTGCAACTCATACTCATGCAGATCACATTACTGGTTGTTTTACTATTGCAGAGTCTGTGGGCTGCCCTTACGTCATGTGGCATTCTACACCTTCACTTGGGGTAACTAAATTCGTAAACTCAAATAGTGTTTTGAGCCTTGGTAATCATACCATGACTTTCCATCATGTACCAGGTCATACAGAAGACTCAATGCTGGTTGTTACTTCTAAGCATGTCTTTACTGGAGATTTTTTATTCACCGGAGATGGTGGTGTAGGTCGAGACGATTTACCCAGTGGTCGTGAACAGGCGCATTGGGATTCATTGAAGGTCATGAAGGGCTTGCCTGGTGACTTATTAGTCTGTACTGGTCATGAAGCACCCAGCGTAGAGATGCAAACACTGGATTGGAATAGGGATAATAATCCAATACTCAAAATGAATAATTTTGCTGAGTATGCAGTTTGGCAAAAGTCTACTACAGAGCAACTTGGTTATGTTTCTAAAATTAAAGTAGCACTTCCTGCCAATATCTTTGCAGAAATTCCTGATGAGATTCCTTGGATGTAATATTCTATTTTATTGGATTCTTTGGAATAATTCCATCATTTTGACTCTTCGGTAATGCTTGTAAATCAGCAAATGTCAATTGCTTTGCTGGAGCTTCGCTAATTATTGCTAACCTTTCATCCATCGACATCTGCGCAATAAATTCAATGCGTCCTCTGGTTCTTGTCAAATCGTAAGATAATGGCTCAAGGTTAGCGACGATTTGTTCTTCAAATTCATCTTTTACCTTTTGTCCACGCCAAACTGAATATCCCCAGCGGTAGGCTATTCCAACAATTGCCGCTCCGTAGAGTAATAGCAATATTGTCGCAGCGAATACTACTGGATTTCCATCTCTTGCTTGATCTAGTAAATTCCGGGCAATCAAAAATAGCAAACCAATTCCTACCACTGGTTTTAGAATACTTTCAAGCCATTGGTCTACCGGCACCAATCTGCCCTTTGCTGGGTCGACAAATACCAAATCAGATTCAAATGCGGTGTTTAATACACCTAAAATTCCAAGCATTATGATGTAAAGTCCTGAAGCGATAATAAATTCACTAGGGGTAGATTCTAACTTGAATATCCAATGAACAATTAACCAAGCAAACAATCCCAAGAAGGCTCCTTGTGGTACATAATTAAAATGTATGACGTGGTTAGAAAATTCGTTAACTTTACCCGCTTCTTCTATTGAGCCTCTATGTGGTTTAGGGATGTGTATTACTTGCCAGTGGAGTACTTTCTCCATTTGTTTTAGGGTATTGATAAGTAATTTCTTCTTAATCAACAAATATTCAATTAAAATCAGTATTGGTAATCCTAGAACGATAATTGGCAAAGCCATAATCACTGCGAGAGGAAATATAATCAAAGTTGGTAGTAAAATGAAATGTGAAAGTGTAAGGGGATGGAATAAATCTGCTTCAATTAGGCGCTGCTTTGATGGCTTTATCTTAAGGCCTCTTGCTAAGTCGTTTAGTGTTGTTCTAAACGGAGAGACTTGACGGCCAGCATCGATAATTTGTCTCACTGAGTTGCGATATTGAGATTCTTCATGACCAATTCCAATAAAGAAACTCCATGCTAATCGCATTGGCAGTGCCATAACTATTGGTATGGACAGGATTGCCGTAGCCCACAGCAGTCCAGATACATCTAGTTCCGCAGCCATGTCCCGCTCAAACTGGTCTAATTGCTAATCCGGTTTGAATGGTTTGGCTACCAATTTAATTTGTGTCAAGTTTATCGACCATGGAGATTTCCCCACAGCATGGGCAGAATAGCGGTTACAGACGGTATTTCTGATGAGGCAAAATCTTTGCTTGAGAAAAGTGGTCATGAAGTAGTGGTAAAGTTTTATTCAATGGATGAATTACTAGACGGTGTTTTATCAAATTTTGATGCTGTAATCGTTAGAAGTGCAACTAAAATTACTGCTGATGTAATTGCTGCTTCAAAGTCAAGCCTGTCTGTTATTGGCAGAGCTGGTGTAGGAGTTGATAATATCGACTTAGCTGCAGCTGGAAAGGCTGGCATACCAGTTGTTAATGCACCAAGAGCCTCTACTCAGTCCGTGGTTGAATTAACCATTGGCCACCTTTTGTCTTCAGTCCGCAAAGTCCCTAAATCAGACCGGTCACTTAGAGACGGAAAATGGGCTAAGAAAGCCATGAAAGGCTCAGAACTTGCTGGAAAGACCCTTGGATTAGTTGGGTTTGGTAGGATTGCTCAAGGTGTTGGAGCGATTGCTCAAGTTATGGGGATGACAGTCCATGCATTTGACCCGTATTTGCCTCCAAAAGTTGCTAAAAGTCAGAATACTAGGTTGCACAAATCAGTAGAGGATCTCTTCTCTAATTGTACACATATTTCGATTCACTGTAACTTAACTGAAGAAACTCACCACTTAGTTAATTATGAGATGATTAACAAAATGCCCGGTAAATCACTAGATGGAGTAAAATGTGGCAATCATATTGTAAATTGTGCACGTGGAGGGATTGTCAATGAATTAGATGTTCTCAAGGCACTTAAGGATGAATCATTGACTACAGCAGCATTAGATGTCTTTGAGGTTGAACCAGTTCCCGCAGATTATGAATTATGTCAACACCCAAATTTTCACGGTACACCACATATTGGTGCAGCAACAATAGAAGCCCAACGACGGGTTGGCACAGATATTTCCAAAAATATAATGGCTGTTTTGAAAGGCAAGAAATGTGACTATATTGTTAACAAAAAGCATCTTTCCTAACCTTAATTTCAATAACCTATGGCGACATGATTTACACATAGTGTGGTACCATGAATGAACCGAGGATTATAGTTCATTGTGATCTTGATGCATTTTATGCGGCTGTTGAAACTTTACATCATGGTTTTGATGAATCTATTCCGCTAATAATTGGTTCAGATCCTGAGGGCGGTCGAGGAAGAGGCATAGTTTCGACCTGTAACTATGCGGCTCGTAAATTTGGTATTCGGTCAGCAATGGCAATTAGTGAAGCATGGCGCAGATGTCCTGCAGCACCGTATGGCAATGGAATTTACATTAGAGGTAGTCGCGGACTATACTCACGAGCTTCTCGTAAAGTAATGCAAATATTACAGAAACCAGCAGAATATTTTGAACAAGCAAGTATCGATGAAGCCTATTTGGATGTTACTGATTTTGTATCTGGTGATTGGGACGTAGCAGTGGCATTGTGTCGGGATTTACAAGATGAGATAATCAAAGAGATTGGTTTGTCTGCTTCGTTTGGTATTGCGCCCAATAGAATACTAGCAAAAATGTCTAGTGAGGTGAATAAACCTAAGGGCATATTTCGAATTCTTCCAGACGAAGTAAGCCTATTCTTCGAATCGAGGAATATTAGAGAAGTGCCCGGGATTGGTAAGAAAAGAGCCACTCAGTTAACTGAATGGGGTATAACTAGTGTGGATGAAATGTATGGTTACGGAGAAATTGCTCTTGCCAGAATTACAGGTGAAAGATTTGCGAATTGGATTATGATGGTTTATGAAGGGAAAACCTCGAGTGAAATTAGTCCACTAAGGAGTCGGAAATCAATAGGCAAGGAACATACCTTTGATTTTGATAAAGAAGACCATCAATTAGTTCTCGAATCATTACTTAGCTTAGTTCGTAGAGTGATGAAATCATCGAGGGAAGCCGGAGTCTCTGGTCGACTAGCAGAAGTAAAAATCAGATATACTGGATTTGAAACCCATACACATGGTAGGTCAATACCAGTTGCCATGGATGATGATGAGGTATTTACTGGTTTGGCAAAGCGGCTATTTGCTAATAACGCTCAACAGGACCGCAAAATCAGATTGATTGGCTTTAGACTAGGGCAGTTAGATACGCCAAAAACCAAGCAAACACGTTTGTTAAATTTATCTAAGGAAGAAGAATAATCACTCTAAACTATGCATCGAAGTTAGAATATCAGAGAATCCATCTAAACTCTCAGGTACGACGATACCAGAAATTGGTTGATTTAGAGAAATTCCATTTTCTTTCTTAGTTGCCCAAACTTCACCATTGAACACCTGTAAATCAGTGGTAACAGATCTCAATTTTTCTTCGAGTTGTTGATTGGAAATAGCTGGGCTTGGAAATTCATCTACATCGACAGCAGACTTTCCATAGATTGTGCTGCTGATGTGATGAGTAAAGAACGGACACACCGGGCTAAACGCTGTCATAAAATCCCTTACTACTCGATGAATAGTCCATGCGGCTGCAGTATCACCATCATATAACCTTGATTTCACCATTTCTAAGTAATGACTTGGTAATATTCCCGTACCAAAGGTTTTCAGATTTTGAGTGGCTGTGTAAATATCCAACTTAGCCCATGATGACTTAACTTCAGTCATCATTGAATTAAACTCTGATAATATCCATTCATCCTCAATATTCAAATTATCTGGTTGCTTGTCTAAGTCGCTTGGAATATCAAACTGTGAGGCAAATCTTGCGACATTGAACAATTTGGTTAACACTCCAAAATATCTCTTTTCGATTTCTTCTGGATTAATATGGAAATCATCACCAACTTGGGCATCACATGCTTTCCACAAACGGAAACATTCACTACCAATTTTATTCGCTCTTAGGCTAACAGTTTTTTCTGGACCTTTGACTTTCCATGAGCCTGTACGCCCGCCTGCACCACACTCAAGCACAGAATCAGCATCAATACCATTGCCCAATGATTTACTCATTTTTCTGCCCCAAGGGTCCATTCCCAGACCATCAATCCAGACATGGTTGAAGCCTGGTTTATCTAGTAACAAGGCAGACTTTAGTAGAGTGTAATAAAGCCATGTTCTAACTATCTCTTTGCCTTGTGGGCGTAGTGCAGTTGGAAATGACTTCTCAAATAACTCGGGCTCGTTTAGATATCCACTGACAAATAAATTAGAATTTGATGAATCCATCCAAGTATCGAATACTTTCTCCTCACCAACAATCTTACCCATATCTGCTGACATTGCTGAATATGCACCGATATCTTGACGAGTATCTCGATTTATTACTCGACTGCCTTCAGGTGGTGATTCTCTCCATGGTTGAACATAAGTTCCGGAGGGTGGCACTATGATATGCTTGCTATCTTCGCTATACCATATTGGAATTTCAGTATGGTACCATCTGCGGCGAGATATTGGCCAATCAATGCTTATGTTATCCATCCAATCTAGTAGGAATTGACGATTCCTGTGTGGATGAAATTCAATATCTTCAATTAATTCTTTCATTCTATCTTGGATATGAGTTTGTCTTACATACCACTCTTTGAGTAGAATAATTTCCACAGGGTTTTTGCCTCTTTCCGATACGGGAACTTCTTGATTCCTCTCCTCAATTTTTGCCACCTTATCATTTTCTTCTAAGTACTCAATGACAGAGTTACGAGCTTCTAAAACTGTCATGTTAGACCACTGACCAGCAATTTCGGTCATGCGTCCCTCAAGATTGATGGCCTGAAATGGAGTGAGTCCAAGTTCACGAAATACGGCTACGTCATTCTGGTCACCAAACGAACAAACCATCAATACTCCTGAACCAAAATCAGATTTTACCGATGCATGAGTCATAATTTGGACTGTCTTTTCACGTCCAATCGTTGGTAAAGGTAGGGTGATTTTTTGGCCTACTAAATGACGGTATCTTTCATCATCTGGATGAACTACAACAACACCACATGCACAAATTAACTCAGGCCTAGTGGTAGAGATAATGAGTTCACTACCATCGTCTAGTTGCCATTTAACATCAATAAGTTTCGTTTTGCGTGGTAGTCTTTCCACTTCAGCATCAGCAATTGTAGTACCCTCAACAGGGTCGTAAATATTTGGTCTCAAGTCCTCTATAATGGCGCCCTTTTTGAACAATTCAACAAAAATAGCTTGAGTTACTGCTCGATAATTCGGTGCATCAGTCAGGTACTCTCTATCAAAATCACACGATAGACCAACTCGCTTGGCGGTGTTTCTCATGGCCTGGGTGAACTCTTCGATAGTTTCTTGACATAGCCTTAGAAATTCAGCACGGTCATAGGTTTTCATTTTCTTTTTGGTATTTTTTTCCACTGTAAATTCTATATTGATTCCGTTGCGGTCAACACCCCAAGGAAAGTATACTTCTTTGCCTAGCAATCTTTGTGATCTGGCAATTACATCAATCATTGAGTACTGAGCTACCGCGCCGATATGCCATGTTCCCGAAGGGTATGGTGGCGGTGTATCGATAACAAATATCTCCTTACCAGAGTCTGGATTAAATCCATATCGCTTAGTATATTCAACTGCGTCAGACGAATGCTCGGTCTGAATTTTCTTCTCTAGGTCTACTGACCATCTTTTCTCATTCAATCTTGGAGTTGGCATATGCCTCACCGGCCCCACGCTCGTTAACAGTACGGGTCCAACCTGCCCAATACTTACATGCTATCAAACCAACGGATAAGTATTCGATTAGCAATAAGTTTAGTCATATAGTCGGTAAGCATTAGAAGAGGGTGCTCTTGGGATAACACGGTAAGACCATGGTAGAAGGAAAAGATAATCCTGAACCTTCTATGGAAAGTCGTAAATTTTCTAAAAGAATCAGTGCTTTGGCAGAGTATAGTCGTGCGAAAATTCAAACCGGGGCGGTCGATTTAACTGCCCGTGTCAAGGATTTCCGTGCCAAAAATGCTATTGATGCTGTTTTAGAAGCTCCAGACCGCTTCAAGCGAGAATGGCAAAAGAGTGGCGCAACTGGTGCAATAACCAGATACCCCGTGGCGGTAATCACGATATTCTTGCTCTTAACTGCATATTTTGTTTCTCAATCAGGTTTTCTTGATGATACGCGTTTTGACGATGATAAAGAAAACCCTGCACTGAATGTTAATGGAGATATGGAAGTTTATCTTCCGGAAGGAAGTCAAGTGGCTGAATTAATTAGTTTAGTCGAAGAAGATTGGTCTACCAACGTGATGATTATTTATGTCGAATCAGGTACAAGAAATATTACCGACCAGAGAATTTTACAAGAGATGAGTTATGTTGAAAAAGAACTTAATCCATATCTTTCAGACTCTGAAAATGATAGGGTAATCTACATTCTTTCATTATCAACAGTACTCAAAGAAGTCAATTCAAGCGCTCCAAGAGTAAGGGAGGCTTTTGTTACTGAACTTGGCCAACTAGGATGTGCTCCTGGTCTAGATGAATGCGCAACAGCAGATGCTGCTGAAGCAATTAACACGGTGTTTGCTGAGACAGATGACCAGTTTGGCGGTTCATACGAAATTCCTAGTCAGACTACAATTGACTTAGTAATCAATGAAATGTATGAAGAAGACGGAACTCCTACGCCGGGTTTAGACAAATTGGCCAGAGATGTTTGTACTGGTGGTGATGGAGATTGTGGTGGTCCAGATGGTTTACTTGATCGAGCGATTATGGCAGTAGCAGTTGTCGAAGATCCAAATTATCCAGCTAAAAAGTTGATAGAAGATACTCAGAAACAACTAGATAAACTTCGCACCCAAGAAAGGTATTGTGATGATACCAACGGTGATGGTGTTCCAGACCCAGAATCTGGTCTATGTGATTGGGATGATTTGAACCTAACAATGACATTAACAGGGCCTGTTCCAATTACCAATGCTGTCACAGAATTTTCCTTCAAGTTATTTTGGGAAATATTCCCAACAGCGATTGTCTTAGTTGCGCTTGGATTATTCATATTCCACTCTGATTTATTGCAGACAGGTATTACAGGAATGCGTCCCATACAGGGGATTAAGGTGGTGATTATTGCTGGCCTGCCGACGCTATGTGCCGTTTTTTGGACGCTGGGAATTATTGGTGCGACCAATTATGAAGTAACGATGACTGTCATCATAGTTGGACCTATTTTACTTGCTTTAGGAGTATCGTATGGTTTACACATTACTAATCGATATGCTGAGGAAGGTGGTACGAAATCAGAAAAGATGCGTGCTTCACTATCTTCAACCGGAAAAGCAGTATTTTTATCCGCTGTTACGACTGTTATTGGTTTTATATCTCTAGTATTTACTCCAATGGCTCCGATTCAAACGGTTGGAATTGCTCTTTCGGGAGGGATTATTGTTGTTTACGTACTTACGATGTTTATGGTTCCAAATCTAACATTATTACTCGATTTAAGGAAGCCTAAACATCCTCCACTGAAAGCATTTGAAGTTTTAGTTGAAGCGCCGGTCAAATACAGTAGAGCAATTATTGGAGTATTTTTGTTGCTAATCCTGCTTTCTGCTACTATGGGTCAGGCAAATGTTAGGGAAGATATTGACTTGCTTGGTATGGCTCCAGAAGGTGAAGCACCAGTTATTAAAATGAAACAATATTCTGACGATTTTAATGCTGGACAAATCGGGATGGTACTTATCCATGCCAATGTCACCGGTGATACTAACGACGCTGATACTGGAAATGACGACCCAGCTGAGAATCTTAAACGAATAGATCAACTTGAAAGTAAATTAAATACCGTTAAAGATACTTCAGCAGTATCAATTGTCTTTTTGATGAAATCTACAGGTTTTGCGCCGACTGTATCGGGGGCACAAATTTATGAATTTGTCAATCTAACACCATTACCCGACGACATAAAGGAGACTGCTGAGGTTCTACTGAACCAAGAAGTCACAGCCGATGCTTCATTTTGGGATTTACTTATCCAACCGGATAATTATGGCCTGCCAGGTACCAAGCAATCTCAAATATTCCTGCTTAACGTATTTTATGCTTCGATTACTGACGAAACTAGAGAGATTTTTATCAATGAAGATTTTGATAGAACCCTAATTTATGTCGACATGCCGTTCATACCCGTTGCAGAAACAGCATCAAGCGTTGAAGAAGTAAACCAACATGCCGATTCGTTTAGGTCAGTAGATAGTGGTAGAGCAGAACATCTAACCGGCGTTGCTGCAACTGCAATTGAAGTAAACCAACTAATTGTAGGCTCCCAATATACTTCGCTGGCATTTGCCATCATTCTCACACTGATTGTCCTAGCAGTTGTATTCAAGGACATCAAGTACTCTTTTTGGACTACTTCTCCTGTGATTGCAACAGTTGCTTTGCAATGGTTGGTTATGTGGCAAATGGACGTTACACTTTCATTAGTAACGGTAATGATCGGTTCAATCTTAGTTGGGGTCGGTGTTGATTTCTCTATTCACATATCTAATAGAATTAGGGAGTTAGGTGGTGGCATAAAAGCCATCAAGACTGCTGCGGTAGGTACAGGTATGTCGTTGTTTGAAGCAGCAGTAGTGACTTCTTTGGGAATGATAACTGCTTATCAAATACCAATACCTGAAATCAAACCATTCATCACTGTAATCCTAATTTTGTTATGGGTTGCGGCTGCAAGTGCTCTGATATTGTTACCAGCAATATTTGTTACCCTAGATAAAATGGGCATTGGTGCCGTTAGTAGTTCAACAGGTATGGCAAGAAAGTTAGGGCTAATATCTGGCAAGAAGTCAGATGTTGATGTTTTAGATGCCGCGATTTCTGACGATATCAAAGAAGCTTGGTAATCCAAATCTCAAAAGAGCGGGAACTTTTGGACAAGATATGGCCGGCTACTGGTTGATGAAGTCTGAACCTCATGTATATCCTTACAAGCAGTTAGTTGCAGATGGTTCAACTCACTGGGATGGTGTGAGAAATTATCAAGCTAGAAACATGATGCGAGATGATATGAAAATGGGCGATTTAGTATTATTTTATCACTCCAATCACAAACCTCCACATATTGCCGGCATTGCTAGAATTTGCAAAGAGGGTTATCCAGATTTTACTGCCCAAGATCCTAATTCAAAATATTTTGATGAAAAAGCAAATCCAGAAAATCCACGTTGGATGATGGTAGATATTGAGCCAGTCATGCGCTTAGAAGAGATTATTTCTCTAGATGCGGTAAAGAATAATCCGGAATGCGAAGGTATGTTACTGGTAAAAAAAGGACAAAGGCTCTCTGTTCAACCGGTTGAAGAAGAACATTTCTCCGCCGTTTTGAGGATGGCAAAGATGACCCTTGAAGATCTGAGTTGAGATAATGGTTAGAGCACAAATCCCAGTTGCTGCAAGAGCCGCCAATATTGAATATGCTATACGAGATGTAGTAGTTCCTGCAACAAAACTTGAAGCAGAAGGTCATGAGATATTGAAACTTAATATCGGGGATCCGATTGCTTATCCTGGATTACCAACCCCAAAACACATGGTTGAAGCATATGTAGAGGCATTGAGAAATGGCAGTAATGGGTATTCGCCATCATATGGTATTCCAGAGTTACGCTCCTCAATAGCTCAGGATGAAAGGCGAAAAGGCTGGCCAGCAAGGCAAGAAGACATCTATGTTTGTCATGGAGTTACTGAAGCGTTGCAGATCATATTTGCTGCGACTTTAGAAGCAGGTGACCAGGTTCTTGCTCCTGGTCCTCACTATCCTCCTTACATGGCTTATCCACAAATGTATGGGGCAGAAACAGTTGAGTATAAACTGAAGCCAGATGACGGTTGGAAATTAGACTTTGATGATATTGAAGCAAAAATGTCGGATTCTGTAAAACTCTTAGTGTTGATTAATCCAAACAATCCATGCGGCGCTGTTGTAGGGAAAGACGAAATTTTTCGACTCTTATCAATTGTTAGAAAATATCCCAATTGTATCGTGATTGCTGATGAGATTTACGATGGATTAGATTTTACCGGCGAACAAAAAAGTGTGGCTAGTCTCTCACCAGATGTGCCTGTTTTTGTCTTGAATGGTGTATCTAAGGTATTTTATGCACCAGGCTGGAGAATTGGATACCTTGGAATTCATGACCCTAAAGCGAGACTTACATTGGTAAGAGATGGCATTGAACGATTACTGCGTTCAAGACTGTGTGCCTCAACACCTGCTCAATTAGGATATTTAGCCGGATTGGATTCAGACCGCACTTGGATGAAATCCTATTCTGATAAAATTATCAATCAAAGGAACCTTTGTGTGGATAGAATTGCTAATATTGAGGGCCTAGAAGTTCAATCATCCGGTGGTGCATTCTATATGTTTGTTAAGTTAATTGATAAGCAGTGGTCTGAAAACGACAAAGATTTTGTGTTAAAATTATTACATGAAGAACATGTTTTAGTAGTCCACGGTAGTGGTTTTTCTGAGGAATTAGGTAAGGGTCATTTTAGAATTGTTTATCTGCCAAATATTGAGGTTTTGAATGAAGCATTCGACCGCATAGAGCGTTTTTTGCTTAGACATAGAAACTAATCACCGAAGTATTCATGTGCATACATTAAATCGCAAGTTCATGGATAAGAAGAAGATTGGCTTATGGCTAGTTTTTTCTTTTGTCTTTTTCCAACTTTTTTCAAAGGCAGTTTCTGCAGATGGCTCTAGTGATGCGGGCTTTGATATTATGTATCTAGCACCAGTTTTCCTTGGGTTTTTAGTCGCTTTAATGATGTGGAAATGGTTTATTCCAATACAGTTAGCAAACTTACAAGTGGCTTTTGAGATAGATGATGATCTGTATGAAGTTCATCGCGTCACCCGAGATAATGAAGATGCTAGAGATTTATTGTCTGAAGGCTCGGTGGGATATGGATTAGGTCTGTATATGATGGGTATGACAGGTGTCCTAATATTAATCGGTGAATTCCTTTTCGATCCAGACTATTTCTATACTCCTACTCTTTATCTGATAGGGGTATTGGTTGGTATACCAATTTTGATATCACCTTGGGAAACAATGAATGCCCAACTTTCTAAAAACCGTAGCCAAGCCAACAAAAGTGCAATAGTTGATTTCTTTCGTCGTACTTTTACTCTGTTCATAATTGTCGGTATTACCATTGCTTCTCTGTTGTATGGACTGCAAGAGTCTGAAGGTGCAGTAATTGAACCATTTTGGTTAGCTCTTGCAATGTTGGTTTTCATGTCACCAACAATTTTTGCTTATGGTCGTATAATGGGTGCTTCATGGAATATGCTTCTTATTGGTAAATGGCGTACTGCTAATGGAATAAAAAATCCTATAGACCCTGATAAACCCAGAATCGTCAACAGATTCTTTTCATTATTGCTTGTTATATTTCTGATTACTATGCCAGTCACTGCGCTAAATGGAATTGTTACAGTATTACATATTCTATTAAATAACCCCGATAATTCCACCGAAGTTCTAAATTATGGTGGCATCATTGGGTTTTCAATTTATGAACGTATAGACTTGATATCTGAAATTTTATTTCACTGGGAATTTATCAAGAGCATGCCACAGTTTCTATCACTATATTTGTCGCTAAACATTGCTATTGTAGGTCTAGCGTTCATTTTTGAATTGACTAGAAACTTGATGTTAGGTGGTCAAAGTTTTGGTGGAGTATTTGGTGTTGTGATTGATAACCCAAGGGATATTCGGACAGAGGTTGAAGCTCAGACACGACAGTTAAAATTTGCCTTCGCTGGGTTTTCTGGTTACACTGTTTTACTATTACTGTTGGTTTGTTACAAAGAATTTGGTAGTCTAATGCCGTTCACTGACACTTTAGAGAAAAATAATTTTGATGAAGGTATGCGGTTATTAGCTACTTGGATGTTTATTGCCGTTGGTCAACTGGTATTCTTGTTAACATGGTTAGTTTCAATAATCAGGTTCACTCACTTGAGAAACTTGAGATTTGACCTTAACCCAGATGAAAGACGTGAAGGTGCAGTCAAAATTGCTGGTGGAGATTGGATGAGAACTTTGGTCGACGAAGCTGCTCTACAAGAGGATCTTGATACCCTTATTAGATTCCAACGCCGTTCTTTATCTGGTGACGAATCAGTGATCAGATTCGAAAAAGGCCGTGCCAGAATGTGGGAATTGGCTCTTAGAGGACTTTGGCCTTCGGCTATAGAAGAAGCAAGAAAAGTACTCGCCCAATCTGGTGGTGATGATGATATTGCTAGAATGATTATCGCAACTGGCCATATGGCTTCTCGTAGATTAGATGCTGCTAGAGATGCACTACACGGACTTGAGCAACCTGAAGGATATGATGAACCAGAACTACTTGCCTTTGTATGTGAATGGTTAGACCCATGGAGCGGTAATGTGTCAGAAGATGATTTTTGGGATTGGGAAAATAATTCCTGTATCAATCATTTGCAACATTTAACTCAAATGATTAGAGGTTGGAATCCTAAACCAAATAATGATTACTTGAACAAAGATAGACTTTCCAGAAATGCTCAGCTGTCTATGATTTCACTCATGCGTGCGCAAAGAATGCATGATGAGGCTCTGGAAATTTCTTTGAAGTTGGTAAGGGCTGACCCAACTGGGGTAAGACCTAGAATTGCTGCTTCATTATGCTTGATTGACAAAGGTGATTGGCACAGTGCTCGTTCAATAATGGCGGAGCTAAATGAAAGTGACAAATATGATCCTAGAGTCATGGCGCTTTCTGCAATACTCGGTCAGCCTGTTGATGCTGAGGAGTTTGAGGT
This sequence comes from uncultured Candidatus Poseidoniales archaeon, assembly GCA_964014545.1. GTDB lineage: Archaea > Thermoplasmatota > Poseidoniia > Poseidoniales > Poseidoniaceae > MGIIa-L1. The sequence continues at coordinate 37,588 of CAXGZX010000004.1, read as the reverse complement.
TGCGTTGGTTAATGGTGAAGGAAAGTCAATGAAGAAATGGATTAATCAAGCACCATGTAATTCCGTAGCAGCACTAGATGTTAAGGGTGGTATGGATGAGGCAATAAATGCTAATCTACTGATTACCGCTCATGAAGCAACAAGGAAACAAATGACTCCAAGATATCAATCTGGGAAATTATCATTTGTCTTCAATTTCTTTATTCTAACGCCACTATGGTTCCTTATTGGGATATATGCTTTCACAGAAGTTGGTCAAATGGAAGGCATAATTGGCACAGCTATATTACTGACTACTCATTCGACAAGTCGCAGAGTTTTGCGCCAACAGAGGAAATTAATCAGGCACAGAGATCAAAAAGCTATGGTTGCATATGCTAAGAGAATGAAACGCTTCAAAGTAGTTCCAAAGCGAGATAATATTCCTGTTGGGACTCATTTGCTACTGTCTGGAATACTAGTTTCCGTGAATGGGGTAGTACTCGATATAGGACTTCCAGGATGGATGACAGAGCACTTACCAAATGAGCCTGATAAAGCAATTAAATCAAGATTGAAAAGACGTAGTAATAAATTGGCAAAGTCACGCCCACCAAGACTGAAACCATTAGGTGACGGTTGGTGGCTGAAACGTCCTAAAGAAGAGGATTCAGGTACTCCTGTTTTGGAGCGGTTAATTGGTAAAGTCGCTTATCGAGGCAGGGCTGGTTACATTGACCGTAAGAAAGGCGTTGGAGCAAGGCCAACCGGTAAGGTCCCAGGAAAAGCCCGTCCAGCACACACCTTAGACTTATCAAAAAGAGGGATTCCAACAAATACCATTATCTCTGAAAGAAATTCAAATAAGCCTAAATTTCAGCCTAAATCAAAAGTGGAGACATCAAGAAGACCACCATCCAGAAGGAAAAAAAATAACTAACCAACTATCAATTTGTTCAAAGACCTAGTTGACTACCACGGTTCATGGCCAATATACCGGGTGCTTGGAAACCAAATAGCGAAACATTAGGAAAAGCTAATGCCGTAATGGATGCTACAAAGGCTAGTGGCAATCTGTACCGTAATGGACTTGGGATGATTGCTTCTGAAAATATTATTTCTCCAATGGTGCAAAAAATTGTTGCTAGCGATTTACATGGTAGGTATGCAGAAGGTTTGCCCGGCAAAAGATATTATCAGGGCTGTGATGATTTTGACACCATAGAGAGTCTTGGAATTTCTTTAGCAAAACAAGTCTTTGGCGCTAAGTTTGCTAATATTCAATCAACTTCTGGTACCGTTTCTAATATTGCTGCTCTAAAAGCGCTTGCTAAACCAGGTGATAAAATAACTGCGGTATCTACAGCAGATGGTGGCCATATTTCGCATGCTAGAATGGGTGCTGTTGGACTTAGAGATCTAGATTTGTCAACCTATCCATGGGATATTGACCGCATGGAACCAGACATCGATGGGGCTTGTAAATTAATTCGGGAAATTAGTCCTAAAGTTTGTTTGATAGGTCAGTCAGTGTTTTTATTTCCTACTCCGCTTAAAGAAATTTCAGCTGCTGCACATGAAGTTGGAGCATCTGTGATGTATGATGGTGCCCACGTCCTTGGACTAATTGCAGGTGGACAATTTCAAGACCCTCTTAGAGAAGGTGCTGACCTAATGACGGGGTCATCGCACAAAACCTTCCCCGGGCCACAAGGAGGTTTCTTACTATCCTCTTCAGAGGATGAAAAAATGCAAAAGCGACTTAATAATGCTATTTTCCCGGGAGTTTGCTCATCTTATCACCTACATCACGTGGCTGGAAAGGTGGTTGCATTAGCAGAATTTGAAGAATATGGTGCGGCATATGCTAAGGATATTGTACAGAATTCTAGAGCGTTAGCAGAGTCTTTGGCTGCTGAAGGTTTTGATGTACTGGCAGAATCAAGGAATTATACTGCTTCCCATCAAGTACTAACAAGGCACGGTGATACAGATTCTGGTGCCGGTGCTAAGGCTGCAAAAACACTAGAAGATGTTGGCATTATTACCAATATGAACATGTTACCTGGTGATACTAAGGCATTGACTCCTTCTGGACTTAGATTAGGTGTTCAAGAGTTGACAAGAGTTGGAATGGGTAAAAATGAGATGGCAGAAGTTGCTAAATTATTTGCTAGAGCACTTATCGATAATGAAGATTTGAAACGGGTAAAACAGGATGTTACAACTCTTAAGTCAAATTTCCAAACAATAAGGTACTGTTTCAATGAAGAAGAGCAATCAGGATACATTTTATGATGTGTAATTATGCCTCTTACTGATGACAATATTGAGACTCATGATGAACAACTAACTGAGACATTTTGGGATACGTTTAATTTCCAAGATTCTGGTGAGATCACGGATGTTTATGGAAATTCGTGGGTCATATTTCATGAAGAGGACTTTAACAAATTGATTTATTATTATGAGTCACTAATATCATCACCAATCGGCAGGATATTACATAATTCTGCTGCAGATTGTTTGGAATTGATAATGTCGCCTTTGAGGGACACTAGAACTAAGTTTTTTGCGAAAAAACGTTTACATAAATCAGTAAAACAACTTTGGGACATTTGTGGATGGGGAGTCAATGATTTTTATAACACAACCATCAATACTAATTTATTTGCTTCTGTTGCTGCAGGCTTTTATTTATCCTCAATCGAATTGTTAGAAAATCGGCGATTCAAAATTGAATGGTCGCAAAAATCGAACCAAGTAATCAATTTTAAACGGTTAGATGCAAAGCAGGAAATGCCTCTTCCAAATTTACTTAACTCAATTCCATGGGCTTATTCAAAAGAAATTACCACGACTAAAAAATATAGTGAGGTGAAACTTGAATCAAATGAATTGGGATGGTCAATCGAAGGCAGAACATCTTTTTTGATCCCGTGTGATTTCTTCAATCGGTTAATTTTCAATTGTTCAGGTTTTGTGGAACAGTTTCCCGGACAAATTTCAGAAAAATGGAATTTAGTGGACTTTGATGAGATTTACTCAAACGGCTTTATTGCGTTGCTAGAAGCATCCAAGAAAGTATTTCTTTCCAATGATAATTTTGTTTACTTAATGGATGAAGGAGATTGGGGTCCAACAATTGTGAGACATATGACTAATTTTGGGTATGCCCCGCCCAAATTAATTAAACAAGATAAGTCTTTAACGGTTTTTGAATTTAATTTATGTCCATGTTTACCTCTATCTATTGGTAAATTAGTGGGTGTTTGGGAACGAGCAAATGGTAAGTCTGCAAAATGCTCAATTACGCTTGATAATCTGACTGTAAAAGTGGAAATATTTCCGTTGTTGGAATATGTTTTTGAAGATGCAAATTAGGTCAACAATGGTTAATCTCTATAACCGATAGATGTAGACCTAGCAATACCGGCGATAAGCCAAGTGATTGTTATGTCTTTGAATCCTAATCAAATGGCCTATGTTGCGATTGTCTCTACATTGATATTTGGGTCGATATTTGTTGGAGTTTCAGGGGTTTTACAAACCAGTGAGGGTTTGGGTAATTTCGAGAGCGCTGTAGAAGAAGATATTATCGGTGATGGGATAACTACCAATGAAGCGCTAGATCGTGATAATGATGGACTTGCAGACATATTAGAAGAAACTCAGTATGGTACGGATCCTCTTGATGAAGATACAGATGGCGATGGTATGTCGGATGGGTGGGAAGTTGAACACGGCCTAAATCCCCTAGATGATGGTGAATCTGATCCGTTGGAACAAGATCCAGGTGAAGCAGATGTCCAAGACGCAGAGCAGGAAAATGAGACAGACTCTTGGCCAGATCCTAATCAAGGACCAAATGGAGACCCAGATAATGACGGACTTACAAATCAACAGGAACAGGAATTAGAAACAGATCCTCAGCGGTCTGATACCGATAACGATGGTTTGAATGATAAGTGGGAATCTACTTTTATGACGGAAGTCGAGATTCCCGGCGGTTCATTTACCTTGTTTGATCCACTTAACGGAAATTGGGACTGTGTCCTGCTAACTGCAGATGTCAAATTAATGCTGACAGAAAAATATAATCTAGATGAAAATACCCCCACATGGGAAGAACTTGGGAATAGTTTTGACCAACATTCATGTGACAATGTGTTGGATTTTGATAATGATGGTTTGGCAAATTTCCAAGAAGAAACATTTGGGACTAATCCTACTGCACAAGATTCAGACGGAGATCTACTCTCCGATGCAGAAGAGATTTCCAGTGTAAATCTACAGCTAACTAGGGCTGTTGGAATTTTCAAGAGTTTTGATAGAAATGGGCAAGATGTTTATCGAAATTGTAATGAACAAATTAGGGAAGATAATAGCCAGACATTTGAATTCCCAGCACCATTTATGGATAAAAACAACTCATGGTTCTACCTTGATGACGATAACGATGGTTTACTAAACGGTCCTTCTGACTGGGATTCCGATGGTGATGGTATGCCAGATGGGTATGAGTATTGTTACTCGATATACCCTGAACAAAACGTAATCTCTGCCCTAAAACTAACCTCGTTAGAACAGGGTGACGTACTAAGCCCTAGCAATCCATCTGATGGATTTTTTGATTGGGATGATGACGGTTTGAACAATCTGGAAGAATACGGTTCCGCAATTATTTTTGGGGCTGAAAATTTCACATCTCCGTGGCAAGAAGATACCGACCTTGATGGTATGCCAGATGGTTGGGAGACAAATAATGGATTGAACCCCAGAGATAGCAGTAACGGCGATAAAGACCCAGACATGGATGGATGGGATAAAGATGGAGATGGCTCTGCTGTGTACGAAGATTTAGTATTCAATACAAGAGTAACTCAAATTAAGAAAAATATTGGTGATACTGTTGCTGAGGGAGAAACTGTAGTCAGAGCCGAGTATACTAAAGCAGGTGGCCAAACTGAGCCAGTAACAATAACAGCAACATCATCTGGAACTATTTACCAAATGTATGTATCTGTCGATCAAATCATTACATCTAGAGATACTGTTTGGTTTGTGGTTGTCGAGGACAACGAACGCTTTACTAATCAAGATGAGTATGAGGCTAAATTCAAAAACAATGAACCATTTGACGAGAATGGGCAACCAAACCTGATAATTGGTCGTTCAACTAATCCTATGGACGCTGATACTGACAATGATGGATTAATTGATGGAATCGAAGTATTTGGTTGGGAAATACTTGTGGTAAATCGTGGTGTTGAAATAACACTGGTAGTCTCTGACCCAGGTCTTCCTGACACAGATGCTGACGGCTTGTCTGATTTCTTGGAATATTCTTCACTTTGTGATTCAGGCTCTAACGCTTCTAATCCAGATACAGACGGTGATGGATTGGACGATCAATTTGAAGCAACTGGTGGTGGGGGTACCTTACAATGGCCAGTTGGTGGTGGTGAAGCATATACTACAAGCCCATGTGCCTTTGACACAGATAATGATGGTTTAGAAGATGGTGAAGAGGTTATTGTCGGAAAAGACGGCTTTTTGACCCATGCAAATAATTCCGATACAGATGGTGATGGACTAAAGGACGGTAATGAAGTTCTATACATTCCACGGCCATTCCAAGAACAAACTCATCCATTGGTAAATGATACAGATGGCGATGGAATGCTAGATGGATGGGAAATGCAAGTCCAATCAGAAGAAGACAATACTAATTCTCACAGTTTATGGGTAGCAACAAGCTCTTGGAATCTTCCTAATTGTGTTCCCACTCAAACTAATAATTGTGCAAAGAGTCCTGGAGGCTACATCTGGATTAATACCTTAGGCGGCTTTATTCAAGAAAAACAATTTGAGATTTCTGAAATGAATTTATCCGGATTTAGTGTTCCCAATAACCCACTATGTGATTGTAATGGCAGGTGGGCTCTTGACCCGTCGGATCAGTCTAGTGTAAGTCGTCTGCCTGACGCTACCTATGACATTGATAATGATTCTTTGATGAATGGTGCTGAAGCACCAGACAAGTGGAACACCAATCCAGTTGACAAAGATTCTGACGGAGATTTACTGTTTGATGGTTGGGAAGTGAAATATTCACAATACGCTATTGAATCTGGCTTAGTTGATAATGCCAGTTTAACCGCTTACGGAGCTAGAGGAGTTCTTGATCCATCGATGATTGACAGTGACTTAGATGGCATTGATGATGGCCAAGAAGACCCTGACCAAGATGGATTAAACCAAACTGGTTTGCTAAAGAGATATTGTCCAGGCTATAATGATCCATCCAATGCAGAATGTCATATCGATATCAACACTCCAGACGGCAAACAATTCTATGACAATCTCGCTAACTACACCAATTATGAGGAAATGCAGAATAATACTAATCCTGTATCAAATGATACCGACGGGGATGAATGGAACGATGGACCAGAGGTTTATTTCCAAGATCATGATGATGATGGGATGGCAACTGGTTGGGAATACCACTTTGATTTTGACCCATATGATGCTGCCGATCGTATGTTTGATACAGATGGCGACGGTCATGTAAACTACTGTGAATACAAGTGGGACACCAATCCAAGAGACCCGGTAAGCTTCCCTGGTCAGGGTGAACTTTGTGACCCGTTTGCTTGATTATTGAACATGCAGAGAGAAACTTCTTGACTGTTACTGCTTTGTAAATAATATGGGCAAGCGTATTGTTACGGTGACGTGTACAATCTTGCTTGCCTTTTCCATGCTGCTAAGTACTACCTCGGCGGTACCAGGCAAAACTCATCATAATCCATCAGAAAATTTGACCATAGACCAAAATGGTGGAGAACATTTTGATGAATATTTGAATCTCAGCGGGTCATCTACTTTTCCAGCAGATGAATTGAGATGGTCTATCAATGAAATCTTACCAGGTATTGAAAATACTGATAATCCAATAAATCAATCTAATATTTTTGAAAAGGTTATAATCGAAAATAATGTTTGGTATTGGGAAGTATCTATTTTTGTCGCACAACTAAATTGTACATGTGATTTTACCATAATACACCAATCTAACAATCCTCATCCTCACGAAACTAAAATCATAGTATACCTTGGTGAATCTGACCACTTCCCAGTTATCGAAAACATACCTTTGTTCCAATCACCCAGTGAAACTTCTGATATAATTCTCAACTATGCAGTCACATGGCCAATTAGTGAAGTTGAATTAAATGACGGGTTAAATATTTCAATGTTCAGAGCAGAAGTTTGTCAATATTCAGGGGAGGCGTGCGTGAGCAATTCTTTTATCGTTGAATTGATGTATAGTGTACAAAATGACGGATTGTACATGATACAAATTGACCAAGAAGATCTGCAAGTTGGAGATGGAAATTGGTTATTCAACATTATCTTTCGAGATTCATATTTGAGAAGTTCGAATTTAGATAGTAAAGTGTTAACTTTTGATTTACATCCGCCTAATGTCACTATTTTTGGAGACCAAGATGCCATTGAAATGAATCAAACCGTATATTCAATTATGGTTGATGATGGCTATGATAGTTCTCATGTTGCTATTACTTGGACTCTCACCAATCCAAATGGGAATATTAGGGCACTATTTGATAGTGAGATTATCGATGATTATAGTGCTAAAATTTCTTTTAATAAATCAGGAAATTGGAGTATTAATTTACTGGCGATTGACTCAGTTGGTCATTTTACCAGAGTATCCCATGTTGTGGATGTACGAAATACTAACCCCGTGATTAATCTATATTCTAACGATGAAATAACTTCAGGTATGAGTTTTGATGTTGCCAGTGAATGGTATCTTGATGCTTCAACTTCTGTTGATACCGCCAACGATCAGGCAAATTTAATTTTCCAGTGGTACCATGACGGGTCAGTAATTCATACTGGCGAGAATCTTTCAAAGGAGGTAATAACTCAACCTGGATATTATGAAATTATCCTAATTGTCTCAGATGACGATGGTGCCCAAGATACATTACAACTTTCTTTAACATTGAAACAAGATTCTACGACAAATGAAGATGCTTACTTTTCCCCAGTAATACTTGCCTCGATTTCTTTTATCATAATTATAATCTCACTATCATTAATACTCATAATTAAGAAGAATAATGGTGAGTTTAAATTGCCAAAGTGGAAAAATTAGATTCAAGCAAGGATTGAATAGGGGAAAACTGGTGGGAGTATTATGTTTGAGAGGATGTTTGCTAATGTTGGTAAGATGCCAGAACCTATCTCAATTCAAGAGTACATTTCAAGACAAAATCAATTGTATTCAACTTTTGAACCATCAGATGTACTAATTCTTTGCTCTTCTCCAGTGACTATTCATTCTAACGACGTTCACCACCCCTACCGGACCCAGAGTAACCTCCTATACTTGACTGGATGGACAGAACCTGAATCGATTATGTGCGCAACAAAAGCTTCTGGGACTTGGAAAACTCATCTTTTTGTTCAACCAAAAGATACTTTGAAAGAAATATGGGAAGGTAGAAGACCAGGCTTAGAAGGGGCGGAAAAAGATTGGCCAGTTGACCAGGCACACTCTATTGATGATTTGGAATCAACTTTGAATGGGATTTTATCACAAGCCAATCGAGTGTTTCATAGAATGGGGGTAATGTCATCGATAGATGAATTAGTAGTTTCTTCAATCAAGAAGCGAGACAGAGCTAGGCAAAGGCTTGGTACTGGGCCAATTTCAGTTGAAGATCCCAGTAATAAAATTGCTGAAATGAGGCTTATTAAGTCCAGTTCAGAGATAGACCAAATGCAGTTTGCTTCAGATGTTTCTAGTTTAGCACACATTGCCGCAATGCGACATGGTGGTAAACATGCAACTGAAAACCAACTCCAATCAGTTATTGAAGGGTTTTTCAGATATGCCGGGACCTCCGGATGGTCTTACCCATCAATTGTTGGAAGTGGGGAAAATGCGACAATCCTCCATTACAAAGAAAATAATTCCCCCTGCACAGATGGCGATGTCGTTCTAATTGATGCAGGTGCTGAATTTAGAGGATATGCTGCAGACATTACTCGTTCATGGCCGACCAATGGAATTTTCACTGAACCTCAAAAAGAAATCTACCAGATTGTTTTAGATGCTCAAATTGCGGCAATAAACGAATGTGTCCCCGGTAATCCATATACTGCTCCACATGAGGCCGCTAGGAAAGTCCTGGCTGAAGGATTGATAAGAATTGGAGTTATATCTCAAACATTAGAAGCAGCTCTAGATAGCAAAACCGGACAATTAAAGGATTGGTATATGCATAATACTAGTCATTGGATTGGTCTAGATGTACATGATGTGGGAATATATTTGCCAAATGGCGAACCAAGAAAATTACGACCTGGCATGTGTTTGACTATTGAGCCGGGACTATACTTTGGTGCATGGCGACCAGATGTGGACTGTCCAGAACGATATTCAAATATTGGAATTAGGATTGAGGATGATGTTTTAGTAGGAGAAAATGGCCCAATAGTGTTAACTGAAATGTGTCCTAAAACAATCACTGAAATAGAATCAATCGTTGGTAAGAATGTCTGAGTGTTAACTATGTACTGGAAGTCTATTCTTCAACGTCAGCAAGAATGGTCTAGAAATAACAGTGATTCGTTGAGGTTATCGGTTGAAGAGGCTACCGAATTATATGAAAATGCACCACTGCACGAACTTACTTTTGCAGCCAACCAAAGGAGGCAAAAGCTATTCCCAAACGGTATTGTGACATATCTAGTAGATAGAAACATAAATTACACAAATGTTTGTACAATAAATTGTCAATTTTGCTCATTTTATCGACCTCCTGGTCACGATGAAAATTACACTCAATCATATGAAGAAATTTCTCAACGAGTGAAAGAACTAGAAGATATTGGTGGATCACGTATCTTAATGCAGGGTGGCGTAAATCCTTCACTTGAATTCGAGTGGTATGAATCATTAATAAAACACCTGGTGGAAAATCATCCAACAATAAATTTGGATTGTTTTAGTCCAATTGAAATCGAAGGAATTGCGGACGTTGCTAAACTAACAATTCATGAAGTTTTGACCAGACTCGGCGATGCCGGTATGAATGGACTTCCAGGCGGGGGGGCAGAAATGCTAGTAGATGAGATAAGGACTGACATATCACCCAAAAAAGGCTCTCCAGAGAATTGGCTAAATGTGATGAAGACAGCTCAGTCATTGGGAATGACCACAAGTGCGACAAATGTTTTTGGCTTTGGCGAATCGTTACGCAATAGAGTACAACACATGGACAGAATAAGAGAACTACAAGACACTTCCCTGGACAATTATGATAATGGATTTACATCCTTTATTTCATGGCCAGTACAACTTGAAAGTAATACCTTTGGCAAACGTAATCGTGGTGAAAACAAACATGTTTTAGGCGCTGGACCAACTGAATACATTCGACATATTGCTATATCAAGACTCTTTTTTGATAATATCGATAACATACAAGCATCTTGGCCGACTATGGGATTAGGTGTTGCTCAAATGGCTTTACTCGCAGGCGCAAATGATGCAGGGTCTACAATGATGGAAGAGAATGTAGTATCAGCATCAGGTACAACCAAATTATCTGCGTCTGAAATTGAATTACAAAATACAATAATTAGGGCTGGATTTATACCATCAAAGCGTGATAGTAATTACAATCATCTGCCAACTATCATTACTGAAAGTAATGCGAAAGAATACCCAGCCCCAATACCGTCCCAGGTTATCTAATCTAACTTAGTGACATCGGGTGGTTAGTTTCTGCTCGCCCACTATTTACTGTAGCAGTTGTTTCTGTGTAATTGGAAGAGTGTTTTACCTTCAAAGGCTGTACCCATAGTAGTTCTGACTGATTTTCTCTTTCAATTACCACTATTAATTCCCAATGAATTCGAATTAAGGAGGAAAAGATTGTACCCGGCCATTTACCACTCGGCGGTGATATAGTAGTGGGACCTTCAGCTAATGGAATTATTTCAGATTGATTCATTATCCTCATTGGTTTCAAAAATAATCCCCCCTTGATCTCATTCGTTTGCATGGGTAAATCCTCTCCTCCACCGGTACCGTCATCAAGGTCCACAGACCAATGATGGGGTAATTCTGTGGTCAATCCCGGAGCGGGTTGTCCGTCAGCATCTCGACCTAATATTTCCATTAGTTTATCTCTGCGAGGTGGTAATACTCCAACACGCCACAATACGTGTTTTTTACCCCAAGTTTTGTGAGCTTGTGGAAATTCAATTTCAACAACTAAATTTTCACCAGATGTGGTATCTGAATGAAACTTGATTTCTGGTTCGGGCGGTGGGGCGGATAGAAAGCGTCTTTGCTTAATTAAATCAGAGAAGTTTGCCCCAACTCGCATTATTATTGGAATGAATAAAATAGGCACTACGATGACAGCCAATAATGGATAATCAAGCAGTCCAAATCTAACACGCCCAGTACCAATACTGGGGATTCCCCAAAGACTCAATATAGGTTCAAAGAATAAATAAGATAAAGCAATTAACAAAATAATGACTGAAAAGTTCATTATTTTTCTTGCTTGTGAATGTATCAAATTAGGAGTTAAGTACCAACCAGTTCTCTGCTTATGAATTACTGAATCTTTTGGAACTGCTTCACTCATTTCTTGGTTATGCGTTTTATTTAGTTTCAAGGTTTTACCTTGGTAAATGTACCTTCTTTCAACAAGCCAAGATTTTTTATCACCAATTCTAAATGGTGGAGGCATATCTGAAACAATCTCATTTGCTTCATCTCGAGTAATCTGTTTAGATATCTCAGTTCTTGCCACCCCTATTGGTAGCAATTGTGGCCGAAATCGATAACTTTCAAATGGGGGATATCTTATTCTTTCTTCTAATAGTAAGTCATCCATATGATTCACTCAACTGAATATTAACTTCATTCCGGCTTTTAATGCCATTTTTCTAAACGCTGGTACTTTTCTCAGCAAAGCCATTCCAAGCGGGACGGGTTTTTCGATATCTCCTACTTGGTTTATCAAATTAATAATCTCGGGCTTGGCAAACTGTTCAAAATTGTGGTCTAATTCTGTATCCTCGCAGTCACTAACTAACAAATTACGCAGAGCCCTAGCTCTATTTTGATCTTTTTTCATCTTTTCGAAGTGGGCCTTAGCAATATGTTTTAGATTAGTTTCGGACAAATTATTGCTATCTATTGCTGATGACAATTTATCTGCAATTCCATTTATTTGTTCAAAACCTGGTCCTATTCCGCCACCTGTGGTAGGTTTTGCCATTCCAGCAGCATCTCCTAGAAGCAATACTCGGTTTTTATAGGGCTTTTTTACCATACCACTTGGAACTGGACCACAATATCTTGCGGTTTCCTTGATATCAGCAAATCTATCTTTCCATAATGGATGATTGAGCAGTGAGTGGTAACATTCCTCAATACTTTTCCCCTCTAAACGGTCTGCAGTAGACCACAAACCAATCCGACAACTATCGTTACCTGATGGTATTACCCAAGCGAAGAAACCTGGTGCAATTGCTGAACCAGAATACATTTCTAACCAACGTTTACGATTTTTATATCCAACTACTTCTGTTTGAAAACCAATCATCAGTTCTTTTGGCCTTCCCATTTTGAAATGCCTGCGAGTCCATGAGTGGGCGCCATCACATCCGATCAGAAGTTTGGTCGTAATTTCGGTTTCAACACCTTCTTTTGATAACTTAATAACTACACAATCGTCATTTGACTCAGCATTAATTGGTTTAGAATTAAGCCAAAGTGTGGCGCCAGATAACATTGATTGTTTTACGACGCCTTCATCAAACAGTTTTCTACAAACAACGTAGGTTCTAACTTTACCACTAGTGCCTACAGGAACTAAAGTCCCAGATGGGCCATGAATCAAGGCTCCATCCACTTCCTCGAGAATGGTATCAAACAATCCAACTTGCTTCATCGCATTAGGGGTTACAAGACCTGCACATTGGAATGGTCTGCCAATTTCCGAATGCTCTTCCAACAATAATACTCTTTGTCCTCTTTGGGAAAGAAGATTTGCAGCATGGCCGCCAACTGGTCCAGCACCGACGATTACTACATCCCAGTCTGTGCTTGACGAAACATCGTCCATGACCTCGTGTGAAATCCGGTGCGTTTTATTGTTGTGGACTAAAATTGGCTAAACAATTACTTTTTAGCAAATTTATAACCAACCGACTGGTTCTTCTTTAGGTAAAGAATTGCTGTGAAGTTTTTGTTGGTTTTCTTCGAAATAAAATCATCAAACGGACCAATTTCACCTTTTTCAATGAGAGTTTTCGCCTCTTCTCTAGTTATTTCGCGCTTAGACATTTCTCGTGCAATTTGAATTTTACAATCAGTTCCATTAGTGGCAGGCTGGAAAAATGTTGGACTTTCAATAATTTCGATTTTACTTTTTGGACAAATCGCAACTACTCCCTCAATAACTGGGAATTTCTTAGCATTTGCTGCAGCCTCTCTTGGGGGAAATTCAAACTTGACACGATTCCCATCAAGGGCTAAAAAGGCACTAAATGGCCTGCCCTTCTTTGAGGTAAAGTCTTCCAACAATGGTGACTTGCCCTTGGTCAGAATAACTTTAGCTTCATCTTCAGTAATTTTCCTTTTACACATTTCATGTGATATGCCTCTAAACTTACATTCTTGGTTATCACAAGCATACATCGTAGAATTTATTCTAATGATTCCATGGCTACAAGTAGGACAATCGCACAATTCAGCATCTTCTTCTGACGAGGTTGATTCACCACCACCAATAAACTCCACAGTACCATTTTCTAGCATTTTGATACTAGCAGTATAGGGCTCACCACTTCGATTGAAAAATCCATGTAAATCGTTGATGGTCTTTTGTTGTAACAATCTAGTAGCAGTTTTGCGATCAAACCATCTTCCGCTAGTATTCTTCCAAAGAACAAAATCACAACCAGAGTCTCTTCCGGTATTTTCACAGCAGATGTAAGACAAAACAGTTTCTTTCAGAGTACTTTTACACATTGGACACGGTGCAATCGATTCGACATCATTGAATAATTCATTTCTGTCATGATTTTTTATTTTTTGAACCATTTCATCAGCAATTTCAAAAATCAGTTTCATATATTCTTTTCGTGAATAATCACCAACCTGTACCGAGGAAAGTTTGGCTTCCATATCCCCAGTTAATGCTGGTGATGTAATCCACTCCACAGGAATGGCTCTGAGTAATAAAATTAATTTTATTCCACCTGGTGTGGCTCGTAGACTACCAGAACGTGCTCTTTGAATAAAATTCCGAGAAATTAGTTTTTCAATTGTTTCCGCTCTAGTAGCAGGAGTGCCTAGGCCTTTACCTTTCATCGCGTCTGCCATCTCATCATCATCGATACTTCGTCCTGCATTTTCCATTAATGATAATAATTTAGCTTCTTTCAACCGATTTGTCGGTTTAGTAAATTCTTCCTTGAATTTATGAGAAATTAGTTCTGTATTTGCTGGATTAGATGAAAGATTATTCCACTTTTCAGGAATAGAGTTACTTTTTGGTTTAACCTCTCTCCATCCAGGTATTTTTAAAATTCTAACTTCCTTAATGAAATCATGATCAGATTTACTAGTGGTTCTCGTTTGAACATCCCAAATCGCTTCAGAGTGGAATGAAGCAAGAAATTGCCGACAAATTAGTTCATACAATCTTTGTGCATCATTACTTAGATTACTTTGCGGTAATTTGCCAGTTGGAATAATTGCATAGTGATCAGATACTTTGGCATTGTCAAAATTTCTAGACACGTTTTTCAAACCATTTTTAGTCAATCTTTCACTGTGGGCAGACAAAAATTCTTGGGCTCCTAGTTGCTTGATAGTTTTGCCAATAGATTCCATCATATCTTCAGGAAGATGTCGAGAGTCTGTACGAGGGTATGTCGTTAATTTGTGAGTGTCATATAATTCCTGTGCTACAGAGAGTGTCCTTCTAGATGTCCAAGACCAGGTGCTGTTAGCCTCTCTTTGTAGAGTCGTCAAGTCAAAATTTAGTGGCGGATTTTCTTTTGAATCACGATGTTTTTGGGTAGTGATATAATCACCATCAGAACCAATCAAATCCTCTAGTATTTTCTTCTCCGACTCCTGGGTTATTCTGTGTGCTTTGGTTAATGGATCTTCTTTATCCTCAACATTATTACGTCGCTCCCATCTTGCACTCCACTGACAATCATCTGATTTGAATTCTGCTTCTAACTCCCAGAACGGCTTTGCATCATGCCCCAAGATATCCAGCTCTTTATCGACAATCATTGCCAATGTCGCTGTTTGAACTCTACCAAGTGACATTGAAGTCCCATCATTCCTACCGGTTCGAAGGAATGTCGAAGCTATTCGAGAGCCATTCATACCGATTATCCAATCTGCTTCCGCTCTACTAACTGCCGCATCTCGAAGTAGTGAGTAAGTCTCAGCATCTTGTCTACCGTCGTAGGCTTTCAAAATTGAGTCTGGAGTCATCGATTGGAGCCACATCCGACTCATTGGAACCTTAGATTTGGCAAATTCAATAATGCGCCTAAAGATTAGTTCACCCTCTCTTGCAGCGTCACAAGCGTTGACAATTTCTGTGCAATTTTTTGGAGAAATTAATTTTTTTATTGCTGTAAGTTGCTTTCGGTTATTACCTCTACCACTATTGGGCTTCAATTCAAATGATTCAGGAATAAATGGTAGTAAATCTACACTTTTTCTCCAATCTTTTAGTCTATCATCATATTCTTCGGGAGTTTTCAATTCTAATAAATGTCCCACAGCCCACGTAATAACTATGTCATCAGAGAGCCAATGGGTGTCAGTTTTTTGCCCAACACCCAATACTTTGGCAATGTCTTCAGCAACACTTGGTTTCTCAGCGATGATTACAACTGCCATGATTAATGCGGCAGAACCGACGATACTTGAACCCTCTCTTGAGATAAGATTTGTATAGATACTTTAGTATCTAGTAAAATTTGGCGGGAAATTTATACAGAATTTTGTTGGAGCGAATTTCTAAATTTTTTCTCATTCCACCGCCCCTCTTGGATTGAATCATCACAACCGATACAACCAGGATATCCCGCTTCAAGTAATTGTAAGCAGGAATCTATTATTGCTGTAAATCCGACCTCTGCGATCATTTTTACCCAACAAACGTCCATGTCTGGCTCAACCAAGCTCACCTCAATGATCAATTTAGGAACCTTCTTGGAGCAGTCATAAATTTTGATATTATTTTCTTTATACTCAACATGTTTGGGAAAATTTGCTCGTTGAGGAATATGGTCTGATATTTTGCTGGACAATTCATTAATTGATTCTCTAAATTCGTTAGGGGCATAGATTTCTAAATTTTCTAATCTAACGATTCTTCTTGCTGCCTCCCTGACAACTGGCCATAGAGGGTGATTCATCTGCACATTTGGGCCAATGAGGGGTAAGTCTTGAATGATACCGTCATTGTGGAAGTTTCATGGGGTTACCATATCGCTTGTTCATCCGCCCCACGTTGAAATTTCAGGATTCTGAAAAAGCGCATCACAGGTCGCTATATTTTCTAAAGAAATTGTCCGCTTTCTCCGCCTCTAGATTGGCTTTGAATGTCATTTACCAAACTAAACATGATTTGCCTGTCGAGGTTTTTGGACATTCCTACAAACATCCCTTTGGCCTTGCGGCAGGGATGGACAAAAAGGCAGAAGTATTACTTGGATGGCAAGCAATCGGTCTTTCCTTTGCAGAAATTGGTGGTGTTACAATGCTTGAGCAATCCGGTAATCCAAAACCCCGCATGTTCCGCTCCAACAAACATCAAGCTCTGATAAATAGAATGGGATTTAATAATCCTGGGTCAGAAAAAATTTCCCAGACTTTAGATCTCCATTTCAAAAAACATGGCCCTCTTAATATTCCCATCTGGGTTAATCTTGGAAAATCCAAACTCACTGATAATTCCGAGGCCCATACTGACTATTCTACAACTATGGATAGGTTGTGGGATTATGGAGATGTTTTCGTCATTAATGTTTCATCACCAAATACTCCTAATCTTAGAGATTTGCAAAACCAAGACGATTTGTCAAAAATAATCGCTTCCTGCATGAAGGTTAATCAGAACAATTGTCAAACCAAGAATTTACCCGCTAAACCAATTTTAGTGAAAGTAGCCCCGGATATGTCTCACGAGCAATTAGAATTGATAGTAAAAACGGCTATTGACTCAGGTTGCTCAGGAATAGTTGCCACTAATACAACTGTTTCAAGAGTTGTAACAACTGATGCTAAAGATGCTAAGACTATGGCTGAAAATGGTGGAATGAGCGGCCTTCCTTTAGTTGATAAATCAACAGAGTTCATCCGACTAATATACCGGATCACGGATGGTAAATTTCCAATTGTTGGTGTTGGTGGAATCATGAATGCCGAACATGCATGGCAGAAGATAACTGCCGGCGCAAGTTTACTACAAGCGTATAGTGCATTTGTTTTTCAAGGGCCAAGTATTAGCAAAGATATTGTCAAGGGGTTAAAGAAGAAGTTACGCGAGCACAACTTCACTTCAATTGAACAAGCGATTGGATTAGACCATAAAGGGGATGATTAACTGTTTACCAGACGAACTAGGTTACTAATCTCTGGTGGATTGTTAACTTTGATTTTAGTTGGAGTAGTCATCTTACAATCACCTGAGCCAACTAGAACCGTAGATGAGATTATGGACTCACCATCGAAATATGTAGGTGATGAGATATCAATTAGAGGTGAAGTATTAGATGGCAGTATTGATAACTCTTCAATGACCTTTATTTTGCACGGTAGTACCAATCAAATTTTAGTCGAATTCGCCCAAGCATCAGTTTCAAATGGACTAGATGACAACCGTACAGTATACGCAAAAGGTATCTTGAAATATATCGATTCACAATATGTCTTTGAAGCTGAGATAATTAAAACATCTTGTCCTTCAAAGTATGAAGAATGAATTTAGTGGATAACCGTTCCGTTAAAATACCAATCATGGCAGGGCGTAGCGGGATAGGTGGGGAGCTAGGCGTACCCTGTACCACAAATCGTCTTCATGGTGGGCTGAAAGCCTTGGGGCGGCGAGAGCGGCTCTGTGGTTTCTACACGCGGACGTTGATGTCTCGCCCCTACATGACTCGGGTGTCATGAACCGTATCCGGAGGGAAACGGGAAATGAATAACTGGGGAATCAGGTCAGGCCGGGAACGGAGCAGCCCTACTCGGAGCCATGGGTGCTGTGGGGTAGCGGGATGGAGAAAGTGTGTGGGCTTTGCTACAGAGGACGAGCGTCCACCTAAGGAATTCCCACTTAGATGTCAAATATTACGTCACAAATCCACCCTGGGCCAACCATTTCTGGAATGTCCAGTTCATTGCTAACAATACTTTGTCCTAGTTTGAGTTCTTGAATCAAAAATTCATGTGATGTTACCGCTTTTATTTCTAATTCTTTATTTATTTCAGATGATTTTACCCAAGAAACTTGAGATTGGCAAAACATTTCATGTTCATTAACTTCAATCATACATTGAGCATCAACTAAAAACTCACCATGGACCTCTAGTCGGTAAAGTACTTCCTCCAACCAAATTATCATTAAAGACTCATAATCTAATTCATTGGTAATGTTAAATGTTACATTCCATTGTGATGTGTGACGAATTTTCTGGTTTAATAATAGATTTTCTTGGTTAGAAATTATCAGACTTTGCATACCTATGGCAGTTTCTTTGAATAGATTAGACAAATTATTGGAGAATACTCGCAGACCAATGTCTGCTGTAGTTTCTCGAGTCCAAAAACTCATATTGACCCTCAGCGTTTGGAAACTTGCAGATTCCAGGCAATTTCACCAACACGATGAATTAAATCTTCTTTGCTCAAAGAAAAAGAATCTGTCGCTTCAGCACCTAGAATACATTCACAAGCAGCATTTGTCAACAGCGCAGTATCAGATACATCAAAACCACTAGAAATTGATACAGCAATCGCTACTACAGCAGCATCAATCAATCCAATTATCTGCCGTAATTGGGATAATGTACATGGAGCGTGAACGGTGTCTTGATCTTTGGAAAAAATTGTGACACCATTTTCTCCTGCGAGAACTACTAAATGTTTCCAGCCATATGATTTAATTAAAGACTCAGCAGCTAATCTATCATCTGCTTCCCCTATCCTACGTTTCATTAAATCAAAACCTCTTGACTGAAAAATAATCCAATCGACTTCATGAGTTCTATGTAGACCAGTTAATTTCGGATCAGCAATTATTGGTATACCGTTGTCTTTTGCGTGTTTAGTTATTCTCTCAACGCCTTGGTCATATATTACACCCTGGCCATAATCTGAGAGTATTACACAATTAACGTCTGATAAGTTGGCAATTGCTTGGTCATATATTGCCTCAAGAGCAGGTTCTGGAATTGCTTCATCACCTTCAACATCCCATCTTAAGAGTAGTTGCTCTCCTTGAATTAGACTCTCCCTACTTGCTAGCATCCTAGTTTTAACTGTGGTAGTGCGACCTTCAATAATAGCAATACCGCTGGTTTCAACATGTTCATCTTCAAGATACTCGATAATTTTTGAACCTGCCTTATCATCACCCACAATGCCGAATATTTTACCATGGTAACCCATTGATTCTAGACCACGTGCAACGTGAGCAGCAGCTCCGACATCTTCTTCTCGATGGGTTTCACGTAATACAGGAACTGGTGCCCTGGAGTTTAAATTATTAGCATAGCCGTGAATGTAACAATCAAGCATGATGTCACCTATGAGTACAATGTTGCCTGAATTTTCTTCATTTAATTTATGGATTATTGAGTTTAACTTGTCATGTTGTTCATGTTCTGTGTCGGTCATTCCCATAGTTGTCCCCTCAATGTTACGCAAATTCTATCTTCACTTTATGCTGTCGCGAATCTTGGCTAATAAATTGGCATGTTCACCTTCTGAAATATCTAATGAAACCCTTAGTGTATTTAGCATGGCATTTTCGTCGCCAGTGATAATACCATCATCCATGGCAGTTTCTAAAGCTGAATAGTAGGTTAGGATATGTTCAGGATATAGCGGCTCAAGTACAGCTTTTTCGAGTAAATTTGCATGCATTTTCTCATCGATCCCAAAAGCAACTCTAAAGGTATCTAATAGAGCAACTTCCTCCTCAATAATTTGGTCATCCACTAGGGCTTGTCTCAACATCTCAAGGTAAATATCCTCAGGTGGCGGGATATCAATTGCAGTTCTTGCATCCTCGGATAACCTTCTAACTCTCTCAGGGTGCATTCCCAAAAAATCTACCACCTCAGTTATTAATTGATGTTCATCATTAGTAATCTTACCATCTTCCCATGCCCTAGCAAACATTCTTTTCATCAATTCTTCGCTACTCTGAGCATCTAGAGATGCTATCCCAGATGGCTTAGCGATTGAAGTTATTACAGGATCATTATGGTATCCCAGATTACTATCAATATGTGCAAGAATTTCAAGAATTCGACGATTATTCTTGGATATATCGCCAATTGCAGTTGGATCACCATTGTAGTCAATTATTACAGACAGAACATTATCAACAACTAATTTAGCCCTAATTTTTCCTTGAGTTGTTAATGAATATACCTTTCTTCGCTGCTTTCCTCCAGGAACATGCCGATTAGTGACTTCAATTTCATTAGCCTTCTCTAGTCGCTTTAATGTTCTAGGAACGTGTTTTCTTTGCACGTGTACTGCAGCAGATATTCCTGCTTGTGTAAGCGCTACAGGTGCTTCCCATTGATTGCTTGGTAATATATTGTCAAACAAGTGAATCAGCATTCGTTGTTCTGTTGTGAGGGAGCCTAGAAAACCATCAACCATTTCCTCACCGTTTAACCCTTGCATCAACAAGCAAATAGTACCAGCGGTACTCCGTTTGTATAATATGCCAGTCCATTGACCGGGTATTATGGCCCGTCAATCTCGGAAGTTCAATCCCCGAGTTAGAACAAAACGTCCAATTGGTTTGGTAGATGATGACGACCAATCTCCATCAAGTCCTCATCCTATGCCCCAAGAGATGGGTTCACGATGGTTTTTACCTAATCCCCTAGGAGCCAGACTCAATCAAAAGAGTGGTATCGGCGTTACGGTAGATGAAGGAATTGCACTTGATCCAATCGAAGTATTATTTTGTCATTGGAATCGACATATTCCAGTTACCAACGATTGGGTGAAAAATAGACTTGAGTTTGATTCAGACTTTATTGCTAAATCAGTAATATTCGACGTTGCTCGTTCGGGCGGCGAAATTATAATTCCAATCACCAATTTCACTAAACATGATTATTGTGAAGGCACCTTTGCGGTTAAATGGCCTAGAAATAAATCACATTTCTCGACAAATCCAGTTTCCCAAATTCGTTGGTTTTGGTCGTTCCATGATGTAGATTGGGATTCATTAAACCAGTGGGTTGCTGATGTTGAGGAATCTGGTTGTATCGCGGAAGTTTTTGTCATTGATGATGAGATGGATATAACAATGTATCAAATAAGTTATGACCAACTTTTAGGTAACCAAAAAACGTGGAACCAACTGAGTGAGAAAGAAATTTCATATGTTGAAAAATCGTTATCTAACCGAACTAAATCTTCATCAGGTGTTTTTTTAAGTGAAGCTAAAGACTGGCCGTTACCATCATTTGGTGTAGAACATTTATCAGGAATAAATCTTAGAAATGAGGAAATTGATTGGGTTGAATCACATTTATCTGGTACTAACCTAAATAATTCATTATTCAATAAATTAGCCAATTCTGGATGTATTCTCCGGCCGGGTTTCAAATACGGATGTAAGTGGCGTGTATATGATGATGAAGTTGGTAAGTCCCATGCTCCATGGTTACTTCAACCAATAACTGATGCACCTTCATCATGGGAGGGTATTTGTTTATCTGTTAGACTTGCAGAAGGAGTTCACAAAAAATGGGTGTGTGCAATTCCACTAAATGAAGACTGGAAATTCATGAATATCAAGCGATGGCTCCCCGGTAGAAGCTAATCGTCTAACGGTCTTCCCCATGCGTCTAATGGAATTTCTTCAGTATTTGATATAAGATTAATCTCTTCCCCACCATTTGATTTACTAGATTTTGATGTAGACTCCCGCATGGTTAGAAATATCCACAATGCAGCAAATAATAATGCCAGACTAATCATTTGGCCCGGGCCTATAAAATCATTTATTGATGACAATCCATCACTTTCTGCTGTCAAATGTATTGCTATAACCCATGTATTTCCCGCACCATCGATAATTTCGACATTTCCATTGATTAGCATATTGTTGGTTAGTAGGCCGTTAGGGTTTATTTCGATTGATAACACATCGTCATTTCCGCTCAAAGTTACGGTATTAGCTGACTGAGCAATTCTTGTTAATGCTCCATCAATATGTACCTCGAAAGTTTGGCTACCTTGGCCTATAGAGGTAATTGGAATTAATATTGCTGAATTTGTATTAGCAGGTATTTTTGATTTGTATTCCCCACTGGTTGGTATTCTTGATAATGTTAAAATTTGGGTTTCGACATCTAAAAACTCCTCTCCACACACTAATTTGCCGGTAAGTTTGGTCAAAGTGTTAGGGCTACTTACGGAATTAAATGATATTGTTAATTTCTTCTCAATTCCAGCATATAGTTCGTTACTAGAGATGGCAATTAAACGTCCATCAGTAGATTGTAATTGATTGTTTATTTGGCAATCAATTGTCGATAAGAGTGTCATTTCAATAGATTCATTCACCAGCATTGTGACAGAGTGATCAGGTAAATCTCCTACTAGGTTAGACTCACAAAATTCTGATTTTATTTGTATCACCGGTTGGATTCCAATGGATACTTCTGCGTACCAGTCAACCAAGAAACCATCATGGTTACGTATTTCTATCCCTTTACTACCAAATGTGGTACCGTTAGTAAAAACATCGCCAGCATCACCTTCATTCATACCTTGTAATAAATCTTGATTGCCATCTGCTTCGATTATTTTTAGATAAGGTCTCTGGTTGTCAACATTTAATTCATTATCGTCGAAACCATCTACAGAATTATCTTGATATGACACTAAGATTCCATCACTAGGTAGAATGTCATCATAGTTATTATTCCCACGGTATTCAATCCAAACGTTTTCATCTTCATTAATCATAATCTTATAGTTTGTATTTGAATTCTGACTAATATCAAAAATTAATTCAGGTCCTTGGCAAAAACCATCACTTTGGGTCCAAGATATTTCCACGGTTTGATAATTATTCAATCCAATTGTTTCCATAGTCGATGACATTGGTAATGCAGGGGTGCTACCACCGCCATTCCAATTGCCACTAGCCATTATTCCCCAATCACCAACGCCTTTCCACAGTGAAGTTTGGTCTCCATGTGATGGATACAAATCATAGGCGCCCATTTGGTGCAACATTTCATGCATTGCTGTACCAAATCCCGCAGTCCCTGAACCTAAACCCGCCATAGTGTAATGTCCAATTTTTAATCCATCATCAAGTTCTATAGTTTCGTCCAGGGTGGTAAAATGGCTCCAGATTCTGTCAGAGTTACCTCCGACTTCTTGACCAACGGTTGTATGTAATATCAGTAATCTGTCAACATACCCATCTGAGTTTAAATCGTATTTACTCCAATCTAATCCATTCTTATTGGAATTTATTACCTCACTAGCCAAGTTTGTCGGCAAGTGAGTGCCGCTGGTTGAAGAATCTCTTTCCACACCATTATCGGCCCCATAATCAGCTAGCACCCCATTAGCAGTAAATACCGTTGGGTGTATGTCAATAGACAAGTTGACAAAATTATTTGATAATTCGGTAAAGTAATTCTTTGAGTGAGGAATTAATAATTGTTCAGTCTGGGTTAAAGCGGAATTAGAGTCCATAATTTGGTCTTGGAAGTTAACTATTATTACTGGCCATTTTTCATTTTCTTGAATAATTAACGTCCCTATTTGATCTTGATCTATAGTAATTGAATTGCTCTGTAGCCAATCTTCAACCTGCTCTTGGTTCAAAAAGGAAATGAGTGATGCACTAAGTAGTAAAATGATTAGTGGTATACCCAACCATTTGCCTTTCATCAACCATAGCAAGAGTCTGTATGGTATCAAATCTTGGGAGTTATGTTAGGTTATTTGGTAATTATTTTACATTTAGTCGATGATATCTGCGATTGAAAAGTATTGACAAACTGTTGGTTTTCACATTTGTATAACAGAATGTTGTCTGGCTGATTAAACATCAAAATCCTCAGCAAATCATCCTGCTTATTTTGTTGACTACATACATTTTCTATTATTGTATGTGGATAATTTAGAGTTGATTCCTGATGGCCTTTGCAACCACAAACAACGTGCAAATAAGTCACAATCTCACCATGTGAGTCAAATTTTTCTTCCATTCCAACCTGATATCTTGGGGCTTTAATAGTCCAAGGTCTTGACAATAATTCAATCAATAAAATGCTCGATAGACCAATCAAGAGTCCATTTGTGGTTCTTTCATAAAACGATAGTAGAGTCAACATTATGACAATTCCATAAACTCTAATACGCCACCAATTGGCGTTACTTGAATCCATATTTCCACTTAAACCAGAGGCAATCATTACTGATGTTGCAAACACTACAATTATTTCCATCCATATTATTGCGGTGGAAAAACTGATTAAATTTATGACGTCATATTTGGCTACGAACCCATAATCAGATTGTATTGAATGTCCAAGAGAAAATAGATTTGGCAAAGCAATGAATAATGTCAAGTATGATGTTACAAGGAATATTAATGGGGCTAAAATTACGGTTATTCTGAACAACTTTTGCTCACTACTAGTCAAACCAGGTTTAGCAAATGACCAAAATTGTTGGCTCATTAATGGCATTATTGTGGCAAAACCTAGTATTGCAGAAGCAAGCCATCTCAATTCCGACCATTTCTCAGGTTGGTATAGATTCAGACATTCAACTTCACAAGGATCTAATTTGATTATCAAAAATTCTAATACAGAATCAATATTTATCAGCCAAGGAATTGATACTATTATCCATGCAAAAATAAGTAATCCAGTACGAGCAAATAATTCTTCAGTGTGAGATTGAAGACGAATATTTGAGTCTGTACCCAAATGGATTGTCAGAACATCACCTTCAAATTAAATCTGTATATTGTTTTGGAGCTCTTGCCTGAACTACTGTTCGATATACGCCAAAAATAGCCCATAGCATCAGCATACCTGTTATCATTATTACTCCCCATGCTTGTGATGAGTCTAACGCCCAAGCAAATAACAAGATTGTAACAATACTCAAAACCCCTCTTCTAACGCCTTGAGGAACGGCTAGACTCATGTCTAAGTGTGGCGGTCCTCCACCGAATTTGCGTTCGTAAAATTCACCCTGTACAACTGCACCTAGGATAATTATTGCCAGAGTAGTCCAATAAAACAAATTTCCATTGTTGAAAAAATCCTCCGCAATACCTTCTTGTCGCTCAGCCTCTAAGGCAGCAGGGTCCTCTACTGCGACAAATAATGAATCATAATCTCCAACGCTTATTGTTCTAAGGTCACGGTTTGCCTCGTCATCTTCGTAGGTGGAATCAGGGGCGCTAATGGAGAAAGATAGTATATTCCACAAATCTCCGCCATCAAATTGACCATTTCCATTTACCGCATTGCCAACTAACTGGAATGCGACACTTCCTACATCTTCGGTAGGAGCAGTCCAGCTAACTGCCCAATTATTGCCGACTTCGGATTGTGATAATGCTCCTGGTTCATCATCAACAGTCTTACTCCCTTCACCTGGTGTTAACGTTCCGCTATTGTAATCCCATAGCATGTAGCCGCCATCCTCATTACTTGCGTGCTGCAAACTGATGGTAAAATCATAAGTCGCTCCCAAGGAATATGATCTTGGAACTCCAGAAATGGATACTACTACTTCGGTTGATGGTGCACCATCACCGTGACATGTACAACCTGTTTCAACAACTCTGTCACCACCATTTAACCATGGTGGGCCATTGGGATTAGCGACAACAGGAGCAATAAGTAATAGTGCCAAAATGGCAATCACAGTCCTTGGTTTTAGCCTAATCACCGTCTCACCTACTTTTTGGAAAAATTGCATACCTTTGAACATTGCCTTAAATCAAATCCAAAAACAAGCATCATGATTCTTTAACTGCGTTATTCAGTGCAGTCATCATTTTCTTTCCATCACCAAACATCATCATGGTTTTATCCATGTAAAACAGATCATTGTCAACCCCAGCATAGCCTACTGACAAAGACCTCTTGATGATAACTACAGTTCTTGCCTGGTCAGCATCAATAATCGGCATACCTGCAAGTGGTCCTTCACCTGTTCTTGCAGCAGGATTTGTGGTATCGTTTGCGCCAATTACTAATGCTACATCGCAATCTGGGAATTCAGAATTAATCTCGTCCATTTCAATCAATTGTTCATATGGAACATTGGCTTCGGCTAATAGGACATTCATATGGCCTGGCATCCTACCTGCAACCGGGTGAATCGCATAACTGACTTCAGTATCGTACTTTTCAGAGATAAGATCAGCAAATTCCTTGACTTGGTGTTGACATTGAGATACCGCCATACCATATCCAGGGACAATGATGACTTTTTGAGCACCATCTAGCATCATTGCAACTTCATCTGCATCGGAGCCAACTTTAGTTCTAGTTAGAGAAGCTTTTTCGCCACCTCCGCCAAACGATTTGAATAATACGTCGGGCAATGTTCTATTCATTGCCTTACACATTATGAAGGTGAGAATTAGTCCAGATGCACCAACCAGAGAACCAGCAACTATCAATACTGAATTCCCGATAATGAAGCCAGTAAATGCGGCTGCAATTCCTGATAATGAATTGAGCAGAGAAACTACCACTGGCATATCTGCTCCACCAATTGGTAATACGAGTAAAATTCCTAGTATCGAAGAAACTGCAATTAGTGCGAAGATGACGTTCTTGTCAGTAGGATTGTCAATATTGTAGTAGATTAAACCAAATGCACTTATCATTAAAAGAACTTTGACAACATTCAACCAACTTGGACCCCATGTTGGAGTCTTAATCCATTTTCCAAATACCTCTATGCCGCCTTTTAATTTGAACATAGCCAAGAGGGAACCAGTCAGAGTCATCCAGCCAACCAACGCTGATAATCCTGCAGCGACAACAGTTACTGTTAGTTCCAGTCCACTTGGAAGATTTGCTCCTTCTATGTACCTCCATGACTCAGACAATGCCACTAGTGCTGATGCTGCACCGCCAAATCCGTTGAACAAAGCAACAAGTTCTGGCATACCAGTCATCTCAACTTTTACAGCCATCCAGTAGCCAATTAGCGAACCAATTACTAATCCAGCAATAATTAATGTCCAGTTTGCTGGGTCGTCTGCTAATTCCATGTCTAATATTGTAGTTAATACTGCAACTAGCATACCTAAGGCTCCAAGCTGATTGCCTCTTGGTGCTGTTCTTGGATGGCCTAATTTCTTAAGTCCAAAAATGAAGAGTGCTGCAGCGATTAGATATCCGATGTCTATCCATTCATTGAATTCCATTTCAGGCACCTCTATTTTTCTTGCCAGCAATCATATTCAGCATTCTATTAGTGACAGCAAAACCGCCAACTACGTTAATCATAGCAAGAACTACTGCGATGAATGCCAAAATACCTGATAAATCTGTGTTGCCACCATCATAAGCGACATTTGCCCCAAGTAAAGCACCTACGATACTGATTCCAGAAATGGCATTAGCGCCACTCATTAACGGAGTATGTAATGTTGCTGGAACTTTGGTGATTAGTTCGAAACCTAAGAAAATCGACAATACAAATAGTGTTATGCTTCCAATTAGTAATTCTGGTGTCATTCTAATACCCCCATTAGTCTGGTTTGCTTTTGATGCATTTCTCCGTTCATACAAATTAGTACTCCACCCATTCCGTTGACGTAAAAGTCAGATCCTTCTGGTGCACCAAATAATATGTCATCATCATCAGCAAGCACGATTTCTCCCTCTTTGGCCAAGGAAGTAATAAACGTCGTTAAATTATTTGAATAAAGCATACTTGCTGTATTGGCAATAGTACCTGGAAGGTTGGATGTTCCAACAATTATTACACCATTTTCAGTAACGTGAATTTCCCCGACCTTTGTATCTTGGCAATTCCCGCCAACATCGGCATTCATGTCAACTATAACAGCTCCAGATTTGAATGTCTTTACTGCGTCGCTGGGCACGGTAATCGGGGCTGGTCTTCCAAAAATTCTAGCAGTAGTAATGATGATATCGGCGTCTTTGGCAACTCCGCACACTGTTTCGTTAACTTTCTGAATAAATTCAGGAGTCAATGGCTTAGCGTATCCCGACTCATCTTCAAAGTCATCCATTCCATCAACTTCGATAAATCTACCACCGACAGATTCTATTTGCTCTGCGGCAGATTTTCTTACATCAGAAGCGTAAACTACTGCACCTAACCTTTTAGCGGTCGCAATGGCTTGTAATCCAGCAACGCCACTACCCATTACTACAACTTTTGCAGGTCTAACTGTACCAGCCGATGTAGTCATCATTGGGATTCCTTTTGGTACATTGGATGCACCTAATAAAACAGCCTTGTAACCTGCTAGATTGTCTTGACTAGAATTTACGTCCATAGATTGAGCTCGTGATAATCTTCGCGGAATCATATCCATTGACATTAAAGTGATATTAGCACTTAGGCATTGTTTGACATCTTCGGGATTTCTAAACGGATCGGCTACACAAGCAACATTGGACTTTTCTGAAATACCATCAGTTCCTGGAAAGTTTATGCAAATTATATTTGGGCATGATAAAGCCTCTTTTCTCGATACAATCTTTGCTCCAGCATCTTCATACTGGCTATCGTTGTAATTTGCTCTAACACCAGCACCTTGTTCAACGTAAACCTCAAAGCCGGCTTTTGTCAATTTTTTCATGCTTGAAGGTACTATCGCAACACGGGTTTCATTATCAGGTTCTTTTGGCACACCTAGTCTCATTTTGACCACCAATTCCAGTCTTGTCAACTGGGGTTATTTTACCCCAATCAAAGGAGGCTTTTAGATAAGACGCTTGGAATGTCCAATTATACAGTTTGGGCTAAAGACCAACTAACTTATTTTACGCCTTTACTTGGCGGCAATCATAAGGTGTTAAATTTGGCAAACTCACGGAAAAAAATTGCAGTAATTGGAGCAGGAAATGTTGGCGCAACTTGTGCATTTGTGCTAGCACAAAAAAAATTAGGAGACATTGTTCTTTTAGATATATACGAGGGGTTTGCCAAAGGTAAAGCGCTGGATATGTCACAAAACGGACAAGTCTTAAATTACGACGGATCGCTTACTGGCACGTCAAATTATGAAGATATTGCAGGGGCTGATGTTGTTGTAGTCACCTCTGGATTTCCTAGGCAACCCGGCATGACTAGAGAGGATTTAATCGCTAAGAATGCAAGTATAGTAAAACAAGTTGGAGAAGGCATCAAACAACATGCTCCAAACAGTATCATTATCATGGTTACTAACCCATTGGATTTAATGACTTATCACATGCAAAAAGTAACTGGCTTCCCAGCAAACCGAGTATGTGGGCAAGCAGGCGTGTTAGATAGCGCAAGGATGACTCACTTTGTTGCTGATGCTGTTGGATGTTCTGAAGAAGATGTTCAGGCAATGGTTTTGGGTGGTCATGGTGATACTATGGTTCCATTGCCGAGATTTACTACAGTTGGTGGTATAGCAATTACTCATTTATTAGATGAGGCTACTATTGATGCAATATGTCAAAGAACAGCGTCTGGTGGAGGAGAAATCGTCAAATTACTAGAACGTGGTTCAGCATTTTACGCTCCGGGTTCTGCTGCAGCCATTATGGCAGAAGCGGTTCTTCTAGACCGTAAGCGATTGATTCCAGCATCAGCATATCTAACTGGCCAGTATGGTTTAGACGACGTTTACATCGGTGTTCCAGTTATACTTGGCGCATCTGGAATAGAGCAAATCTTTCAACTGGAACTAAGTGATGAAGAACTTTCAAGTCTTCAAAAATCTGGTAATTTCTACAAGACTCAATTATCTGAACTTCTTGGATACTAAATTCTTAGTAATGCAAGGTTTAGATTATCACCTTTAGTAGTGATATATTTGTCATCGACTTCACCGTTTTTCACTTGTTTAAGTTGATACATTCCTTTGTTACGACTTCTCATACGAGTTAGAATTTCTTGACCGGTAAAACATCCTTTATTTTCATGGACATAATTTTTTAATCCACATTGGTATGGATTTTTTTTATTGGATATTTCATGACCGTGCCATGGGATTAAATTGTCTATACGCCATTGGTTAAATACATCATATGCCAAGTGTTCAAAATCAACAGAATTACCGATAGAATAAATCTCATATGTATACAGACCGTCAATATTAACTGTGGTAATACCATTGTTGGATTCAACAGAGTTAGGGCTGTTAACTGGTAAATCACCATAAACAATATCAACGTTATTTAGCGTGGAGATATTTTGTAATTGAATGTCCTGCAGTAGAATTTTTTTATTGATAAATGAAAATAATTGGTCAGAATTATCCCTATTACCAATGGATATGATCATATTGTTTAGATTAAAAATGTGAAGGATGTCTAAAATCTTAGCTTTCTCTGTCAACACCACGGTTGAAATAACTTCATTTTCTGAAATGTCATCTATCTTATTGGTTGATAGTCCGTTTAGAAATTTAATTGCATCCTTACCTCTCCAGATATTCAAATCTGCTAGTTGGTAAGCCAACCTTGGCATGTTTGACACCTAAGCGAATGATTCACCGCAACCACAAGATGAGCTAGCATTTGGGTTGTTTATTTTGAAACCGCCGCCCATTAGGCGATCTTCATAATCGATTTGAATACCATTTAGTAGATGGCTGGAAGCCTTTGGGACTAAAATTCTAAAGCCAGAAATATCTAATTCTTGACATTCAATTTCAGTTTCTTCAACAATTTGTAAATCATACATGTAGCCTGAACAGCCGCCTGATAATACCCCTACAAGGAGACCCATACTTCGGTCTTCACCAAACGCTTGAGTCAACATATCCACTGCATTTTGAGTAATGGTGAGTTGTACATCAACAACCTCAGGTTGTTGTACTAAAACTGGCCCCGCTGTTTCACAAGTTCCGCAATCCATGTTAACCCCAACAGTTACTCATCTATGAATCTGTGTACTAATCGGTTAAAATTTAATCATTTATGCCAATTTCGTAGCAACACGACATTTCCTCTGATGTCGAGCATTCACGTTTATTCAAATCAACCGATTTACCATGCCGTTCTTTGACAATCCCTGCAATAACGCTTTCATCCATATTGCAAAACATACCGCCGACCTGGGGTCTGCCATCACATGCATTGCCATCATTTACCGTTATCATCTTAGGAGGTAAGTTATCAAATTCTATTTGGCCCATACCTAAGTCCTCCCATTCAGTTTTGATATTAGCCCAGAAAATTTTATCATCATCAATATGTTGTAATTTGACCGCTAATTCTTGTCCTATTCTTATGCCAACATCTTGGAACAATTGGTTGGTATTGATTCCTAAAGCAGTCAATGTATTTGATTGAGGGATATTTTCATCAACAACTGGTATGCCACCTTTGGTTAATACTGCATTAGCTTGCTGATCAATTCCCATTTTCATAGATTCTTTGAAACGTTCGTAGAATGAACCATCTCCAAGTGTCAATTTGAGAGGTTCTGTCATCATTCCATCAATCATCTTTGCTTTAGCTGAACTGTATGAATTAGCCGCATTCCATTGAATCCTTAGCAATTCACTTTGTGCTGAGAGTAACATATCTGATTCCATTAGTATGGCAGTATCATCTTTGCCTCTACCTGTTGGAGTATCCTCTGTTTGGACGTATTGAATCCCAACCTCATTATCGATAAAAACACCACATAGGTTAAATTCTGGATGGTGTCTAATTTCTATTCGGTCGTCTAATTGGTCATAAAATCTAATAGTTTTTTCATCGACACAAATTACTAATTTTACTTCAACTCCACGATTCAATGAATCTGTGAGAGCATCCATTGCTCCAGACCTCAGCAGATGTAAAATACCCCATCTACCCAGTAATAACCAGACATGTTTTTCTGATTCAGCAATCATTGACTCCACAGTTGCTAAAATGGCGTGGCGGTCTTTTAACACCGAAAATGAATCCTCATCAGCATTGTGGGCATTGGATATGATCGGTAAATTATTAGATTGAGTGAGTGATTCTAAATTTTCGTTTAATCTTCTCAAATCCATTTCCTTAGTCCTTATTATTTGCTGGAATACCTCGTTTATTGTCATACCAAAAAACCGTATTGGTTTGTCCAGTGTTGCTTTAATGAGTCCCTTTTCTTGTAATTTTTTGAGAGAATTGTAAGCGTCCATACGAGAGAGACCTAATCTCTTACCAATCTCACTAGCCTTCGCAGGTGGTTGGGTTGCTAAATCGATAAGCAACAATGCTTGTTTTTCTTCTAGGCCAGCTTCGACTAGTTTTTCTATTAAATTTTCACTGTTAAGCAACTAATCACCGATTCTTTTTCTTTTGCTCTTTGAGTAAAATATTACATCGACGAATCTGATCTTTAGTTCGTTTTATCTCTTCTTTGTTCAGACCCCTTGGTATTGCCTGTTCAAAACATTTCACTGAATCCTGATATCGCTCCATTTCAGCGTAAGCCGTACCCATGTTGTAGAGTGTTTTTCCACGAACATCCTCTGGTCTAATTAGCATTGCTTGATGGTATGATTCAACGCATGCAGGGTAATTTTCTAGATAATAGAATGCATTACCTCTTCCGTTAAGAATTCGGATGACCATTTCATCGTCATTAGAAAAAGAAGGCAATGCCCTGTCAAAGCAAGATAAAGCCTCTTGGTATTTACCTGCCTCAATTAGTGCTACACCTTGATTGTACCATGATATGTCTTGATTAGCTATTGAATTGGAAGTGGGGTTTCTAAATTCTTCAGATACCAATGAATTATTTTGAACTTCTAATGCCGCTTTTGCCAAATCAACTTGTGGATTGGGTGTAACTTCTTGAACAACCGGAGTTGTCGGCTCGATTGGTCTAGATAATACAGAATTGGCTTCTGACATTTCTTGTTCTGAAACTGGGCTTGGAGATGATTGTACTGGTGTTATATCACTAGATTGTAGTGGCATTTCTGTCGCATTGCTCCCTAAAGGTTGTCCTAGTTCCATGTTAGTGTTAGGGCTTTGATTTAAGCCTTCAATTTCATTTGCCTTAATGCTACATTTCTCCGCAGTATTAGTGTCACCTGCAGCGTACAATGCCTTTGATAATCCACGCCACATTTCAGCATCATTTCTGTTGGTTTGAATCAAAGCCTTCCATATTTTTACAGATTCCATGTGATTATTGGTCATCGTATATGCTCTAGCATGCAATACAGTTTCCCCATGGCCGATTAATTCCAGTGCTGTAGCAGCCATTTCAGGTCCTTCAGGCAATGTTGGAGGCAGTCCGGATTGTGATTCAAGAACTCTTGATTCACCTTCCGCAAGTTCGATTAGAGTTGTTGCCAACTCTTGTCTAATTGGATTATCTGGTTCTGCTGCGACAATTACTGTAGCTGCCGATAAATATGCTTGAGGGTCTTTCAACTCCATCGCAAGTGGCGCCCATTTAATTGCCGCCTTGATGTAACTGGGGTCTTCCCTGACCGCATTAGCATAGCAAACTGCCGCTTCTTGTAGCATACCCTTTCTTTGTTTCAGGGAACCTAAATTATACCATCCTTTAGGATTTGATGGATCTAACTTTTGTGCATGTTCGATTGCAGAAATAGCGTGATCTTCTAAATCTAACCTAGCCATTGCCCCTCCTGCAATCAACCATGATGGTGCATGTTTTGCTGCCTCAGTCTTTAGATGTGGTTTTAGTATCTCGAGCGCCCTTTTTGCATCGCCAGATTTTATTGATTCGGTTGCTTCTTCTACCAATTTATCCAAATTTAAATCTTCTTTAGTTTCTATTTCGACTGGTACAACTGGTAGGTCGGGAATAGATTCTATAACTGGTTGGGAAGCCTCAATTCTTTCTTGGATTTCGTCTGTTGCAACAACTACTTCTGCTGCAGATCTCAATTCATGAATATCGAGTTCTTGGTTTTGATCCGCGTCGTGATGTACTGCTTCTTCTAGCAGTGCATTCACATCAGTTAATCCAGATTCTGAGATGACAGTATCAACATCATCTTGTTGATATTGTTCGATAATTTCTACTGATTTCATACTATCGATAGGCTTTGTTTGCACACTACCCTGACATCTATTTTTAACCTCTAAAATTGATGGATGCCCTGGATAAAATTGCAGTGCTTTTTCCGCCATCATGTAGGCGCCTGATTGGTCGCCAATTCGTTCTAATAAAATGCACAGATTTGCGGTCGCTGGTGCGTGATTTGCATTAACATCTAAACATATTTGGAATGCTTGTCTAGCGCCTCTAGCATCTTGCTGAGCCTCAAGTAATACACCTCTATTGAACCATGCCATGTCTGCTGAAGGATCTAGTGAAATAGCTTTATTGAATGCCGATAGTGCTGCTTTAGAATCTCCGCTACGTGACGCTTCCTCACCCATAATCAACAATGCTTCGACTTGATTATCGACACTATTATCAGTGTTTTCTTCCAGTGCTAGGGTGTCTTGGTCCATAAGCCTCAAACCACAGGGCTAAGCACTAAAGCATAAGGGTTACTTATTCTTGTACTCTCTAACACTTACATTCAATAACCCTGTTCACATCGAAGGAACATGGCAAATAAAGCGATTAAGGTACTTGGACTTAGCGGAGAATATAGACCTACGTCAAAGTGTGGTATGTTGGTCAATTTAGCCCTAGACATTGCCGAAGAAAATGGTGCAGAAATCTACTTTTGGGATTTAGATGTAAAACCTTTACCGCTGGTTGGAGAAGAAGGTTGTTGGGATAATCAAAATGTCAAAGAATTTCAAGAATTAGCCACAGAAATGGACGCCTTTCTAATTGCGTCTCCAGAATATCACGGTACTATGTCAGGAGCAATGAAAAATACCTTCGATTGGCTTTACACAAAACACGTCAAAGGCAAGGTCTTTGGACTTATGTCTACACTTGGTGGTGTTACCAACTCTAACACGCTAAATCACATGAGAATAATGCTTAGATGGATACATGGTTGGCCTGTTCCTGAGCAGCTTGCAATTGGCAATGTAAAAGAAGCATTTGATGATGACGGTAAATTAGTCGACCCAAAAATAGTAGAACGACTACATAGTGTCGTGATTTCTACTCTTGAAAACTCAAAAAAATTATCTTGAAGGTGATTGCTTGATAACTCCGCGTTTTGATGATGAATTCGGGGCGACATATGTCCTAATGGAACCGGGTAATTTCCAGATGGGTGATTCTGTCGGCGATGGTTTAGCAAGGGAATTACCAGTGCATAATGTGGAAATTTCCAATCCGTTTTTCATTGGTCAACGACCAGTGACACAGATACATTGGGCTTCTGTAATGGGGACAAATCCTGCAAAGTTTCAGGAAGGTTGGAGTTCAGGCTTAAGACCAGTTGAACAGGTTTCGAGGGTAGATTGTTTGGATTTTATTGACCGATTAAATGAGATTCACATTGGTGTTGAACGTCTTTCACTGCTTGGTACATGGCGCCTTCCAACGGAGGCCGAATGGGAATACAGTGCCAAATCCAAGACAGATACCAAATGGAGTTTTGGAAATTTTGACGGCGATCTTGATGATTACGGTTGGCATGCTGGAAACTCAGGTGCATCCACTAGAGAAGTTGGATTAAAAAAATCCAATAATTGGGATTTGTATGATATGTATGGTTTGGTTGCTGAATGGTGTGCTGATAATTATCGGCGTGACTTTTCCGTAAGGTCTACTCAATTTCCTTATTATGATGATACGGATATTTTTTGTCATCGCGGTGGCAGTTGGTTTACGGAAAGTGATTCAACAAGAAGTTCTTCTAGAGGTTATTCGGTGGGCACCAAAGTTAGCGATGGGATTGGTCTTAGATTAGTTTGGGAACCAGATTGATTTATTCTTCACCAGTTGTTATTCCCAATTCGTCATCTAACGGCTTCAATGTTTGATTATTTGGTACTATGCCGGAATCTATCGCCCATTTTCCAGTAAAACTTTCGCTCAATACAGTCATGAGATTTTTACTTTTCAAGAGATTTATCCCAGCAGCCGTTCTATCGATTACTGGGGAGATATCTTCGTGAAACAATGAGTCCAAGACAGTACATATCTGTTCAAAAGTCCTAGTACCATCACACAATTGCCATAACATACTGTTTTTGACGTCTAGTGGTCTTCTGACCTCCCTAGGTGCCCTAAACAACTTGGCCATTATCCGCTCAATTCTGTTAAATCTCTTTTCAATGCGCAAAACAACAGATTTACCATTTATTCCCTCAATACTTGGATGAATCCCAACATTTCCGTAATATCCCCACCATACTGGTAGTCTACATGGATACAAACCCGCATATTCATGTTTATCTAAGCCATGTATTGCCATAATATCACATCAAAAATCTATCAAAGTCCAAATTAACATTGTACTCATAGCTATTACCCCGATATATGCTGATAATTTAGTAATTTCAACTTTAGTGGTAAAATTTCTCAGGTACCAAGTAGTTACTCCACATACTGCAATTATTAACCAAAGGGCGTACCAAAGCGCAGGATACTCAGCCACATCATTGCCTATTGGTCATTTCTAAATATTGTTGCCCATAATATTCCCATTGTTCCATAGTCCATCCTTGGGGTAATCCGGTTTCGGGTAAAGGAGGAGAGGTCTCATTAATTGTTGGTTGAGGTGTATGGTTTGTGTTATGCTGAGTAGTTATTGGTGGGCCAGAAATAGGTGGCCCACTTACCGGCTTAGACTCATTATCTTCCAGAGTTTTATCTTTAAACTTGTTAATGGTAATAATCAAGCCAGCAATGATTATCAGTACTAGCATACTCACACCACCAATCACTTTGACTGAAAATGATTGGGATTCAGTAGTCTTTTCCGGGAAATTATAGGAAACAGCATTCTGACTCAGCCGGTTGCCATTTTGATCAGTAATTGAAATAGTGACTTCATCTTGTAGAATCGTTCCATCATTTAGTACCTCACAATATATCGACGATGTGCGAATTATAGAAATGCTAAACGAGGACTGGATTGTAATTCCGCTATCATTAACTAATTCTGACTGACACAACAAA
>CAXGZX010000003.1:0-59966 GCA_964014545.1 uncultured Candidatus Poseidoniales archaeon | reverse complement strand
ATAGTTGTATTATCGAAATTCATTCTGAGTCTAGACTAGGTTGGGGCGATATTGGGGTTAATCCAGCGAGAATAGATGATATTTATTCGGCGTTATTGAGTAATGAGTGATTCCCAGCCATACGGCGAATCTTGGTCGTCGATGAAAATCACATTGACTCCCAAACCAGTTTTGTGGAAGGCAATTAATTGAACCTCATGGATCATATGCCCACTAGGAGCCATGCCAATTACCGGTAATTGAGTTCTACCAAATAATCGACGCTTGGTTTGTTGGTTATTTTCCACTGCTGCCTCTTTACCAAGAATGCGTCTTTTGCCTTCAACATCATCAAACCAAGGTAGTGGTCCAGACGGCGAGAATCTCAAGCCCAAGATTAAGTCAATGCCCGAGGTTTCTTGCGATGCATCAGCATCAGCACCGCTTGGTATCGCTGGAGCATTTGGATGAGTATGCAGCCAATGGGTAAATCGACCAGCTCTTGCACCTCTGGATGGAGCAAAAATATCATCGGTCCAATCCTCAGGTAAATGATGTACTGAGTATGAATCTCCACGATTAACAATATGTGCTTCACTTATCACAAAACCCTGACCTTGAAACAACCCTTCGACTTGTTGTTCACTGAGAAATAAATTTTCAATATCTTCACTTGGGTTTCGGTTAGCATCAATATCTAATCCTACTAAAATCTCATCAGGTAGGGCTTGTAATGCCCACCAAACTAAATCTTGGAAAAGTTTTCCAGGCATATATACCTGAGCAGCATAAGAGTCTCTAGCCTCAAATGAATCATGATTATATGAAGTCATGATTTTTTCTAGCCACTCCTCAACCATGCTATCGTGTAGGGCTAGAATGGTTTTATTGATGAAAAGTATCCTTAATTGTGATGATTAAATTGATAATGGATGGGTTTAACAACCAATCATGGCGAAGAAGAAGGGTCGTATGGGGAAGTTTTTCGGTGCTCTAGCCGGAAGTCCTTACGAACGCCTTCTAAAGCAAGTAGATAAATTGGTCGAGGCCAGTGTCAACGACCGAATGTTAGCGAAAAATTTGGAAAAGTTAGTCAACATTACTGCACAGAACTACGACGAAGAAAAAATCGACGAAGAGGAACATGACCTGATAATTGAAGCGATTGAAGAAGCAGACCCTGAACAAAGAACATTTCCTAAGATGGATGAGGCTGATGACCCTTTTTACATGGGAGAGGCACCAGATGCTCCAGAACTCAAAGGCAAAAAACGCCAAAGTTTGGATGATTTGATGAAGGCCAAAGGGAATGAATTTACTGGCAGATTTGGCCGCGATGAATTTGAGGATTACAAAAGTAAAATGGCTCAAGAGTTCTTGAAAGAATCAGATGATGCCATCAAGAAAGGCGACCACGTTGCCAACATCGGCGCAGTTAACAGAGTGTTTGCTGATGCAGATGAGGAAATTTATCGAGTCAAACAAGAAATTACGGAAGAAACCGGTATGGTTGACCCAAGTGCCGAAGAAGAAGGCGATTATCCAGATGGTTACTCTGTTGATGAAGACGGTACTGAATGGTTTGAAGATGAAGACGGCTATTGGTGGTACAGAATGGAAGGCGATGAAGACTGGCAACCATACGAAGAATGATTACTCGTTGCTAATCTAACTGTCTTGAACTG
Organism: uncultured Candidatus Poseidoniales archaeon; assembly: GCA_964014545.1. GTDB lineage: Archaea > Thermoplasmatota > Poseidoniia > Poseidoniales > Poseidoniaceae > MGIIa-L1. The sequence goes on along the minus strand of CAXGZX010000003.1, from coordinate 58,302 downwards.
ATTACTATTACTCACGGGTAATACCACATCACTATAAGCAAAACGCTGATACTTTGAATATGCGAAATCCATTTTTTGCTCTGACCGAAAAGAGTGTCGATAAACCACGCACTGTTTTGGCTTGTTTGTTCATAGTAGTGATTTTACTATCTTCTGGGGCAATGCATCTAAAGTTTGACAACAGTGAAGATGGTTTTTTCCCCGATAATGAAACGGTATCGCTGCTTAATGATATTGAAGATGAATATCAGGCTTCAGTTGATTTTGTACGAATTATTGATGAAGTAGATCAGGGAGATTTGTTAGTCCAAGAAACCTGGACTCAGCTAGCATATATTGAAGCACAATTATTGCTGGATGAGAACTTTCAACCATACCAATATCCGTTATTTGGCACCCAACCAAATGCTGGAATGGCTAGTTCGGTAATTCAGTGGCATACCTTACAAGATTCACAGAACTCAGCAAGTTGGCTTAGTGAATTGTCCAGTTCTATCGAGTTAGTTAGACAATCAAATTCCTCTGGTTTATCATCCTCGCTAGAGTCATTAAACACCGCTTCCTCTGCAATCCCAGCATTTCAACCAGTTACTGCCCAACGTCTAATCGACTGGGATTTTTCTAGTCCAGAATCCTGGTTGGCTAGAATTGATTCTAGTGACGACTTATCAAATCAACTAGACGGTCTGATTGGTCAATTATCATCGTTGATGCTGGAGAATAAATCTCAACAAGAACTTGGATTAATTGCCGCCAGTTCAGGACCGATTTTTGGCCAATTGAATATGATGAAAGGTCTGCAGGATATCGATTTTAGAGAAGCAATCCTATCCAATATTCCGGTTGATGAGAGAAACGACCCGTGGAATATGTCTGGTCCAGTTATCACTACCTTGGTGATAAGCAACGACCCAGTGGTTCACGGAAAGGCTGCTACAGATTTTGATTCTACGCAAAATGACATCACTAAATGGTCTAAATCACTGGTCGAAAAACTTCAACAAGATACTGGTGATGATGAGATTAGAAGTTTTTCCTTTGCCCAATTTGGCGTTGGTTCAACTGAGACATTGGGTAAAGAGATTGGTATTCTTACCAGTTCAGCATTCTTTTTACTAGCATTGATTCTTTGGTTTAATTTTCGCAGTAAGCGAGAGACTGCATATGTGATGGTATTGACTATTTTTGCTATAGCGGCAACTTATGGCCTTTCAGGTTGGCTAGAATTCTTCGGAGTCAATATGATCTTCAATGCGGCGATGAATTCAATCCCAGTGCTATTGTTAGCCATTGGGGTTGACTATGGTTTACACGTAGTCTTGAGGATACGAGAGGAATTGAAGAATTCTCCAGAGGGTGAAACGGCTGAAACCATGAGAGATTTTTCTGTCGAAGCCAGAAAACTGGCAATTCGTCGAGGAACAATTTTCACCTCAATCGCCTTACTGATTGCAATCTTTACCGATGTAGTCGGATTCCTTTCATTTAGATTTTCAGCACTTACCTTCCTGCAAGTATTTGGGACCGTGATTGCTATTGGGCTATTCTTCATTTATCTGTTGAGTATTTCAGCACTACCAGCATTAATGACTTTGATACCGCCCAAAAAGTTGCCACTAGACAAAGCAAGTAAAATCGAAATTGGTCCAGTAGCGAAGAGTTTAGGTCGTCTATCAATGCAACCAATGAAGGTAGGAATTATTGCGGTATTACTACTCATTCCAATGTATGTCGGTTTCCAGCAACTAGAAGTTGGATTTGAACAAAGAGATCAATTTGACCAAAGTATCCCTGTAGTTGCCGATTTTATCTTATTGTCAGATGAATTCCAAAGCAGTCGTTCACCGCTATACATTGTCTATGATGGTGATGTTTTGAGCGAGGTTGGTTGGGAGTCGTGGAATTTGACGATGTCAGCATTGACTGCTAGTCCCGACATCACGGGGGTGCCAAACGGCCTTTGGGATTTGGTTGAAGAGTCTAGGCCTCAATATGCTACGCTAGATGAAATTATGATTTCAATTGAAAGTGGAGAAAGTAATGGTTGGAGTGATCTTTCTAATTGGTTATTGACCAATGATACTGGTAGACAATTATCTAGTGCATTATTACATTCAAACGGACAGCAAACTTTGATTTCCTTCCAAGCCAATACCTTGGACTGGCAAGCTACTGTTGACCTAAATGAAAGAATCGAGGAGTTATTGTCTCAAGTTGAAGGAGAGATACCAGATGATGGTAGTTTGAAAGTTAGTGGTCGAAGTTTGATTAATGCTCAAACAACATCAGATGTCGCAGCATCATCAATCCAATCCACGGCAATTGTCGCAATTGTCATCTTAGTAATGTTAGTTTCAATCCATTCAGTACGTCAAAAGAATATCGGCCAAGGCTTTGCTAGAGGAATAGTCTCGTGGATACCTTTGATGATGGTGGTTTGTTGGGTATACGGCATAATGGGCTTTACTGGATACAATATAAACCCACAAACAGTAACCATTGGGGCCTTATCGCTCGGTTTAGGTGTTGATTATGCAGTTCACTTTACCACCAGGTTAGAAGAAGAAGTTGAGCACAATCCACGTGGAAATCAACAACAATGGGTGGAAAAAGCCTCAGCTACTACCGGAAGAGCAATGTTTGGTGCTGCACTTACCACGGCTGGTGGATTTGCTGTGCTGAATTTATCGGCTCTATTGCCACTTAAGCTATTTGGCCAAGCATTCGTTGTTGCCATTACCTTAGCACTACTATCCAGCCTAATCCTACTTCCAGCATTTTACAGTAAATTCCTACAGTATGATGCCAAGAAGTATCTTGAGGAGGAATGAATATGGAAATAGAGCACGTGATGTTTTGGATATCTTCGATTTATATTATCCCAATTTGGGGTCTTATGTGGTTTGCTCCACGTCATGATATTACCAAAAAAATAGTTGGTGATCTTCGAATTGCCGTATTGCCATTATGCATTCCTTATGCAATACTTGCTATCCCTAGCTTACCGGACATCTTCATTACTCTAGGTGCAGAAATGCCAACACCAGAAATAATTGTAGAATTCTTTTCAGATGACAAAGTAATCATTGTTGGGTGGCTTCACTTCTTAGCCTTTGATGTCCTTGCAGGGCGCTATATTTGGCTTAGAATGCTGGCTTGCAACCGACCAATGTATGTTTCAACGCCAATATTAGTACTTGGGATGATGGTTGCCCCACTCGGCTTCTTAATTGGCATGCTGGCAACATGGGAATACCAAGAATCAGCCGTTCCTGGAATTGAATAATTTATTAATCACGATTAGAGATAAATTATATGCTATTGCAAGTCGTTTGAGCCCAATGGATACGAAGATTGCCGCACTTTCAGGAATTTTAGTGATGATCCTTGTTGGTGGTGGATTACTTGTTGTAATAGATAATCCGACTGATGAGAGTAACAATGATACCGATAAGGGAGAAACCGCAGAGCCAGTAGTGGCGGTTAACCAGCCACCAGTGGTAATGTTTTCTGAACAGAGCAAAGTATGGGACGGAACGAATATTTCCATCAATGGCTTTGCTACGGATGAATTAATTGGTTCCTCAACAGTAACCATTAGGTTCATTGATTCAATCACCGCAATCGAGCCATTTGAACCAATATCTGCCAGTGTAAATACTGCTGGAGTTTGGTCAATGGAGATACCCCTGTCTGAACCCGGTCAATGGGTTGCCGAGGTATTTGTCACAGACTTAGAAGGATTAGATAGTCAATCGGTTTACCAAAATGTGAGCATTGTTGCACCGCTTGAGAAGGATGTAGTAATCTCCTTTCAATGGGATGAACCGATTGAAGGCACTTCTGATGGGACACTAAATGGCGTCCTTATTCACCGATTTACTGAAACCTGTGCGATAGAATACCGGCCAAAATATCAGAGCCCGACTTTGGATGTTATTGGAGTCGTGACCATGGAAACCGGTGAGTTCACTATGACTTTCGATACTGATAATGTTAACACAAATGGTACGATATATGCTACATGTGGCTTGTTTTCTACCTCTTCAGATATGGTAATGGTAAATTTACCGGTGCCGCCAGAACCTGCGGGAGATTACGACTTAGATGGAATACTCGACGATGTAGACCAGTGTAATGATACTCCACAGGGAGAGCCGGTGTATCAGAGTGGCTGTTCGGATTCTGAAATTGATGATGATATGGATAATGTCTACAATGACAAAGACCTGTGTCCAGATACTCCTTCTGGGGAGTTAGTTGACTCCAATGGTTGTGCCCTATCACAAAAAGACACAGATGGTGATGGTGTTAGTAATGCAGATGATAACTGTCCTAACACTCCTAGTGGCGAGAGTGTAGATCAAGATGGCTGTTCAAATTCTCAAAGAGATTCCGATAATGACGGAATCTTCAACAACGTTGATCAGTGTCCAAATACTCCGCAAGGAGAATCTGTAGATGAGTTTGGCTGTTCAGATTCCCAAAAAGAGCAACCAACTCCAACTAGACCGAAAATATTGGCCTTACACGGAGGTGGAGAAACTGCATCTGGACTTGAATTTCAGCAAGGTATGCAGGATTTAATGGACGCTCTTCCAGGATTTGACTTTGTATTTGGTAGTACTCCAGAAAGTGGCAACGTATGGATAAAAGACCCACCTGGTGGGAAAGGAGAACCAACTACTGACCCTGATTGGGCAGATTTATCAATTGCATATCTAGACCAAATGGTCATCGATAATGGACCATTTTATGGAATTCTAGGTTATTCTCAAGGTGCAGCAATGATTCCAGTTTACCTTGCCAATACTGCTAATACTTTTGATAAAGCTCTAATGTATAATGGCTATTTGCCTACGACTCATGAAGGTTTAATCGATACCATAGATGCTGTGGCACCATTTTCCATTTCAGCGATGATTTTTTCAGGAGAAAATGATAACAATTTCAAAAGCATGGCCCCAGCGCTAGCAAATAAGTTCACTAATTCTTTAGATGTACATAGTCCAACAGCAGACCATCATTTGCCATACCAAAGCGATTCAACATTTGATACAATTGTTGATTTCATATTAGATGGTTTGCAGTCTTTTGATAAAGAAGACTCCTGGTTGTGTCAAGATGGACAAGGGGATTGGGTAAAGGATCTCAATGGTGAAGGTAATTCTTACACCGCTAATACTAGAGGTGCAGGGCAATCTGGTGGCGGTGGAGGCTCTGGTCCATGGTTCCAATGCGATGTATCGGTAACTATCACCAGCAGTGAAATGCAAATCAACTCTAATGCAATACCAAATCACAATTGGTTGTCCGCATTTGCCGCAAATGCAGATGAACAAGATATGGATTGGACAATCCCTCTAAACCCCGTCGAGGATACTAGCGGGGGACATAATTCTGCTAACTGCCCAGCGGCAAATGGAGCTTATGAGTGTGCTCCTGACAGGGGAGCAGTTGCTGTAGCGGTTAATGGTGTGCCAATTTTTGGTCCAGAAGAAGGTCCTGGTGGAGATGCAGTTGCTCTTGAGTATCTTTACTTTAATGAGGACCGGCAACCGATTGACTTAGGGTATTGTGGCGCCCATAATGGCCCTGCTGGAGTTCACTACCACTATGATGCAATGTGTCAATTTTGGGACGACCCAAATGGCGAAACTATAGTAAATTATGATTACACTGACTTAGACTCAACAACCCATTCACCAATCATTGGTTGGGCATTTGATGGTTATCCTATCTATGCTATGTACGGCTGGGATGAAAATGGTCAAGTTATTCCACTAAAGTCATCATATGAGGTTGAAAGAACCTCTGAAGGCGGCGATCAAGGGTATAACGGAATTGATGATTGGAATTATGTCAACGGTATGGGTGATTTAGACCAATGTAATGGACGGTTTGCTGCCACTCCAGAATATCCCGAAGGAACTTATTATTACGTCTCAACACCGATAAGCGGTTCATCAAAGACTGTGGTAAATACCGATGGTGATACAGTTCCGATGATTGGTTTCCCTTACTTCTTACTTTGTTACCATGGTGTTGCAGATATGAGCAATGCAAACTCCGGCGGCGGTGGCGGCGGTGGCGGCGGCGGTGGCGGTGGTCCACCAGGTGGCCAAGCAATGGTTTTGTACGAACATATGCCAGAATTATTAGAGGAAACTAGAGAGTTAAATTTCGATTTCAAAAAGCTAATATGGAATTCAAGTTATCTGTGGCTTGCAATAATTGGTTTAGTTCTGTTCTTTCATAAAAGAAAGTGAGGAATCATAAGTGCATTACCGGATTTTAACCAGTTTGGTAACATTAAATTTGTTATTTGCGGGATGTGTTTCAACCGAAGACAATTTATTTGACGGCAACGATATTGCATCAAATAAATCATTCACACCGTTTACTTTAGTAGACTCAAATAATTCTACTTTTAATTCAACAAGTTTGGATGACATGGTTATTGTGGTTAATTTCTTTTACACCAATTGCCCTGACGTATGCTCAACGGTAACTGCAGAACTGAAAACACTGTATCAAGAGTATGAATCTGAGATTGGTAATAATCTCACATTTATCTCAATAACCGTTGATCCATGGCGTGATGGGCCTAATGATTTAGTTGATTATATGACTTATTTTAACACCTCATGGACTTATCTCACGACCTTTGAGTTCATTGATGGAGACTTCTCATCAGTTGAACAAATATGGTCAGATTTTGGCATTGGCGTGGTACTAAAAGAAAGTGAAAATAGCACTTCAATCGAAGGAAGAGGTCATACTGTTTACTATGATGTTGAACATACGGAAGGAATAGTAATAGTTGGTAAAGATGGCTTACAGAAAGTTCGTTGGGATGGAGATAATTGGGCGCTAGATGGGATTAGAAACGACTTGGATAAAATCCTGTCAATGTGATGTTTGGTGTTGTTATGGTATTACTGAATATTTGGTCTGTTGGGCATTTCTTACAGTGGGCGGCAGTTGGTCGTTTTTTACTAGATAATTGGTACATTTTCTTGATACTTTCAGTTGGCTGGGAAGGTTTGGAATTAATCTTGCCCTACGAGTTTGCCCAAGAGACATGGGATAACAAAATCTCGGACATCGTGGTAAATTGTCTTGGTTTCTATCTAGGTCTATCAGTTAGACAACACCAGTCAACAGATGATTAATCAAAATGGATTCTTTGGTTCATCTTGATTCCAAAAGCCTTCTTGTTGAGGCTGTTGCATGGTAGTTTGCGGTTGTACAGGGACGTCAGCATAGGACTTCTGATACACCGGCTGAGTAACCATAGTTTGATTCGCTTGCATCATCGGATTACCGGGCATTGCCCCATTTTGGACAATGATAGTTTTTTGATTATTATTGACTAATAAGCCGAGAATCAAACCAAATATTGAGATTACTCCGCCACAACAAATTAACAATCCTCCGGCAGCACCTTGGAATAATCCTCCAACAGCCTCGCCAATTTCTTCTCCTACTACTTCCCAAAGTGGAACAAGTTCGTAATTTGCATTCGCTTCAATAGTATATTGTCCTTCATTGTAATCCCAGTAACTGATAGTGGTCATGTGATACCATCCTTCCGGATCATCCTCCCAACCAATAGGGTAAGCGCCATCCTCTTCACAATCAACAGTTAACGAATTGTCACTGGTATCATTGGTCATAGACATACTAAATTCATCGCATCTAACATTGTCACGAACCATTACAATCATATCTTCACCGTTGTAATCAAAGGTCATTGTCCCACTTGTTCCGCTAAAAGCACTTTTTTCCTCCGGATTCCATTCACCGAAATCTTCAACGTTGTTGCCACCTATAACCATCAGCGCCACTCCTCCGATGAGGACAAAAACGCCGATTGCCATGAATACTTTACCTGCTGGGTGCATGATTGTGCGTGGTTACAATTACGCTATAATGCTATTGTACGCTCAATAAATCAAGTTTTTCAGACATTATCCCAAAAATTTCCTTTATTCGGTTCGGGTTCTGATTGCTCTTTTTCATTCGGGACATCGCTAGTTTGGTTATAATTTGGTTTTGTCAACCCTGTAGTCGCCACTGCGGGTGGAATTTCTTCTTGGTAAGAGTCTATTGTTTGTTGATATACTGGTTGAGGAATTGCATCATAATTTGGTTTTGTCATCTCATATCCTGGTCGATAACTAGTAACTTGAGGGTTTTTGTTCCCGTTATTTATTGTAATTCCACCTGCGATTCCAAATACAATGAAGCAAGCACCGCAGCAACCCATAATCAGTCCCCCAATCACTCCAGCCCAAGCATCATCAGCAATACCATTGGTTTTTATCCACATGGAAATATTATCCTCTGCAACTATGGTCGTATTTCCTTTCATGCATCCTACGCAAACTCTGCCAATTTGAGTCAACTCTCTATCTTCATACCATGCTGCTTCAGCACCATAATTAGTACTGCATCCACCATTATCATAGTCCACCGAATAGCTGAACACCTCTCTTTGCAGGTCTACATTTTGCACTTCTGGAAATTCTGTTTCATAACCAGAAATCCATTTTCCGTCATGAGTGGCAGTAATTACGATATTCTCACAGAGATCATGAATTTGGTTATTATTCAAATCGACAGGCGGGTAATCAACGTAAACTGTAAACCCTCCTTCTAAATCATCAACTATCAACGTACCATTACTAATTTCAACGTATTGAAATTTATCAATTTCACTCACTTCTGAAAAACCAGATATTGCAGTTAATCCACCGATTATTAGGATTAACACGCCAATAGGTCCAACAATCTTCCCTTTGATGTGCATATTTTATCTTCCCAGTTTATCTATTGAGGTATTGGTTGTTGTTCCCACCATGGCGGTGCAAGGAACCAAGCCTCATGGGAATCAGGACGGTCAATTATTGGAAGACCGAAATCTCCACCATTGACCGTCAGTCCTCCAAGTGGGTTTGTTGCGCATGGACTTGGCAAGTAATCTTCACCAGATTCAGTTAATTCAAGGCGTAATGAATGGCCTGCGGGGATTATTATGTCTAAGGGATTGAATTCCATCAGCATGGTATAACTCGATAACGGTGCGGTTGCTTTAGCATCATGACCGCCGTCTCGGTATCTTACATCCATAGTGGCATGTCCAAGTCTTAAGTTGTCATCATTATCATACAAGGTGGCAAAGATTTGTCCACCTTGGCAAGATTGGGTTGTAACGTCTAAATGTAGTGTTGGTAATCCAGAAATATGAGTAGCATCTTCAAATGGCTGGCTAACTAGAGTTACTTCTCCACCAAGGCCGGTTACCGAATCGCCAGTTTGAGTCCATAATGAAGATAGATCTTGAATTTCCCATGCCATATCTTCTGGTGGCCAGGTATCCTCAACATGCCATTTTCCATCATTGGTTTGAATTTGTACCATCGGCTCAGGTTCTTGCCCGATGTCTTTGAGATAATAATTAAACCAACCAAATAATTCAACCCCCCAATCCATTCTAGTCATATTTGGATAAGCTTCTTCACCGTAACCGGAGGTTAGTTCTGAATGACGGTCTGGCTGGTCTGGGTAATTGTGCGCCCATTGACCAGCAATTGCTCTGGCATTGATTCCTGCATCAATCATCATTTGATAGGTTGGAAAGGCATGGTATGGGTCAACATTCCAATCCTGTAAGCCCCAAACTAAGTAGACACTACCTCGATAGTTTTCTAACACATCTGGCAAATGTCTTCGCTCTTCCCAGTATTTACTCCACTTTGAGCCACCATACTCTGCACCTGCCCAAGTAGTAAGCGGATTTAGTGGACCAACAGCATCGTCGGTACACATTCGTGCGTCGTCAAAAGTAGGGTCGGTAGTAGCACCTTCGTATAATGCATCATAGACCATTGCTCGGCTTTCTGAGGAGCCGTTACGATAGAACATTTCTTGAACGCCAATCGAGCCAGAAATTGGCACAATTGTTTTGAGATGCTCTGAAGGATTCTGGGCAGCCTCCCAGTTAGTTGTACCAGCATATGATTTGCCCATTAGTCCAACATTGCCGTTTGACCATTCTTGCTCTCCAAGCCAGTCAACGACTGCTTGAATACCGATTTGTTCTGACAATCCTTTGACATCTTGGCAGTGAGTAGACTGTCCAGTGCCAAAAGTTGAGGCTTGGGCTAGGGCGTAGCCGTGAGGAACAAAAGTATCGTAAACCCATTTTCCAACACCGCCATCAGGTACAGTATTTGGTGAAGAGTCATCACCAACAATCCCTTCACCCCCAAAGTCATAGTATGGATGAATGGTCATTATTACTGGTACTTTGACACCTTCTTCGACATCAGGCAGCCAAAGTGCCACATGCATCAAGTCATCTTCTGGAGTGCCGATATCTTGTTCTTCTAGTGGTAATTCAACCGATACAAAATGTTCGGTATATGGCAGTGCTTCATAGGTGCCGTTTACTGGTAATTGGGCTCGCATAGTATCCATTGGCAAATCCATTGTGTGCCTATGAGAAAGGGGAGTTTCCCACCAATCGCCGTTAAATGTGTCATCGCCGTTTGAATTGTCGTTAACCATTCCATTCAAGCAACCTGACATCAACATGAAAGTCAATAACAAGGCGGTGAGAGAAAGTAACGGCTTGTTTAATTGCTTTCTCCTGTTAATTGGATATATGTCAATTAATTTCGGGGCTAGCGCAACAGTTGATTCAACGGGAGATGCGCCTGCCATGGTCTTTCCAGTAACTACTGACTGATGAGTATGACGCTTATTTGTCGAATTATTCATGTGTGAGATGCCAGTACGTTACACATGCGAGGACGATTGGCTCTGTTCATCGTGTTAAATTTCATGTTGCTATCTTTGCCAATCAGCGCCTCTGGGCAAACTGAAGCACCGTCTTGGCGAAGTGTTGGAATCGATCCTAGTAGTTGGACTGACGGCCCGGTCGAGGAAGCGACACCAATGAATCAATCATATCAAGGAAATGCTGTATTAGTTATCGAAATTAGTTACCATACTGGTTTAACTTCCCCAGAAGTTCAGGGAAATATAACCATTGAATTGTTTGAACAATGGGCGCCAATTACTACTACAAATATCATCCAGCACATTGAGACAGGTCTGTATGACGGCGTTTTTTTTCACAGAGTTGTTGACGACTTTGTTATTCAATCAGGAGACCCTGAATGCAAAACTGTAGGAGCATATCCAGTTACTAGCCCACAATGCAGTAGTGGAGGAACAGGTGAAACAATTCCACTAGAACATGATGTCAATCTCTCACATGTTGATGGTGCAATGGGCATGGCTAGAGGTGCAGAACAAGATTCAGCAGACTCCCAATGGTACATCACTGACAATGAACAACATGGTCTGGACCCAGAGAATCGCGATGATGGAGGTTATGCGGTATTTGGCATTGTGAGAGATGGTATGAATACGGTTCGTGAAATCGCTAGCACGCCAACTGTGACAAATCCCGCTCCAGATAACTTTGCCAATCCTGGACCAGATTTGCTTGGACGTCCAATTCGCGAGGCGCACATTGATTCGGTTAGGATGATTGGGGTTGCTGACCCTGATGGAACGATTAGATTTGGTGAATTGAGCGAAGAATCTGAACCATTGGTTACGGCGAAAACCTTGAGCATATTAGGCTTAATTTTGCTTGGAATAGTGTTGTTGCTTATCGCTAGAATAGACCCACCGCAAAGCTTGCATGATGATACAATCGTAACCTTCGATGCTGTATTGGTTGAGAATGATTAAGTGAATTGAGTTAAGTTGTAGGTACTTCTTTCAACTCTGTAACATTAGCAGTACCATGCGAAAAGCAATGATATTGGTCTTATTGTTGCTTTGCTCCGCACTGCCATTTGCTGCATCAACCAGTGCTCGTTCGGTTGATGTTGAAATCTCGATGATGAAATATGACTGGTATTCAAACGACACAATTGAATTTAGTGTTAAAGTTTCTAACGCCCCATTTGGGAGTGAATTAACCGCAGAGTACGTAATAACTGATCTTGATGGTTCACTTGTACAATCAGGTAGTAGTCAATTTCAACCAACCGGACCAAACAGTCAATTTCCATTGCCAGTAAAACACTTTTTTCAGGGTTCAAATTTCTATTTTATGTCAGTTGAGATAATTAATTTGGATAATGCCATACTGGCAAATTCTCAAATTCCATTCATGGTGTTTCAAAATACAATAATGCCGCAAATTGGCAATTTATTGGCCTTTGGTGACTCGTTAAGTGATATGGGCAATGCTAAGGATAGTATCCTAAATGTTCCTGATGTGCCACCATATTGGCAAGGCCGATTTTCCAATGGTCCAGTTTGGTTAGAATATGTTTCACAAGCCTACGGTGTTTCAACGACTGTTGGTTCATTAACCGAACAAGGAGATAATAGGGCGTTTGGCGGCTCCCAAACTGGTCAAGGATTTTCGTACTTATTGCTGCCAAATGTCGGGACTCAAATTAACAACTATCTAGCAAATGTTCAATCAAGCATCGCATCAAATGAGGTCGTTTCTCTATGGGCTGGAGGTAATGATTTTCTATACGGAACCGCTAATTCAGATACCATAGTAGCGAATATGGAATCGCACATCAGGCAACTAGATGCTGCAGGAGCGCGTGAATTTATCATTCCTAATTTACCACCATTAGAAAAAACTCCAGAAATTCTAGGCCGCAGCCAAAGTCAACAAAATAGCATTGCTTCCGAGGTAGTCTCATACAATACGAAATTAGCAACACTGGTTAATGATTTAACAGCAGAATTATCAATCACAGTACATTTCATTGATGCTTGGTCATTGTTTAATGACATTGTTGACAACAGTGAGGCACTGGGAATAACCAATACTCAAGACTCCGCTTGTAGTGCTTCAGCAACGTTGTTACCATTACCAATTTGCAATAGTGCTTCAACAGTGGCAAGTAACCCAGATGAGTTCATATTTTTTGATAAGGCACATCCAACTAGAGTCATGCATGAATTCATCTCCTTTTTTGCCATCCAATCTATTGGTAATGCAGATACCGATGGTGACCTGATTATCGATGATTATGACCAGTGTCCATGGACCAATAACGATTGGACTGCAGACCAAACAGGATGTTCGTGGGAACAATTAGATGATGATAATGACGGAGTTTCCAACGGTGATGATCTTTGCCCAGCAACAGTTTTAGGGGAAATTGTCGATAGTAATGGGTGTTCAGCAGCACAACGGGATTCTGATGAAGACGGACTTAATGACGCCATTGACCCCTGTCCATTTAGCGAAGCAAGTAACGATCACGACTCAGACGGTTGTACTGATGATGTTGATTTAGACGATGATAATGACCTAATTCCAGATTTAGCAGATGCTTGCCCAAGAGGTGAAATTGGCGTTCATGATAATGACTTAGATGATGATGGCTGTTCCAATACTGAAGACTCAGATATTGATGGTGATTTACTTGATAACGTTGATGAAACCATTGCTGGAACTGATATTTATGATGAAGATACTGATGGTGATGGAGTAATTGATGGCATTGACAAATTCCCTCTAGACGCATCTGAATGGAGTGATGGTGATGCTGATGGTTGTGGTGATAATTCAGACCAATTTCCGTTCGATGAAACTGAATGCATTGACACAGATGGGGATGGTTACGGCGATAATTATGATAAATTTCCCGATGATGTAACCGAGTGGTTGGATTATGATGATGATGGATTTGGGGATAATCGAGACGCTTGCCCAACAAAATTCGGCTTGTCACTTTCTCCAGAAGGTTGCCCAGACCGTGACGGGGATGGTTTTTCAGATAACACTGATTTATTTCCCGATGATATTGATGACTGGGCAGACTCTGATGGAGATGGCTACGGAGATAATACTGACTTATTCCCCAATGACCCTCTAGACTGGTATGATTTTGATAATGATACATACGGCGATAATACGGATGTTTTTCCAAGTGATCCATCGGAATGGAATGATACTGATGGCGATACGGTAGGGGACAATGCTGATGCGTTTCCAATGGACCCAACTGAATGGTTAGATTCTGATGGTGATGGATGTGGGGATAATCAAGACATATGGCCTGATGACCCAGCTGAATGTTATGACCGGGATGTCGATGGGATCGGTGATAATCAAGACGCATTCCCTGATGATAGAGCAGAATGGAATGATACGGATAATGATGGGTTAGGGGATAATTCAGATTTATTCCCTAATGATTCTAAGGCAAAATATGATTCAGATGGCGATGGCATTGCTAATTACTATGATGCATTCCCTGATAATGCAAACATGGATTCATGGTTTGATTTAATCATTAGAGTTATGATTTTTGCCAGCATTGCAGGAGTTGGAGTTATCATTTATTTACGAAAGAAGGATTCAGTTCAAGAAACTGATAAGTTGCCCTATCAAGATGATTTCTCAATGCTGACTCAAGCGGAAGGCAGTGACATGATGCCAGATAGACCAACAGGTCCCCCACCGCCAGGCTCGTTCTAATCATTTAACAGAAATGTCAATTACAATATGTCGTATTCTTGGCGCATACCATTTTACTTTCTCGACATGCTTGGCAGAAACGATTCCTTCACGCCCAAGTTGTTTTGCCAATTTAGTAATACTATCAATGCAGTATGATACAAAATCGTCGATTTTCTCTTCTTCAACATTCATGTGGATGTGTAACATGCCGCCATTGGATTTCAAGCAGTTAATCGCCGATTGCCAAGCCTTTTCTGATGAAGGTAAAATGCCCAAGTGAACTCTATCTGCCTTTGAATATACCTGCTTCATTGTAGATAAATTATCACCCTCAAGGATAGTTAGTCGGTTACTTACATTATTCAATTTAGCACCATTTTGTAATGCTTGAATTGAGTTTGGATTAATCTCACAGGCATAGACATGCTCAGCATTACTTCTCACTAGCATTGGTAGGCTGTAGTAACCAATTCCAGCAAATGCATCAACGATAATTTCCCCCGACATGTCAATGTCGCCGATTCTATGACGTTCAGTAACGTTGCCTGACGAAAACATGACCTTGGTTACATCAAGCCAGAATTTCACTCCAAAGTCATTTATTTCAACTTCACCCGAACTACCAAGTAACATTTTGACTTGGGATGTTCGCATCATATCAGTAGCAATCTTTTCTTGCCGAGCAAGGCGATTTACCCTTAGTGATCGAGCGATAATCTGCCATATTTCTTGTTCTTGCTCTTGAGTAATCCTGCCAAAAAAGTCCTGCCATTGTGAATTATTCACTGTTGAGTTAGGAATAATTGCTAAATCTCCAAATAATTCCCATTTCCGAGGTAAATTTGCGATTAATCCTGAAAGGTCTGAATCATTGTGTTGCGCTAGATACAGTGTCATATCTTGGACCATTGCTTCTGCAGGAGTAAATTTCTGGTTTTTAAGAGGTAAATTTAGCTCAGTAATTTCGTGTTTAGTGCTATCAAACCAGGTCAACTTTTTGACCTTCTCATCATGCAAAATTGGGATTAAAATCATCGAATCAACCTCTGTTATGATGAATTTATTATCAATTAATTTTGTTGCTATCAAAGATTGTTGAATAGTTGAAGCATCACCTTTGTCGACTAAGACTGCTAACGCGGAATCAATCTGCTTTGCGACCTCAGTCATGATAATACCACAAGGGGAATGAATTTCAATGTCACTGTACTACGAAGGTACATGGCGGCGTCATATTTACACAGTAATAATCGTCCAAAAGGCGTCATATTATTGATGACTATACTGCTCACCATACATCTATTCGTCCCATTTGTTAGCGCTGATGGCATGTCTACCTGTCAAGCAAATGGGGGGACCTGCGATGATTATAGCCACTCTCATGACTTAACTTCAAGTCAACAAGATTGGATAAATGGCACCTATGATTTTCAACTAGTCGATACAGATACAATCGAGTTAGATATGGTATGGGCAATTCATGAATTTAATCGCTCTGCATTAGGGTTAGACAATGTTGCGGGGCTAGACGCGGCACTGGCATCTGACGGCTTAGATCCAGAAGATGGTGCGCCGGCTGATTTGATTAGAACTTATTTTGATGAACGCCCAAACGGGCCGGGTACTCCAACAGTTAGAGACCAGTTGAAAATAGAATTAAACAATGCACTTGACACTTCTATAGAAAATGGTTTTGGCAATATTGTTGGTCTAACTACTGATTATACCAGTTCAATAACTCAACAAGGAGAGACAACCCCTTGTTCAGATGACCCATTGACAGACTCCATCTATTCAAGTGAGGGTGCTAGTGAAAATAATGCGTTTTATCCGCCTATTTGTATATCTTCAACATTTACCATTGAACTTACAGACACCGCATTTAGTTTAGTCTCCACCGGCAATTTAGATTTGGAAAGAGCCTTTCAAGGAATGTTAGTCATGGGTGCAGAAATCAATACTAATTTCACTTTACTAACTCTCCCTGGTCACGCTGGATTCTATTCTTTTTCCCCACCCAGTTATGCTGATATCATTCAAGTTGGCGCGGGAGGTTCTTTAGCCGCTCGTAGCGGTAATCCGGCATACTTTGCTGGCGAATGGACTGTAGACATGCTAAATGCTCCTCAAGGCGCTAGTGATACAGAGACTCCAATTTCAGTTAGGCTTGCACACCGTAACGGCTCTTTAGGAACTAACACGGTAAATATTGCACCAGAAACCAAAGCGATTGACCTTAACGTTAAGTTAGATTTACGTGATGAATCAGCCGCAACAATTGATTTTGTGGCTGGAATTTCATACTTAGATGATGACCTATTGAGTGATTGGGGAGTATCTTTGTTAAATTTGTCAGATTCAGCAACTTTACCTTTGGTTACTGCTGATGGAATTCGTTTAGCATATCACAATGGTTTGGTAGAATTAGACCAATTGACTTCAGCATTTCCAATAAACGATATTGCCAGCGGTATTTCTGATTCAGTCGGTAGTGATGAATCAATTACTATGAATGACCTATATTGGGTATCTGACGCATTAACAGACGGGCTACCAGTAGCAGGCGGGCTCAATTATACTCATTCAACAGACTGTTCAGAGGAACCACAAAGCCAGCAACGGAATTACTGTGTTCAAGGATCCTCAGCTATGGCTGCTGATTACCCGGTTTACTTACGGTCCACAAGCCAACCATTTTCCATGAGTCTAATCGATATTTTGAAGAATAACTTTGATGATGGAGATTTACTTGAGTATGTTGAAATCTTACAAGAGAGCGACTTGAGAAACCTGTTAAACAGTGGCCTATCTATCGAATCAGTCTTACCAGGTAGTTATCTAGATTCGGTTATACCAGAGGGTTTACCTCCAGCAGAGTTGACTTTGGAGATTATTCTTCCCACATGGGTAAGAACGATTGATGGCGAAGACAGGCTAATTCTTCAGAAGAGCCTTGAAGGCAGTCAAGATGTGGATATTTCTTTGGCAGGAACCGATCCATACGACTGGCGGACGGAAATCAGAGACGAAGATATGAATGTAGTCTGTACTACATTACAGCGGACCTGCATAAGCAGCAAAATTGAGTTGGACATTTCTGCTCTTAGAATAAATGAATGGTCTCAGTCAGTGTCTCTTGATTTTGCTTTAGACGCCGAAGTATCCATTTATCGAGTCATGATTCCATTAGAAGAAATTGATCAAAGCGGCTCAACGAGAGTCAATTTTGAAGCAGCACCATCTGATTTGGTGAGAGTTGGCCTTGACATTGCCAGTCGTCTAGCCCAGCCAAAATCCTTTGATGATGTGGGAAGCATTTGTTCTGAAGATCAAAGTTATGATGTGTGCGATACCAACTTATCATTCCAATTTACACCAGAAGGATTAACAGATTTTTCCGAGGATATCGGTGATATAATTACTCAATTTATTCACGAGAGTAGCGCAGAATTGCCTGATGTAGAAGATTCACCATTCGGTGATGTAGACCTAAGTGGTTTTCAAATCAAGACTAAGGTAGAAGGCTTAACAGGGCTAGACCAAGATATTGGTGATGATGAACCGATAACTCTGAGCGTCAGGATTCCTGAAGTCGAATTTAAACTTGAGCTAGATGGTGATTTAGGAGAAATTGCTGAGGGCAATACCAGCAGCATGGAGTTGAATTTCTTTGCTAATGCCTTTAGAGGACTTGTGGTAAATCCAATGGTCTCAGCAGCTGAACTATTAGGCTCATCTTTAACCAATGGATTGGTTTCAGGTAGTGGTGTAACATACCCTGACCCAAGTGGCGAGAAAGCATCATATTCATTTAGTGGAGATACCTCAATTGCTGAGGAATATAATCTATCTCTTACCGGTCCAGTATCAATAATATTGCCGCGTGGAATCACTATAGAAGATGTTGAGGACACTGGTGGTTATCTGACCATCTCCGAAGTGGGTGGGCGACAAAAAATAACCTATAATATTCCAGATGGAGAGTTCGAGGATACTATCTCCTTTAGAATTAAGGTTTCATGGCTTTACTTACTGATGCAGTTTTGGGTATACCCCACATTTGTAGTAATTCTATTGGCCTTATTTATTAGACGACGTCGTCGCAAGAAGCGCCTAAAGAAAGCAAGAAAAGCCTCAACTCAACAAACTGCCACCAAAGTGACTATTGGTGATAGTGAATTTGCTGATTTAAGAGGATTCCATAGTGAAGGATTACATGGTGATATGGAGCAGTTTGAGGATTATTCCAACAAAGGGCCTCCACCAATGGTTGACCTTCCCGATAAACGATTTGATTAATCATTGATGGCTTCAAATATTCGCTTTGCTAGTGCTGGTCCAATACCAGGTACAGTCTTGATATCCTTTTCACTGGCGTGTAATACTTCTTTTCTGCCACCAAAGTGACGTATTAAGGTTTGAAACTTTTTAGCACCTAATCCGGGTACTTTCTCTAGTGGGTCGACCATTTTACTTGCTTTACGGCGCTTTCTGTGGAATGTGTTGACAAATCGATGTGCTTCATCTCGAGCATGAATTAGTACCCTTCCGCGTCGATCTAGAATAATCGGCTCCTTGTCTTTTCTAAATACAGTTTCTTCACGTTTTGCTAGCGCAGCAACAGCGAATTTGCCGGCATTTTCAGACTGCTCAATCATTTCGCTAATCATGTTTAGATGGGTCCGGCCACCATCGAGTAACAATAAATCAGGCCATTCTGTTTGATGTTTCATCCAACGCTGGACAACTTCTCGCATCATGCGTAAATCATCGAGTTGCTCACCTTTCACAGTATATTTACGATATTCTTCTTTGTGTGGCCTGCCGTCTTTGAAACAAACGCTTGCACCGACACGATGTTCTCCTTGAATTTGCGCCATATCAAAACATACAATGTGATTCATTTGTTGCATTCCCAGTAGTTTTGCCCCATCATCAGCTGCCCGTTTTTCTAAAGAGCCACTGGTTTTATTGACAAATCTTATCAATTGTATTTCGGCATTTTGTGATGCTAATTTCATCAAGGTTACCAAATCACCTCTTGATGGATTTCTTACCTCGACCGCTGAATCTCTTCTGGTTTGCAACCAATCCTCAACTCCGTCGAATAGTGGGGTTGGAGTTAGCAGTAATTTGGGAGGAATTCTGTTAGTATAATGGTCTGAAACAAACATCGAGATGGTTTCTCCAATATCCTCCCTGTGGATCATTTGCCAAGATTCTTGGCCTTTTACCACGCCGTCATCAGCATGCAATACTACTACTGCCGCTAAATCACCTTCACTGGCAAATCCTATTGCATCACAATCACGATATACCTTACTTGAAACAATATGTTGACTCGTAGTAGTTCGAATTGCTTTGATTAAATCTCTTTGTCTTGCGGCAACCTCATATTCTAAATTCTCCGAATATTGGTCCATTTTTTGAGTTAATGACTCAATTAGTGAACTAGCATTGCCGTTTAGAATTTGTTTTACTGCCAAAATCCGCTGACGATAATCATCATCATTACCAGAATCAAGATAGCCAAATGGGATGTTATTCTTTTCATCACGAAGACCAAATTGGCGCCTAAGTAATTTCATCACCTGCTTTGCTGCTCCAGCATTTGGAAAGGGCCCCCAAATGACGGCATTTTTTGGTGGTCTCCTAGAGTATAGGATTCTGGGTAAATCATCACCTGTAAGTGCAAGATATGGAAAGGATTTGTCATCTTTTAGCATTGAATTATACCTTGGTTTGTGCTCTCTAATCAATTGCCGTTCCAAGATGAGTGCTTCATGGGGGGAGGCAGTAACAATGCACTCAATATCATCAGATTTTTTGACTAATTCAGGAATCATTGCCCGGTCAGGGTTTTTGGCAAAGTAAGACCTAATTCGTTCACTTAATTTAGTTGCTTTTCCAACATATAGCACGCGACCTTTACGGTTTTTGAACAGGTATACTCCGGGTTTTTTTGGCAATGAGGTTGAAGACAATTCCACCGCCATGGCCTTGCCTCAAGGTGCCACCTCAAAAGGCCAACCATCTATTTTGAGCAGATACAATGCTACATTCAATTGATAACCCACATCACCTCGCAGTAATGAGCAACATGCTAACTCAACCTCAGTTAAGAATACTGAAATGGTTGAATCAATATCCATCTAGCATGGAAAAATCTTGGGATGTTAGTCGTGATATATCGCTTCCTGGAATTGCTGAAGGCATTGGTGTGGTACGCTCTGCGCTAAATATTCCCATGACAACAATCGAGGAACATGGATTTGTCATAAAAAGAATGGCCCACGTGATTGGCGGAGGTTCACGACGAAGACAGGTTTACCACATCACAAAATCAGGGCGAGACCATCTTGCTCAACTTATTGTGAGTGATATAACTCCAAAGAAAACAAGGTCAATATTTGGTAATCCACCCAAACAGATTGAGATCTATGGTCGAAACACTGAGCTTTCTCATTCTTTGAACATTCTAAGTCAAAATTCTTTGATTATTACTGGCATGCCTGGTATTGGTAAATCTGTTTTTGTAAGGAAAATTGCTGCACATTACGCCAATAAAAAGACTGTAAGGTGGGCATCAGCTAACGAATTTACCGATTATTTGGAAATCTGTTCAGTGTGGAATTTTATGACAATGATTCCTCAGGACATTGAATCGATATCACTGTTTTTTGCC
Organism: uncultured Candidatus Poseidoniales archaeon; assembly: GCA_964014545.1. Taxonomy (GTDB): domain Archaea; phylum Thermoplasmatota; class Poseidoniia; order Poseidoniales; family Poseidoniaceae; genus MGIIa-L1. Next base: position 37,093 of record CAXGZX010000003.1, on the reverse strand, counting down.
TCCCATGAAGAGGTCTTGATAATTGATGATTACCACCTCATTGACCCTAGACATCAATCGAAAATACAAGATTTAGTGAATGGAATTTCAAAGCACAGTAAGATGAAATTTATTTTAATTTCACGCGATACTATAGAATCTGATTTTGGTTTTGAGCAGATAAAAATGGACTCATTAGATTTGGAATCTTGTTGTGAGATGCTTGGAGAGGATATTGAGTTGTCTAAAAGAAAAGATGTTTCTGAAAAATTAGGCCGCCATCCGTTGGCATTGAAGTTATATGACTCCAATTTTGAGTCCCCAGAATCATCCATAGATATCATTGATTACGTCAATAAAGTGGTATTGAAAAATCTCGATGAGGATGACAAAAAGTTGCTTAACCACATGTCACTAGAGCCTAATCCAGTCAAATCTAATTTGTCTATTATTGAACCTTTGATCGAAAAATTCGATATGCAGAGTTTGTTAAAATGGTACAGCGAATCTGATCTAGAATTGCAGCATCTTGTAAGGAACGTCACTCGCAGCAACCTATCTAGCGATGAAACAAGAGAGATTCATTCTAATCTATCTCGGCATTGGAAAAATATCTCAGAAAACGGTAATTTGATTAATTATTTTTACCACTTATCAAAATCAGCGCCGGATATTTTTGTCGAACAAATGTCAGATTCTCTTGAACAAATTATGGAAGTTAATTCCGCAGCATTAGCTGTTATGGTTGACGACTTAATAGAGCAAGATTCTAACAATGAATCATTGAGATATGTGGCATGCAAAATAGCAGCAAAGCGATATGAGGCAGAATATTTGAAGCAAAGTGTAGAATTTTTATCTGGTGATAAAAGACTGGAGATGGATTTTATCCTCGCCAAATTAGAGGGTAGATTAGAGCATTGCGAGGACATTGCTGAACAATTAATTGCCAATCAATCCACTTTTGAGGCTAATAAATTACTAATTTCGTTGGCGACTCAAATTTTGGAAGACCGATTACCAAATCAAAAATTAGAACATAATTTAATGAGTAAAGTAAATCATTATTTGACACGATTAGATTTCTCTGATTTGGCAAATAGAAATATCATATTAGTCGCGGTTTCAATGATTAAATTTACTTTAGCCCTTGATGAAAATAACCTGTCTAATGCAGTAAATATTCTAAATTCGATAGAAAGCATACAACATAATCGAGATCCAGTATATCTCAGTATGCAGAGCAAACTAAGAATTTACGAGTATGATAATGGGACAATTGATTTTCCCTCTGTTGTTGAATCAGTGCAATCTAATTGTGCAATTATTGATAATATTCTAATGTCCCAATCATTAAAATTAAAATTAATCGAATCAATAATTGAAGTTAATTTTGACGCAGCGTCAAAGATGTTTCACCGACTAACCCGACCAAACTTATTGCCCAGGTCAAGTCCTAGTTTGCGTTACTGTGCTAGATGGTGGTTAGTCAACTCACAGATTAGTAAAAATTCCGAAAAGTCGTCATTGAAGGAATCAATAGCCAGATATAGGGAAGCCGGTTGTCATAACGCTGCTAAAGCGTTAGAATCAAAATTACATTCAATGCTCTAAAGTTCCGCACCGATTAGGGTTTTAGTGTCAACAATCCCCTTCATCGGTCTAATTTCCTCTACTATGCATCTTGTTAGGTCATATTCATCATCCGCTTGGACTCGTGCGATTAAGTCATATTCGCCAAATAACATCCATCCAGCGGTTACCAAATCAATTGATTCTAGGGTTTCGCGAACAATTTTCTCTTGTCCAGGTTCAGTTGTTATCAATACAAATCCAATCGCCATTTAATCACCTAATATTCTACTGCAATTAGAGTCTGAGTATCTTTGACTCCATCTATTTGTCTAAAGTCGCTCATCAACATGCCCGATAGCTTCCCAGATTCGCTTGAACTAACCCTGACAATTAAGTCATATTCGCCATACAGTGCGTGTACTTCAACAACAGATTCATGATTACTTAATCTAAGATATACATCACGTTCCCTTGAAGGTAGGGTTTTGAACAAGACAAACGCCTCAGGCATGAACCTTCCACATCAACCAATTTCTTATTGCTTGCTATCTAAATGAACCTCGATTTAGCACCATGCCCAACTATACGAACCATTGAAAAGTAACACTGTACAACGGAACTTATGGATGGTGTCATTAGGGTAAAGTTCTCTATGCTGTTGATGACCTTAATCCTAGTTTTGACGCCGCTTACTAGTTTGCCCATTGATTCAGAAACCTTTGAAAATGATACTCTTGAAAGCAATGCTGTAACAAAAGCGCAGACGACATGGAGCGGTCTGATTCAGTTAGCAGAATCTTACACGGTAAGTGTAACTGATGAGTTAGTAATTTCTCCATGTACAACAGTTGAATTATCTGCTTCAACAAGATTATTTGTCGAGGGTAGGTTATTAATTCAAGGAAATAATAGTTGTCCTGTGGTCTTTTCGCAGCTTAACTCTGGCCTTCACTACGGTATTCAATTCAATAGTTCATCATCAGGTAGAGGTTCGATAATTGATAATATAACGCTTGAGGATGCAACATATGGTATTACTATCTACGGCTCAGACCCACAGATAAATAATGCTACAATCATCAATCCATCGAGAGTTGGAATTGATTTATTCTCCGGTGCCAATCCCGTAATTCACGATTTAATCATAAATCAAGCAGGTAAAGGATTCACCTATTCAGATTGGCGTTATGGACTTGGGCTTTCTGTTGGTGCTGGGTCAACTCCTATTGTTGAGCGAGCAACCATGACAGATTTGCGTATTAGAGGCCTCAATATTTGGGGCTCATCTGGTGGAATATACCACGATATCAGCATAGATAATGTCAGTGCAGAAGGCGCGAATGCGATTTCAGCAGGAGTTTGGATTGAGGACAGTCAACCGCTTATCACTGATTTGTCGGTTGATAAATCTGATTATGGGATTTTGATAAGACATGTTAGCGATGGTGGCTTTACTAGAGCAGTTGTAAGAGATTGCATCGTCACTAATTCGATGTATAGGGGGATATATGTCGACAAGTCAAACCATACTAATTTTACTAATTACGAAACTGCGGATTTCACTAATACTATTGTTAGAGGTACTGGCGGGCCAAATGCAAAAACTGCAGGGATTGGATTTGCTGCCATTGAAGTTAACGCAACAGGAGCATGGTTTGAAAATACCACAGTAGAAGATTCAACTACAGTAGGAGTTCGATTATACTTTGTTGACGCATCTACTACATTTAGAAATTTAACTATTACAGATTCTGGCGATCCTGGAGAAGGGGCCCATGAAGCAGGCTTGGCGATTAGGTCTTCTTTCTTCGCTCCTAGATTTGAAAATTTAGTGATCTCAGGCTCAGTTGGACCAGGAATTTCTGCAACATCCGGAGGAGCTATGCAAGGTAGTGATTGGTTCTTACACAACAACAGTAAAGACGGGCTATTTATCGAGTCATCCACAGTAATAGTTGACCATCTCCATCTATCTGATAATGGCCAATCAGGTTCCCATATCTTTGATTCACGATACGTTACTTTATCCAACCTTACCGCAATAGGTAATGGTAATTTGGGATTAAATGAAATGGAGCAAGCCGGATTATTTTTCGAGAAATCTAATGACTTAGAATCTAGTTCTGGTGATGTAACCTGTAATCATTGTACGGTTTCAAATTCTGCAGGTTCAGGAGTAATGGTAAAGGATTCAGTAGATCTATTTCTCAATCACTTGACTGTGGAAAATAATAACCCTGCTTACGACCCGATAACCGTCGACAATAGTGGGCTTAGTTTAGGACAGCAAGGTGGCCGTTTCCATATGCATGATGTGCTAATTGTCACAGAGCGACAAGGAACTGATGCTGGTCCAGCAATCAGAATTAATCGGGCTGCTGGTAACATTGACACTTTAGTTCTCCAAGGTAATCACTCAGGTATGGTTTGGAACGCTAATAATAATGGCAATTATCCATCAGAACTCAGCAGAGCTCAACTTTCAGGAACATCATGTCTACTGTTGATTGACCATAGCGATTTAATCGGTCAAGATAATACCATTGTACCAGAATGCACCGGTTCGATAATTTTGCAAAATAGCCAGGTAAATTGGAGTTCATTCACTGATTTAACGGCCTCAACCGCAATAAATTTAGATTCATTTTCTAAACTTCACCTGCATCAACCTCAACAAATTGATTTCGCAAGCGCTATTATTGCTCCTTCTGCGGAAATAGACATTGCTTGGGACATCGAGGTATGGGTACAAAATAATAATTCTAATGGCATTCCAAGTGCTCCAGTAGGGATTAGTTTTGATCAATTCGAACCAAATGCCCAAGAGAATGCTAATGATATTGGCTATGTTAAATTCCCTAACTTTATTGGTCAACAATGGACTCAATCAGGTGCTTCACCATTAACTACAGTCACGATTGATTGTGCTTATGATGGATTAACAAACAGTAGTTCAGTATCATTAGATGATGATAAAACCGTTTATTGTATATTACCAATCGATAATCAGCCGCCTTTCTTATATTGGGATTCACCAGAAGGAGACTCAATCTATCCTAGTGGCTCAGAAGTAGAATTCAATGCAACACGCTCTTGGGACATAGATGACGACGCCTTAATTTGGGAATGGACATCATCAATCGATGGTAATATTGGTAATTCAGCCAATTTCACCGTTAATCAGGCAGATGTCAGCCAAACTCTCAGTGATGGAGTTCATACTATTACTGCAAAACTATGTGACGATAAAGGTCATTGTGTACAACAGAGTAGGATTATTGAGTTATCCAATTTTGTCCCGATTGTCTTTGTTGATTTTAGTCCGGAATTAAACGCCTTTAACGAACTGATAATTGCTAAAACTGGCACCGTTGTGGTTAATCTCTCAGGCACTTATGACCCGGAAGGGGATGCGCTGAATTGCTGGATAACTACTTCTTACGGATTGTTATACCCTATTGAGTCGCCTGGAATTGATAACTGTCCCGAAATTATAGAATACACGTTCCCGCTTGAATCTAGTCAAAATAATCCGGCGCCCGAAGAAGATAATTTCGTATTATCTATTTTTGTTGATGATGGCGTCAATCCACCAGTTGAATTGGCTTACTCTACGACATTATATAATGAAATACCAGAGCCGAATTTCACCATAATCAGAACTGATAACTTTAGCCAATCAGTAGTTACCCTAGATGGGTCATCGACTGTTGATCCTGAAGGTGATAATTTGGCAATTGAGTTTTATTCTAGCCTTGATGGTATCCTCCAGTGGTCTGATGAACCTTCTGGAACAGTTTGGCAAGGACATTTGTCACGTGGAATTCATACTATTGAAATGCGGGTCACCGATGATAACCTTGAGCATGTAGAGGAATACAAAGTCTCCTCCATGTTAATTTCAGTATTGAATTCTCCACCATCGGCACAGATTGTATCGCCAAATCAAGCAGATTCATATGATTCATCTGAACTAGTAATCCTATCTGGTAATGGTTCAGGTGATTTCGATTCAGTATGTAGTTCGTTCAACACTATCGGCTTCTGGCTTTGTTCACAAACCGAGGCATTTCAAGGCTCTGAATATCTACAGGTTTCATGGACCAGTGACCTAGATGGTAGATTGTCTTCAACCAATCAGGAAGGGTTGTTCTATCAAGCCAGGCTGAGTAGTGGAATACATACCATCACACTAGAAATTGATGACGGAATCAACCCCTCAGTAACTGAAACAACATCGATCCAAGTTAGTAAATCAGCACCTGTCTTATCACTGGCAACTCCTGAATTCACTGAAATCCTCAAATCATCAGAATTCATCTTTTGGAATGCGGTTAATTCACTTGATTATGATGGCGACGATTTCACTATGACCATTAGAAGCGACCAATTAGCAGAGCCAATATTACTCGACGCTGACCCCAGCATAACCCACATGTCTAAACTCAGTGCTGGAACACACAGCATTGAAATTACTCTTACCGATGATGATGGAATGGTTAGAACAGATTTCTTTGAGTTGATAGTCGAGCCATCAGCCCCAGATGTAGTAATCATCAACCCTAGTGAAGGCCAATCTTTCACCGGTGGAATTGCTATTATCCTTGAAGAAGAATCAACAGATGCAGACTTTGATATTACCTTCAGGCAATGGAAAATAATTGATAAGTCAACTGGTGAAGTAGTCGAGACATTGAGTGGCAGTACCGAATCAACCATTTTGGACCCTGGTGAATATCTCATAGAACTAACCGTTAGAGATAGTCTGCTAAACACTCAAGTCACTTCAAGAAACATTCGAGTTGAGAAAACCGATCCTGTTCTAGATGAGCAATCTATCATAGTAACTCCGGCAGAACTTACCACCAATCAGCTAGTGAATTTACAAGTTAGTGTGATTTTATCCGACCCTGACGGGACAACTCAAGATGTACAAGCAACCATAATCCACGGAATCCAAGTCTGGGATTTTCCGCTTGAAGACCTAGACGGGGATGGTATATGGACAGGGTCAGTAGAGGTCAACCCTGAAAAATCAGGCCGTCCGAGCCTGAAAATCACCGCCAGAGACGGAGTTGGTGATAGTGCAACAATAAGCCAAGTCTCGAAAACAATTGTCGTAAAAGATGCTGATTCTACCAGCAGTAATACTCCACTAATTATTGCTGGATTAGGCATTATCTCGTTAATTTTGATTACCCTAGTCATTGCCCGTGTCAGAAATAACAAACTGGAAGACGACTTGATCGAGTCCTGGGAAACTTTCAAGCAACCGTCCGAACAATATCCAGATGACCAACAAGGTGATGTCGAACAGATCACCGAGGTAGTCAATGACTTATGGTCGCAGTTGGAACAAGAAGAAGGCTTGAATTAATCACTGTTCAGGCAAATCCTTGTTCATTGAATCAGGATTTGATTCTCTTCCACCCCAAGGGGTTTTGGTACGGTTCATACCGATTCTTTTGGCGAATAAGAATTTGAAATTCTTCCAACCATCGCCCCACGTATGGATTTCTGCATCACCAACACGTGGTCGATAAGGTACCGAGATTTCTATCGCCTTTTCTTTACCAATATGCTTTCTCGCTAACAGTTTAATCTCTTCTGATAGCGGCATTCCATCATTGGTTGGCCGCATCTTAGGGTTGTCAAAAATAGACTTTCTAAACACCCACATTCCTGATTGTGAATCTTTGATTCCATAACCAAACAACAGTCTAGCAGTGAAAGAGAGCGCCCAGTTACCAAATCCATGTAATCCCGACATTGAGCCATCTTCAGCCAAGGATAAACGGTCACAGGTAATGTATTCTAAATTTTCATCAAGTAGTTTTTTTACTAATTTTGGCACCAATTCTGCTGGATAAGTGCAGTCTGCATCCATTGTAACGATAATATCGTGACTAGCGATATCAAAGCCAGTTCTGTAGGCTCTGCCATACCCTCTTCTGTCCTCTAGGTGCACTCTTGCGCCCTTCTTCAAAGCTAACTCTCTAGTTTTGTCAGAAGAGTTCCCATCGACAATGAGAATTTCTAATTTTTTACACCAGCCAGTGGGTATTGAATCGATAGTCGGCTCGATAGCCTCCTCTTCATTACGAGTCGGGAGGATAACAGTAACGGTCGTGGGTAGAATATCGCCCATAAAGCGGCGGGTAGATTTCCTGTTTTGAAGTCATTGGATAGAAAATTCACACCAATTTTCTTCCATTAGTGGTCAATATTCAAACGCCAATCCCTCATCGCAGTAATAATGCACATAGTGATGATTGCTGGTGAGTACCCCCCAAGATGGGGTGGTATTGGCTCGGTTGTCTACCATCTTGCAGGACATTTAGCATCATTTGGGCATTCCGTTACCATCATCACTAGAAGCCATAATGGTCGAGCACCACCGCAATCTGGGGTGTCAATTGTCGAAGTTCCGTGGCTAAAACTGCCAATGACCTTTACTCGTTCTTACGCCAAAAATGCCCTTAAAGCGCTAAAATCTATCCATCGTGAAGACCCTGTGGATGTAATCCATATCCATCTTCCATTGGCCTCTTTTTCAGCCAAGGAATTTAATTTTATGAAAGAGAATATTGCTCCAGTTTGTTCATCACTTCATGGTTCTTGGCTTGGAGAAAAACAGGGAGTAATTCGGGCAGCTAAGGCTGGTGAATCGGCTACTTGGCTTAATCCAAATGATTTAGCAATTAGATTAACGGCCAAATGGTATGCTAAATATGAGAAAGCAGGTTTGCTTAATTCATCAATAAGTGTAGCCAACTCGAAGTCTACTCTGCAAGAATTTAGCAATTGGTACAGTCCAGATAAGGAATTTAATGCCGAGGTAGAGTTATGGGGATGCGATCACAAAGTGTTTCGTCCATCTAATACCGATGATGAAGAGGAACAATTAGCCCATGAAAAAATTCGTCACCAATATGTTTGTGATGATGAAGCAGCGCTGTCTCATGACATTTATACTAATACTCCAATGTTATTAGCAGTAGGCCGTTTAGTCGCGAGAAAAGGTTACATGACGTTGTTAAGATCAATGCCAAAAATAATTGCCGAAAACCCTGGAGCAAAATTGGTTATTGTTGGAAGAGGGCATATGAAAAAGAAATTATTGAAGGTGGCTAAAAAGTTAGCAATCAATGATTCGGTATTCATAATTAGTGGGATGTCATTTGAAGATTTGGCCCAACACTTCCGCAGCGCCAATTTGGTAATTTACCCCTCTTATTATGAGGGTCAAGGACTAATTCCATTAGAGGCATTATCAAGTGGTACGCCGGTGGTTACAGTAGACCAAGCACCCCTCACTGAGATGATTGATACGTCGGTTGGCAGACTTTTCAAAACAGGAGATTCTGATGACTTAGCAAAACAAGTCAATGCATTACTTGCAGATAAACCGGCACTTGAATCTTTGAGTACGGCGGGTAGGGAGAGAATCCTTGCCGAGTATACCTATGAGCACAATGCAACAAAATTCATCCAAATATATGAGTCAATAATAAAATAACACCATTTGGATAACTACTGACCTAAATTTAGGGGTGAAGCAGCATATATTTCTCGTAAAATAATGTGAAAATTACCATTTCAGGCATCTTTTTCATATCAAAACCGGTTTTATCAGCCTGTTATTAACAAGCGGCTATTTCATAGATGATATCGCAATGGCTATACATGGTCGCACAGCGATTCATAGTGGTATGTTTGGCCGCGCTATTGTTAGGTTTCCTGCCTACCACTTCTGCAGATGATAGTCTGCAAAGTGCCAATACACTAATCGAAGGTGTTTCAGCATCAGGTCAAGTGTGCTACGATGATGGTTGTTCGCCAAATGATGAAGTCGATTGGTGGAGAGTTTATGCTTTCAAGGGTGATATAGTCAGTATTTCCTTTTCTGGAACACTACCAAATCCCGATTGGTTATGCTTTTGGGGCGATGGATGGGAAGGTGATTACTCAATTCATGACGCAGGAGGAGGGCAAATTGCATCGCTAGCACTGAGCGATGATAATCCAACTGGTACTTTGAGCAAAACCATGAACACAGCAGACTGGGTTTATGTAAAAATAAAAGGCAAAGATAGCTATTGTAACGATGCTATCGATTATACTTTGACTGCCTCAATTGATTCTGGCGATAGAGATACCGATGAGGACGGTTACATCGATACCGAAGATTCCTGCGATAATACTCCGGGGACCTCAGTGTATGATCGCAAGGGCTGTATTGACTCAGACTCTGATGGCTATTCTGACCCCGAGGTTGGTTGGGGGCCAAATAATGGAGCAGATGCATTTCCTTACCAACCAACCCAGTGGCAAGATTCGGACAACGATGGTTTTGGCGATAATTTAGATGGCTACCAAGGTGATTTTTGTACTTACAATTCGGGTGGTTCATACAATGACAGATATGGTTGCTTAGATTCAGATGGTGACGGCTTTTCAGACCCCGACCCTGGCGGCTTGTACGGAGTCAGTGAGTGGTTTGCTCATCCAGTTGGCTTAGCTGATGCTTTCTCGCAGGATAATACTCAATGGACAGACACCGACGCAGATGGCTATGGAGATAACTGGGAAGACCCAATGTGGAATGAAACGCACATTGCATGGGGTATTGGTCAATGGCTAGAAATGGCTACTGAGCCTGATGCATGCCCGTTTATCACTGGTTCATCATCTTCAGATCGATTTGGTTGTACTGATACAGATGGCGATTCGTACTCTGATGGCGATGAGAATTGGACCATGTACAACGGCTCTGATGCTTTTCCACTGGAACCGACTCAATGGCAAGATTCAGATTATGATGGCTGGGGAGACAACCAATCTTTCGGGGCTTCACTAATCGATGATTTCCCCGATAATCCAACGCAATGGCGAGATACTGACAAGGACGGTTGGGGCGACAACCAAACTTATGGAGCTTCACAAGTAGATGATTTCCCACTAGTTCCCTCACAATACCTTGATACAGATAATGATGGTTATGGAGATAATCAAAGTGGCTTTGAAGGCGACGTTTGTATTTACTCAACACCTGAAGAGGTAGAATCAAGTTGGATATCTCGAATTGATCGCCTTGGTTGCCGTGACATCGACAAGGATGGCTACTCAGACCCTACCAGCGATTGGATTGCCCACCCCGATGGTTTTGCTGATGCCTTCCCTGACGAAGTAAGTCAGTGGTACGATACAGATTCTGATGGTTATGGTGACAATATCGAATATTTTGATGGTCAAACATGGCGCGAGTCATTCCGTGGTGATAGTTGTAAGACCACAGTTGGCTATTCTACATTTGACAGATGGGGATGTCCTGATACCGACGGTGACGGATGGTCGGATACTACTCCAAATTGGCTAGCAAGTCCAGGTGGTAACGGCGATGCATGGCCTCTTGATCCAACTCAATGGCATGACAAAGACGGGGACGGTCGTGGCGATAACCCTCAAGGAACAACAGCTGATGTTTGTCCAGACAATGCTGGTACTTCTGTTGGCCCAGTTGAAGGTGGGGATAGATGGGGCTGTATCGATACTGATGGTGACGGTTGGTCAGACTTAGGTGACGCATTTATCCACGAACCTACCCAATGGCGAGACAGTGATGGTGATGGCTTTGGTGATGCTGCTGCGGGTAATCAAGGAGATGCTTGCCCAGACTCAAGAGGTACCTCCTTGATGGACCGGTTGGGTTGTCGAGATACCGATGGCGATGGTTGGTCAGACCCAACCGAAAATTGGCCAGCTCATCCGTTTGGATTGGCAGACTCATTCCCTAACGAAGCGTTACAATGGCGTGATACTGACGGAGATGGCTATGGAGATGTTTCACTTGGTGCAATGCGTGATGATTGTCCAAACGATGCGGGGGATTCGACAAGAGACCTCCAAGGTTGTCCAGACAATAACGGTGACGGATGGTCTAATGATTATGGTGAATTCAAAGCCGCTATTGCCATTATGGGTGAAGACCCAGCAGCATCTTGGCTGACTTACTTAGTGATTGGCTTAGGATTTATTCTTGGTGCGTCGATTGCTTTAGTAGTGAAAATGGGTCGCGAGGAAGATGACCTAAATGAGGAGCAATTATTCGATGAAAAGCAACATATCGATTTCGCTTCCAATCTTCCGCCGCCTGGCGATTTAGGAATGATTCCGCTCGCTGAATTACCACCAATACCACTTGATAATGCGATAGTTCAAGAGCAGCAAAATATGACAGGAGGTGAAAATAATGAGTAATCAAAAAGCATCGATTATCTCAATTTTAATCATAATGTTAGCCGCTTTTGCTACAGTAATAATTACTCCTAGCGTGCAGGCTGAGGACTCAGACCAAGATCCATTAGCAGAGGCTGGAATTAATTTAGTGGCCTTGAGAAATGATACATTAGACACTAATCAAGATGGCGATACAGATGCTATTAGAGTAGTAATAGTGGTGAGTACAGACAAAGAAAGTATGAATCTAGAACTTCGCTTAATCGGTGAACATAAAGACAAAGAAGTGATGGAGGTATTACAATTTTCATTTAGTGGCCAATCAAATGCTAGTCTAGTCTACGATGCATGGGCTTCTGGAGAACATGAACTTAAATTGCAAATTGTCGATCAAGACGGTAACATAATCACTACACTAGACCTACCTACCTATGTATTGAAGCCAGCCTTACAAACTCCAAGAATAATACTGGCTCTAAATGCGCCGCAAGTTATTGAAACTGGCGATGAATGTACCATCTCTCGGGTATTTGCCGATCAAACAGGTCCACGATATGGTGCAAGTGGGGTTAGAACTTTTTCAGGCGCTCCATTTACCGTTCTTGATACCCAAGATGCAATAGATTGTTCTCACTGGCCTGCTGGAGATTATATTTTGAAAGAAGCCTACAGGAATGATTTGGGTCAAACCAGCGAAGACTGGCTTAATCTGACCATTCACAACCGGCCAGCCCCAGAATTCACCCTCTCAACAGTCGGCAACGGCAATAGTACAGAGACTGAATGTACAATAACAATGGACCAATTTGATGAAACAATTGATTTCTCACAGTTCCAAAAGATTTGGCGCATTCAAGGGGCAGAGGTAGAAGTTGATATTGGAAATCAGTTTGACTGCACATCGCTATCAGCAGGAGTACATCTAATTTCTTTAGAGGTAATTAACAATGAATTAATCAGTGCCATCGAGGCGGTAAACTTGGTAAGATTACCCGGTGCTGAACTTACCGAAGAAGAGAAATCATCAGCACCCTCACGTTCCTATGGTGAAGATACTGAAACCGAATCAGTTGGATGGATTTCTATCGGTGTTCTAGGTTTGGTAATCACACTTCTCTCATATCTAATACTGGTTAGGGTAAAAGATGATGATGATCAGTTACCTATGCGTGATTTAGGGCCTGCTCCAATGATATTGCCAGATGGTTCCCCCGACTCCGAGGGATTGCCTACAACTACTGATGATGAAGGAATCTTGTGGCGGCAGCATCCCGACGGTAATCATGATTGGTGGGACGCAGAATTACGAATCTGGGTTAGGTGGTGAGCCTATTGGAGATTCTAGGATTTAGTTTGGTAGAGTTTATTTTGATTTTATCAGCATTGATTTTAACATCCATTTCTGTGAGATTATTCTACGTGTGGTACACCCGAATTAGGCCTCGAAAACCCAGTACTAGTTCAGATTGGAATACCGATTGTGAATTTCAATCATCAGCCATTATCGAAGAACATCACATAACGTTTTCAAAAGTAAGAAATTTTACTTGGCGAACCACTAGAGACAGAGATGAAGAATGGGACGAAAATGTAAAATTTGACTTAAGAGAAATCAAAGACGTATGGTTTATTGTCGATCACTTTCACAAAATTCATGGCTTAGCACACACTTTCCTAAGTGTAGAGTTTAATGACGGCCGTTGTATTTCGTTTTCCTTTGAGGCTCGGCGAGAAAAAGGGGTTCGCTATCATCCTTGGAAAGGTATGTGGCGTGCTTATGAATTATACTTGCTAGTTGGGTATGAAAAAGATTTACTCGGGCTTAGAACAAATGCAAGAGGCAACAAAGATTACTTGTTTAGGGCAGTAACTCCGCCGGGTAAAGATCGTCAATTACTAATGGCTATCGGGCAAAAAATGAACCAGTTAACTGAAAATGCAGAGTGGTACCATTCTTTGTTTACCACATGCAATACCTCCATTGTTGAAGTTGTCAATAAAATCACTCCAGGTCGTATACCATTTGTTTGGCGAAATTTCCTTCCCGGTTACACGCCCAAAGCTGCGTTTAAGTTGGGGTTAATCGAAGATTGGGGAGGTTTGGAGAAAACCTTGGAACTAGCCAGAGTTGACGAGTTGGCCAAATCATGGAATCAAGACGATGATTACAGCGAATTTATTAGGCGAAAAATGCCTAATTCACCGGTCAATAAAGGCTAGCAATGAGCCATTTTCACACTGAATTGATAGTTCGTTTTGGGATGTTGAGTTATGCAATCCCATAGTTGATGGCCCCATATCATGATTATTCAATTCCCATTTTGCCCCTTTGATGGTGACTTTTACCGCCTGGCCAATACTAAACAAGGAAAAAGAAACTCCTGGACTTGATTTGTAATATAGTGGATTTGATTTGCTTATGGCAATAACTACTGCATCATTTAGGTGGAGTGTTACAGGTAATTGATGTTCTAGTAAAGCAAAGTAATTCGCCATTTGATGGTCGGACTTACCGCCATCAACTCCGATAATATCAATTTTGATAGCATTATGATCTTGACAAAACTTCAAAGCTTTACTTAAATCGTTACTTTGTTGTTCATCAACCTTGATAATTTGGATATTATCCTGTTCTGCTTTTGCCAAATCTTGTTTGGTGATACTATCTAAGTCACCGATTAGAAAATCTACTGCAATATCATGTGCATAACAATCCGAAATCGCCCCATCACAAGCAATTATGGTGTCAGCAGATTGTATTAATTGCTGCCATTTTGCCAAGTATTTTTGTTTAGCATTTCCAATGATTAATACCTTTGACATAATTCAAGGGAAGTGGTCTAGGTTTGTCAATACTGTGATAAAACTTGTTTATTGACCCCCTACGGGGGTCATGGGATATCATAGACAATGGTTTTGAACCATCAATGATTCAGTTGTGTATGGCGAGTGATTCAACACACGAGAACTCGCTGAAGGCCTCGATAATTGTTTTACTATTGATTTTGCATTCATTTTCTATTGGTGCCGCAATTTTCGTCCAAGATGAGTCCACAAATTTGGATATTGTTTCGATAAAATATCGAGCTGATTTGATGGAAGATTTTGATATTGATTTTGGCTATGAGATGGCCGGTCAGTATATCGATTATGATAATTTGAGTCAAGCCAAATTAAGGCAGGATTTTGACTTGTCTACCTATTTTGAGAGGCAATTAGTAGACGCTTCTAGCGGTACTCCAACTTCTCCCGATGTTGCAATATCAAATCAACATGAAATAGGGGCTTGCTGGTCAGATACTAACGGAATGGTGTACAGTTATTCACTAGACCTACATAATAATTCAAGATTGTTAGAAGTCGATTCAGTAACCGCCAATCCAGACATCGACACCATAGTTAGCTGTTCAATAGCAGTGAAAAATAATGGAAGACAGACGTTACTATATGCAAATGGTAGTGATATTAAAGCGGCTCAAATCGCCATGCAAAGCCCAATCTATCCAAATGGTGATGAATGGCATACAAGGACTATTTTAGAAGATGTCAACGCCACTAATATAGAACTCTCTTTAACACCTAATCAACTTGAATGGGGTGCGTTTAGGGATGATTTAGGACGACTGCATAGTATCAATTACACCGGCGCCTTTTGGGATACAAGTATTATCCATCCAGGTCCAATAAGTGAAGATTTCGAACTAGAAATAGATCCACACGGCAAAATAACATTGTTGTATAATTTTGGTAATTCTACTATACTGCATACAATCGAAAATGGCCAACACACTTCTGAACCGGTCCATCAAAGTGATAATTTGCATAGCGATGTAGGTTTGACAATGGATGGTTTTGGAATGCTACAAATGTTTTCCACTACTCTAGAAAATAACATCTCAAAGATGAAAATACAGCGTTCTCTATTAAACCAAAAAAACCAGTTTGATTCCGTCGCCATGACCACTTTTGAGGGGCAAGTGGAAAACGCAACAATAGGACATATCTTCTTTGCCGATTTCAATGCTGATGGATTTGATGATATGGTCTATTCTGAGCCAAATGCAGATTCTCAAAATCATGTTGATAACGGCCAAATATCTATTCACTATGGCTCCGAATCAGGACTGTCTAGTTCACCAGATTTACTATTTGAAGGCGAGGGAAGTTCAATATTTTTAGGCCAAGGATTAGCGGTTGGTGATTTCAATGGAGATGGATTTAGCGACCTTTCCATAGGTTCTCCCGGATCTGCTAACAATAACGGAATTGTCGAGTTTTCATTCGGTTCTCAGGCAGGTTTATCCGAGAATTTAGCTATGGTGAGTGGAATCTCGAACCCGGCAACTACTGGAGAATCTTACGGGTCTTGTTTGGAATATGTTGAAGATTTAAACTCTGATGGCTATGATGACATAATTGTCTGTTCCATAGACCACGATTCAAACGGCGATAATGGTTTAGTCGAACTATTCTTTGGTGGTTCACACTCCAACACATGGGTGAAAATGGATAGTCCAAATCAGTTACTTCAAGGTAGTAATTATGGCCAATCAGTTTCAGCGGATGGAGATTTAAATGGCGATGGATTTGTTGATTTGGTCATCGGAAATACTGGTGATTTGCAGGATAGTTCTGGGTTTTCTTCAGTAGAAATAAGATATGGTTCAGCAACAGGGTTTGATTATGATCCTGATTCGCAATTTCAATCCACCATTCCAGGAACTTTATTTGGCTATAAAGTTCAAATCATCAACGATTTAAATGGCGATGGCTTTGATGAGTTGTTTATCTCAGAACCTTACAACACGACTAATGATTTCAATAGTGGTAATGTTTGGATATTTTACGGAAATTCGTCAGGAATTAACAATCTACCAGATAATCGAATTTATGGTGGGCCAAATCAACTTTTAGGTTTGAATTTTGTTTCTGCTGGTGATTCTAATCAAGACGGCTACAACGATTTTTTGATTACTAGAAGAAGTAGTGCTTCAAATTCTAACATTGACTTATACTTGGGCTCTCAATCAGGATTTGCTAACAATGGTTTGATGGTTAGGTCTGGTGAATTAGCTTTAGGTCAATCGATAAGTAACTTTGGCGATTCTAATGCCGATGGTTTATCCGAGTTCTTAGCATCCTCAAACATGGTGAATGAAAATCAAGCACATTTATCACAAATAGACCATGTTACTAGAACTCTTTGGGATGTGAGCGAATATTCAATACACGGTGAAATTTCAGGCGGGGTTATTCAATCATCAGCAGATGGTTCGCCAACAATAGTGTGCAAGGTAACTAATGACTCAAAAACCAACATCATCAAAATAAATCTTGGAAAAGGTTCGCAAGGTAATACCTGGATTTCTCAAAACATAACCAACCCAACAAGTGGTGATTGGCATGCAGCTAATTTTGAATTAACCTCGTCGGGTGAACCAATTATTTTCTATTATCGTGACGGAATAGTACAAAGAACCTATGATTCTTACACTGCTTTGGAGTCACAAATAGGCCTTTCCTACAGCGATATTACTCACCTCTCGTCATCGATAAATAATGAAGGAAATCAATTCATTGCTTATTATTCACCCAACAGCAAAGAACTATTCTTGAATATCAATGAGGGGACTGGTTGGGTTGAAGAATTAGTTGCCTCAAACGTAGAAATATCCACCAAAATAGAATTACTGATTAATTCCTCAGGGCAACCAAAAATAGTATATTTTGATGACCTATCTCAAGAGATAATAATAGTGGAAAATAATCAACAATGGTCCAGTCAATCACTAAGCACTTCAAGTTCTACCTCTTCAGGACATTTTACTTCAATGATTGTCGATGATGAAATCCAAATTGCGACCATTCTAGATGATGGACTCTCAAGTAATCTCACTCTACTTACCTGGAACGGAACACATACTGCGAGTGAATTTATTGCTTTAGAGACTGATATAAGCACTAATTTCTCATTGATAAAAGATGCAGAAAATACGACAATTTTAGCCACGGTATCCTCTTCTGGTTTGTTCGTTTTGTATGAAAAAGATGACGCATCCAATACATGGAATTCAAATCTGTTGCCTCAGCCAAGCGGTTTTGCTAGTAATAGCGTAAAAACTTCCAACTATGGAAATTTGACCGTTGTTGCAATAAATAGCGAAAATAATTCATTATTTGTCAAAAATAACGACGTTTGGAATCCAATCTCCAATTTCCCAGTTCCAACAGGACATGATTTTATTTTATTGACGAATAATTCACATATCATCGTGGTTGCTATTGATACTGAAATAAATAAGTTGACATGGAATTCTTTGGAGTATAAAAGCGACCTAGAGTTAACCAATACTTGGCATACAGGTAGCTTCAGTGATATCGCCTCAGACTCACAATTTTCATTCGATAGAACTCAAGATGACTCCTTTTCCCTAACGGCAAAAAATCCAAATTCAAATGCTCTATCCCGAATAAATCTATATCTTGACCAAGATAGTGACTTTATTTTCGATGGGATTGATGATTTAGTCAGCATTCCCAATCAATGGTTAGATAGCGACGGTGATGGATACGGCGATAACGAATTTGGTCCTCTATTCGATAGTTGTCTAAATCAAATAGGCCAATCTTCAGTGTTGTATTTTGGTTGTCTAGATACTGATAATGATGGATATGATGATCTCAGGGATAATTGTAATACTGCATACGGCACATCCTGGCTTGGCAGATTAGGATGTTCAGACTTCGATCAAGATGGCTGGGTTGATTGGACCTCATTTTATCCATTTGGTGACATCTTTATCGATAATTGGAAGCAAGCCTTCGATTCAGATGGAGATTCATACGGCGATAACCATGGTCCGGACTGTTGTGAAACTTGGTATGATCAAAATGCTCCACCAGGAGATGAATTCCCATTCAATGAACGGCAATATACCGACTTTGATGGTGATGGATATGGTGACAATTCTTCAGATTTCATAACTGGTGATGCTTGTAAATTCGAGTATGGTACTTCATATCGCGACCGTCTAGGGTGTATTGACACAGATGGTGATGGCTCATCAGATCCAACTAATTTTTGGAATTCAAGTCTAGGTGCAGATTTATGGCCAGCTGATTCTACTCAATGGGCAGACTCTGATGGCGACGGTTTTGGTGATAATGGCTCAAAAAATGCGACTAGTCCAGATTATTTCCCCAATAATATTGCTGCTGCACAAGATTCCGATGAAGACGGATATCCAGACTCGTTTACTGATTACTACAATGGCTCAAATTCCGAAGGATTACAATTAGATGGTTGCCCACTAGTTGCTGGAAATTCATCCAATCCGTATTACGGCTGTCTTGATTCGGATGGAGATAACTATCGGGACATATACACTTTCGATATCAACCCGGCTACGGGACTAAGAGAAAACCAATCAGGAGATGCGTTCCCGTTCAATTCAGAACAATGGACAGATACTGATGGAGATGGTTTTGGCGATTTCCAGGGCGGAGATAATGCGGATATGTGTCCGCAAGCGGTTGGAGTAATTAATGGCACATTGGGCATAGGTTGTCCATTGATTGATGGAAATGATGACGATGGAGATTTTGTCATTAATGAAGAAGATTTATGCCCAAATACACAATTAGGATTGGTTGTTAATCTTGATGGATGTGCGTTAAATCAAGTTGATTCAGACTCAGATGGAGTAAGCGATGCAGATGATGTATGCCCCTCAACTTTCCCAGAAGATCCTGTCGATTCCAGTGGATGTAGCCAAGTACAAAGAGAGATAGATACCGACTCAGACGGAATTTATGATTATCTAGATTCATGTGAAAATACTCCAAGTCAAGAAGTGCCAGATGAATTTGGTTGCTCGACTTCGCAAAAAGATACCGACGGTGATGGAGTGACAGATGACATAGATGTTTGCCCAGATACTGGACTAGGTTATCCTGTACTGGCAGACGGTTGTATTGATGAATCAGCATTGGAATTTGACTGGGATTCTGACGGCTATTCAGGTCAAGATGATTTATTCCCGTTCGAAGAAACTCAATGGTTTGATTCAGACTCTGATGGCTTTGGGGACAATATTCTCGGGTTTGAGGGTGATCAATGCCCCAATTCCGCAGGCAACTCCACCGAAGATAGATTTGGCTGCTTAGATGCTGATTTAGATGGCTGGTCGGACCCAGACCAAGATTGGGCAGCATCGCCAAGTGGCACTGCTGATGCCTTTATTGATGATATAACTCAGTGGCGAGACCTTGATGGTGATGGCTATGGCGATAATAGTTCAGGAAATAACCCCGATTTATGTCCAACTACCAATTCATTGTACAAGACCTCAGTTGATTTGCAAGGTTGTGCAAGCAACGAACGAGATTCTGATGAGGATGGATTAGTCGACAGTCTGGATAACTGCCCAGATCAGGCAAAGGGACCAGACGGGTATGCAGATGGTTGTCCGCTAGAAAAACAACAATCATCAGAAGAATCTACTGAAATATTTGGTTTGTCAATAGTTAATTTTGTGGCAATCTGTGTAGTTGTAGTTGTCCTATTCATACTATTGATTATTCTTCGCAGGAGAGGTATTGATGAAGATTGGTATGAGGAAGATGATGACTTAGAAGATTTTTACGAAGAAGAGAAGCTCAATTTCCTCAATAAACCAAGGGAGAAATCAGTCCAACCAAAGCGTAATGCTCCAATCCAGAGTAACTCTCAGCCACCACCTTCCGGGCCAACAGGGGGCCCTCCTAGTTTTGCTACCTCGCCAAAAATTACGGCCAGACCACCATCTCAGGCCCCTGATAATTCAACAAAACAAATACTTCGAGAGAATTTGATAAGTGCGCAGAGTGCGACAAAGAAGTCGAAAAAAGTCAAAAAGGGTAATGGCTCAACTAAAAAGGTCAAGCGTGCAGTTGTTGAACCAGAACCGGATATATTTGAGAAAGTCAGCCAAACTAAAATTGACGCAGCCGTAAAAAATCTTGGTGATATGATTGGTGATGGTGATGAGAGACAATTGTTAATGTACCTACAACAAGAAGGTTGGAATGCACCTCAGTCTCGGGCGATAATCAACATGGCCAAAAAGGAATGGAATTGAATACTTGAGGTATGACTTTTCATAGGTGAGAGGATAGGGCAAAATATTGGGGTGATTATGTGGCTGAACCAGTACTAGAAGGCGCATCTCTACCAGATGGAATTGAGGTCGATGAGGCCGCAGCTTATTTCGGTGTAACTGAGTCATCAGACATCGTTCATACATTGATGTCGATGGAGCGCAATCAATCGATTGGTCAATTTTTTAGCATGGTTTCAGATATCATCTTGAAACCAGGTGAGTTTGACTTTGAAAAAGCCAGTCAAGCACTTAATTGCGAGGGTGGCGAGATTTACTATCTTGTATCCGGTCATCTTGGCTTAATGAGTTTCAGCGACCCGATTCTACATTATCTTGGTTTGCCAAATTCACTCGGTGAAGATTCGCCAAATGCTAAGCCAAATATTGACCAAAACCAATTTGATTCGCTCAACAGGATTGCAGATCCAATGAATATACTCAAAGTTTTAGCCATTGCAAATAATACTGGTGGTTCCCAAGAAGTGATGAAATATTACTTGACAATGAGTGATTTGATGCTAAATGTTGAATCAAATGTAGTAACATTAACCAACATTGCAGAAGAGTTCGAGGCATCATTAGACGTCATCGGTCATACTTTGCCAATTTCGGTATTAGCAAGTTCATCTATAGATTTGTCCAAGGTAATTAGTGTCCCACCTTTGACTGCCAAAAAGCCGGAATCAACCGTAACACAACAAACAGAACAAGCGACAAAATTGCCACAAATAGAAGCGGTACCAATTGTCATAGAAGACGATCCAATATCTTCAGTTCCTTTACCAGGCCAGTCAAAACCAGTAGCAATAATAGAAGAGAAAGTTGAGACAATCATTGAGTCAGAACTCACTGACCGAAAAGCTGCAAAAGCCACTGAAAATGCTTTTGAGGGTGCATTTGGCATAGCAACAGAAACTGAAACCTTAGAACATGAAGAATCTGTGCAGGTCGATCAGGTTGTAGAGGAAATCGTAGACGAAGTCGTGACTGAGCCTGCTGCAGAAGAAATGGTTGTAGAGGAACAAGAAACAGAAGAACCATTTGTCAGCGCAGCTGAGATGTTTATTCAATCAGATACCGATGGAGATGGCACCTTATCAGTTGAAGAGTTGTCACAAGCGACTGGTTTGTCAATTGAAGAAGCCGAAGAACTTCATGACTCTGCTGACCTGGATGAGGATGGGTCAATGTCACTTTCAGAATTTGTCGCCTCACCAGTAGTTGAAAAAGTCGCGTCAAATCTACCAAAACCTGTTGCCCCAGTACGACGCCCAGTTAGCCTCGGTGACCAGTCCAAGACTGTCCAACAATCTCCAGTCATACCAGAAAACCACCCACAAACTCAACAAGCATTCCCCCAACAACCTATTGCTAGACCAATACCTCCTCAAAACGTTAATCCTCAACCAGTTATCAGACAACAACCGATTAATCGGCCACCACCAATCAATCAAGCACCACCACAACAATGGAATCAGCCAGTACAACCAACAATTCGTTCTGGAGTTACTTGTCGCAGTTGCGGCATTGGTATTGACCCATACTGGCGGTTTTGTCCTGTGTGCGGTGGCCAAAATTTAGGCTGATTAAATATCTAGCACAAATTCACCATCTTGTAGAATTTGTGAATCGTCAAGCCATACACTGGCGCCAGTAAGCACCCCAGGGATATGAATTCCAACAGCTGAAGTCCCACCTAATGCAGTGTTATCGCCAATAGAGAAGTAACAGGTGCCAAGTCGCTTTTCATCTTCTAGGACATTACCTCCCATACGTGCTTGGTCGTTCATGCCAAAACCAAATTCAGCAACAGTCCATACATTTTCTCGGTCTTTGCTGCGTAATTTTTTGGCAACTTCGCCGAATTCTTGCCTGATGTTAGCAGCAATAGTACCGCCTTTTACATCAATAACAATACCATTTTCTATTTGTAATTCGATATTTTGGTCAAGTAGTGTTGAATCCCATGAACCGTTGATAATCAAAGTTCCATTCATAGTGCCTTCTCTTGGCATTATGAACGCTTTTCCTGCAGGAAGGTTAGTAAGCATTCTTGGCCGGTTACAGATTCCATTATCATCTAATTTCCATTCACGCCAATTTACCTCAAAGGTGATTTCAGTACCGAGCTTTGATTTTACATTAACGATTCTCCGTCTTCGAAAATGCGGCCCCAAGTTACTAATCCTTTTCTTAACATTGTTAAAATCTGCAGCCATTCCGCCGTGAGTAAACATATCGACAGTTATACCTGGCATAGTGGCGACTCTAGCACCATCTCTAAGCGCCTGCCTGACAGCTTTAGTATGAGTAAGAGAGTATTTTGTTGGCGCTAAAATAACCTGCTGCTGGCGCATTAAATTAGCAACCGGAGCTGGGGGTTCTTCTCCATGATGCTTGGCTTTTGGCATCACAATGAGTAGGACACGTTCAGATTTCTCAATGGTTGCTTCATGCAGTGCTTGGCCGATTTCACCAGTTGTGGGATCACAGACAATTAACACATTTTCACCTCTGCGAATATCCATGCAGGTTTCGACAACCATTTTGGCAGATCCTGCCAATAATTCATCGATAGAATCCTCTTGCTGTGTTTCTTGATTATTATCACTTGAAGCCACTTCGGCTTGGATAACAGAGTCAACCATCTCATTCAAGTCGGTTTGTGAATCATGGGGAGTTTCTTCAGGAATATCCTGTTTTTTCCTCGCCATGGATGATGCATAACAAAAGAGGTCTTCAATGTGTGTGCGACGTTAACAACTTTCCAGTGGTTAAGTTCTTGAGGGTGATTTTTGTCCAAGTAATATGGCGAGTTACCAATTATTCATTGAGAAGGTAAAAGAAATACACAAAATCGGTGCAATACAAGGTCACCTTGGTTGGGACCAAGAGACAATTATGCCCCCAAAAGGGGCAGGAGCAAGGTCAGAAATACTTTCATGGCTTGCTAAGGAGCAACATGCTAGAGTTACAGCCACTGATTTTGGAGAAATGATTACCGAACTAGAAAAATCAACAGATTTGGATGAAAACCAACTTGCGAATGTAAGAGAATCAAGACGCAGGTATGACAAAGCGGTAAAGTTGCCATCAGAATTTGTCGCTAAGTATGCTTTGGCCCGTTCCCAAGCTTTGGTTGCCTGGCAAGAAGCACGTGCTGCTTCTGATTTTTCGATGTTTCAACCTCATTTAGAAAAGTTGGTCGAAATGACCAATCAAAAAATAGACTATTACGGGGTTGACACAACTAGGTATGACGTTTTACTAGATGAGTATGAATTTGGCATGAAAGTGAGTGACTATGATCCACTATTTGCTGGCCTAAAAAGCAGATTAGTGCCGTTGTTGCAGAACATCATGGAAGCTAAGAAAATCAACCCAGATCCAACACTACCAAACGACATAACATTTCCAGTTGAAGCCCAAACAGAATTTTGCAAGTTAGTTTCCAATGCTATGGGCTTTGATTTTGAAGCCGGTAGAATGGACGCCTCAACCCATCCATTTTCAGCGGGACTATGGCCTGGAGATACTCGATTTACAACACGATTTGACGAACAGGACCCATTTTCCTGTTTGTACGCAGTTATGCATGAAACAGGCCACGCATTGTATGAACAAGGTCTTGACGCCAACCATTCATTTACCCCTCGCGGCGATGCAGTATCCTTGGGTGTTCACGAATCTCAAAGTCGTTTTTGGGAGAATCAAATTGGTAGGACTCCAGCATTTTGGAAAGTGGTTTTACCTTGGTTTAAACAACAGTTTCCCAACTCGCCCGAGTGGACTCCGGATGAATTAAACAAAATTGCTAATTGTGTCGAGCCCGGATTTATTCGAGTTGAAGCAGATGAAGTAACCTATAATCTACATATTATGTTGCGTTATGAATTAGAAAAGAAAATCTTTAATGAAAACTTATCAGTTAAAGACATACCAAATACTTGGAATCAGATGTTTAACGAATGGTTTGGCCTAGAAGTCCCAGAAGACCGTTTGGGTTGTCTACAAGATATCCATTGGTCCATGGGTGCATTTGGATATTTCCCGACCTATACGTTGGGTAATCTATACGCTGCCCAACTCCTTGAAGCCATGAGCCAAGAAATAGGTGATGTTGACGAACTAATCGAGACTGGCGACTGGTCGCCGATGCTTGACTGGTTAAGGCCAAAAATCCATCTCCAGGGCAGTAAATTGACACCTAGTGAACTAATTGAGCAAGCAACTGGAGTACCGCCGACTCCTCAACCGTTCATTGATTACGTTGAATCAAAGTATTCAAAATTATACAATCTAACTTAACTACTCTTCAGAGTCCTTTCCAGAACCCATAGCAACAAGTTTGTCTAGTCTGGCTGTCAAGTCGTTGATTGCATCCATTAAATCGTTGGTTCTGTCATCTTCATGGTCGCTGCCAAATGATATTCCAAGCATGGTAATCATTCCACCAGCCAGCATAGTTAGTGCCGGCCAATATACGTCTGCAGCAGTCATAGTGCCATCTGCTTCTATTCCGCCCCAAAATGCTCCTAATATGAATACTACGAATCCAATTATAATTTGCTGGTAACCGCTGCCGAGAGTTTTTTCTAGTTCGCTCATGTTTTCTCCTCACGGCGAAATTAGCGGGTTACTATTTATCCTTATTTCAATAAAACCGGCTTTTTTGCGCATTTTGGCTAGTTCCAAGGGCTCATCAAGATTGGTTTACCAACTGAGCCAGGCTCAACTAGTAATCTGCCTTTTTGGCCAGTTACTGGAGATCTTTCAAACACTGGAGTACCCTCAACGACAGTCAAGACAGGCCACCCGGTCAGTTCACGCCCTCTAAACGGATTCCATCCGACTCTTGCCCATGAGTTTTTATCTTCAACTACTGCTTTTGCAGCCATGTCAACAAGGACGATATCACCATCATAGCCGACCTCTAATTTCCCCTTGCCTATCATTTGATAGCAATCAGCAACATCAGTTGACATCCAACGTACTACATCTTCTAAAGAGCACTTACCGTCATTGACATTAGTTAGCATAACAGACAATGAGGTTTCAACGCCTGGCATTCCGCTAGGAGCACTAGGGAAGCCTTTTGCCTTATCTTCAAGAGTATGTGGAGCGTGGTCAGTAGCAATACATTGAATCGTACCATCTCTTAATCTTGACCACAGAATTTCTCTATCGGCTGCATATCTTATCGGGGGGTTCATCTGTAGTCTAACACCCTGTTCATCAACATCAGTCTCATCAAAAGTCAAATGCTGAGGTAACACTTCTGTGGTGATGATAGGATGTTGTTCAGCCTTAGATGGTAGTGAGCAATAGTCGGCCAAATAATCTGCCTCAATGCCAGATGTTAGATGGAGAATGTGTAATCTATGGCCAGTTTTAATGGCTAATTCAACAGATAACTTGGTTGCTAATAATGCGGTGATGTCGTCTCTGTAGTATGCATGAGCGGCAACATCGGTACGTCCTTGAATTAGTTTACGACGCTCATTCATTCTGTCTTCATCTTCTGCATGTACTGCAATTAGTCCAGCAGTTTCAGTGAATATTCGTTCGAGTGCACCTTTATCGGAGACTAGCAAAGTTCCAGTTGATACGCCCATGAAAATCTTGATACCACAAATACCAGGTATAGCAATTGGCTTGTCTTTGGTGCCAACAGCATCTTGTAAGTCCGAGACATTATCCTCAGTGGCACCAATAAAGAACCCGTAATTATTTACACATTTTTTTGCTGCGGTGTCAAGTTTTCCTTGCATGCCTTCCAGCGTGGTAATCGAAGGGACATTATTCGGCATATCTAGGAACGAAGTAATGCCACCGCTTACCGCAGCTGCTGACCCACTTCCTAAGTCCTCTTTTTCCGGTTGCCCGGGGTCTCTAAAATGCACTTGAGGATCAATACATCCTGGCAGTAAATGCAATCCAGTTCCGTCAACAAACATTTCACCGTCATGGCTTTCCAAAGTCCCTGGGCCAGATACTTCGGTGATTATACCGTCAGATATGCGTAAATCACCTAATTTGGTAGTTTCAGGCAAGACCATCGTTGCTCCGCTGATTAAAATATTTCCAGTCATAGTATCGGTTCCTAAATGTGGGGGAATGTCGGTAATGAATGAACTTTAAGGTCATCTTCTGCTAGACTCTTTGGGTCTAAATGCTTGACAAACTGTGTCGTTCATATCGATATAAGGACCACCGATTAAGTCTACACAATAAGGTACTGCACGCCAAATTACGTCAATAGTTTCTCTTATTGATTTAGGCCTGCCAGGTAGATTGAACACCAAACTGCTCCCTCTAATGCCGCCAATTTGTCTTGATAATATAGCAGTGGGTACGTACTGCAGTGATATTGCCCGCATCTGTTCGCCAAAGCCGTCTAGAATCTTGTTGCATACCGCTGCAGTTGCTTCAGGAGTTACATCTCTTGAAGCGGGTCCTGTTCCTCCGGTGGTAACAACAACAGAGCAGCCTAAATCATCACACATCCGGATAATTTCGCGTTCAATCATTACTTGTTCGTCAGCTATACATGAATAATTAATTTCTACAGGACTGACTATCGCTTCCTTGAAAAATTGTAAAATTGCCGGCCCACCTTCATCTTGGTACTCACCAGAACTAGCCCTATCGCTGACAGTAATGATGCCAATTCTAGCCAAGTCGCCACAATTGCCGCTAATTCCCTGAATAATTGTTTGCGTATCCAAAAGACCACCGAATCAATGTTCTCCGTATTTTGCTGCAACATCTGCATGGAAATTGTCTAGCAGAGTGTCTTCGAATAATTCTGTTTGTCTTCTGACTTTAGTCGAGCGAATATGTAAGAAAGCCGCACCAACAAATACGATAATTATCAATGGAATTACCGCTTCTAATTTGTATTGGTGCATGAATTTAACAATACCTTCAGCGGTATAGGCCCAAGTAATAGACGCCGCTGCTCCTCCGATGAATGTTGCAGCAAGTACTCGGGTGAACTTCATTCTGGACAGTAGTCCAAGCATTGCACCGACAAGTACGCCAGATGCCATAAACGGTATCCAAACAAACACAATTAGGCCCCAAAATCCCCATTTGTTAATCATCTCACGCTTCTCATTCGCCATGTATTCTACAGTAGATAGCGTGTTGCCGATAAAATTAGTTTGCAACATTTTGCCGCCAAGTCCGTCTTGTTTTGCTACAGCAACAATTCTGTCATCATTCTTGCCACCACTTTCGACCCTTCCTGCACCAGATCTATCCGACAATGTAGAAACTTGATTTCTTGCTTTTACAATCAATTCTTGGCTGCCGAGTAAATCTTCGTTTCTATCTGAAATATATCGATATAACTCCACTTCCACTTCATCAGTAGTCTTCTTAAATCTAAAGAAGGCAAATCGCTGAGTTGGTTTGTAAATTACCGACACAAAGATTACTTTGTCATCACTAGTTACCACAGCGCCTTCCATTCTAACATCAGTTCTTCTGGCAAAGAATAAGTCTAGACTATCTCTAACTTCATCCTCAACTCTAGAGAGAGTGTGTAGTTCGGAAAAGAATGAAGCATAATCTTGCTCTTCTTCAGTATCAGCGCCTTCAGCGCCAGCACCGATGCCAACGCCACTTTCAAAGTCAATAGCTTGGTTTACTCCAATTGTCTTAACAGTTAGTTGCACTGGTTTGAATACTCTAAAGATGGCAAATTCTTCTAACACTTCCCGCAAGATTTCAGCACGAATATCTTTACTATCTGAGAGCGTTCCGTCTGTGTTTTTGTATGGTACCATGATATCTATCGATAGTTCTCTAGATTCCAATTTGTATAATTCCCAATCAATATCAATGTGCAATCGTTTTGAGGTTTTACCAAGTATATCCTCGACCACTCTAGCAATGTGAGTCCTCGACAATATGTCGTCGGTTTCTTGATGATATATTTTGTACATAACTGGATAAATAACCAGCAAAGTAACAGCAGAAAGTGACAGTGAAATAAAAGCCATCCACCACGCTGGAATACCTGCTGTCCCTCCAGTTAGCATTGCAGTTTCTCTGCCGCCGCCAAGTTCAGCAGCCATCAAGAGATATCCCCATTCACCCAAATCTTTGGTGGTCCAACATGTTCGAGGGCCGGGGTCTGAAATAGTGACTTCTCTGTGAGATTCTGAGTCGACAAACGGTAGGAATGAAAAGAAACCTCCACCTTTAACTTCGAGTTCGAAATCTATCTCTTTGGACAGTGATTCAGCTCCTTCAATTAGGGAAGCATTGACCAGATCATCGCTTTGATTGTAGACTTGCACTAATAGAATAATTCGGTATTCACCGACATCAAGTTCATCAAAAGGAGCTCTAAACTCGCTTTTGCCGCCCGAAACCTGAATGATTGTATCATCTGTAGAATTTTCTAGCCAAGACTCACCAACATAGTTCAGTATTGTGTAATTCATGTAAGCATAGCCGTCTGGTAGATTTCTCCCAGAGAGGTCAAAGTATTCGGCATCATTCTCAGGGAACATGTGAACCCACGGTTGATCTTCGATATTTTGGCACTCGTCACCAGTATCAAGGAAGGTTTCAGAGGCTTTGTAGTCAAGGGTGGTCGACGAGCCAAATATTCCACTTGACATACCAAATAACAATACTGCAAAGAATATCCCGTAACCAATTCCAGCAAATAATATGTAATCTTCTTTGTTAGAAAGGAATCTACGTTTACTGGTTTTGGTTTTTCGACGCCTAATTTCCTCTAATTCGCGAGTGATTTTGTCTCTAGCTTTTTGCTCGACATCAACCTCTTCGATGGGCTCGTCCGACTGCTCGAGTTCCTCGCCCATGGCACGCATACTAGAAACTAGCAAATTAATGCATGGTTCATTTTGTACATCATCAAAAGCCAATAGGCCACTTGTTTGCCTACTATTAGTTGGTGGGTAGGGCCGGACTTGAACCGGCGACCTCAGCATCTTCAGTGCTGCGCTCTCCCAACTAAGCTACCTACCCGCAAGTACCTGCGGAATGATTTGGCATTTGAAATCTTCCAAAGAAAAGGTCATGATTAGTTGATGCCATCAAGAATTGCTGCTTGAACTTCAAACAGCCCATCTAATCCAGCATCAGCTAGTGCAATAAGCGCGGATAATTCCTCACCAGAAAACGTTGATTCCTCACCAGTACCTTGCAACTCAACATACTTGCCATCAGCGGTTTTTACCACATTCATGTCGACATCTGCATTCGAATCTAGTACGTAATCCAAGTCTAGATACACATCTCCTTCGATTAATCCTACTGAAATTGCTGCTAAATCGTGTGGTATTACCCTATTTTCATGTTCCATTTGTTGTTCGGGAGTTAATGTTGGTGCTTTCCAGCCAGACTTTTTCTCTTCATCAGTTGGGCGCATCTCCAATGGCAAACATTGTCCGTTGGCTATCAATCTTCTAACGGCCAAGCGTAGGGCTAAATTGGCCGCAGTAATAGATGCACATCTAGTCCCGCCATCAGCGTTTAAGATGTCACAATCAACATTTAATGCCACAGGTCCTAGTTGTTCTAAATCTACTGCTGCACGTAACGATCTAGCGACTAACCGTTCGATTTCTTGGGTTCTACCCTTGGCACCTCGGCGTTCTCTGCGGAATCGTGAGTCAGTAGACCCAGGCAAAAGCGAGTATTCAGCATGAACCCAACCTTTGGTAGAATCGCGCGGAAACCATCCGGGTAATCTCGCCTCTTTGGTACAACATGCTAGTACAACAGTATCTCCCTGTCGATATAGAATGGAAGCGAGAGCATTTGTTGTGAAATCAATCTCAACTTCTACATGTCTCATTTGGTTCGGTTTTCGGTCAGTTTCAAACTCAGTCTTGAATTTCGCCATGATGTGCGCACAACTCTTCTTTCATCAAGTCTTCTCATTTTCTGCACGAATTTATGATGAGCAGATTGAAGTCCTGAATCATGTTGGCTAATCCATGAGCACCAAAAGGGTGGTTATTTGTGGCGTAGCAAGGACTCCAATTGGCAGTTTTATGGGTGCCTTATCATCTATTAGTGCTGTAGATTTAGGAATTATGGCTGTCAAGGAATTATGCTCACGAGTTGGTTTTGATGCCTCAAGTGGAATTGTTGATGACGTCTATTTCGGTCAAGTATTGCAAGCAGGCTCGGGGCAAAACCCCGCACGCCAAGTTACACTTGGTTCAGGGCTTCCAGTGACTACTTCAGCATCAACCATTAACAAGGTATGCGGGAGTTCTCTAGAAGCCGCTATGTTAGCCGCAAACAGTATTTTGGCAGGTAAATCAAAGGTTGTTATTGCCGGTGGTATGGAGAGTATGTCCAATGCGCCCCAACTCTTAGTGGGACAAAGAAAGGGTAAGAAAATGGGTGACTCAAAGTTAATCGATTCGATGATTCATGACGGTCTATGGGATGTTTACAACGATATCCACATGGGCAATACTGGTGAAACAGTAGCGCAAGAAAACCATATCTCACGCAGGGATTCAGATAATTACGCAGTTAGAAGTCACCAAAGAGCCGCAACGGCCTGGGATTCAGGATGGTTTGATTGGGAAACATTCACCGTTTCTGTACCAAAGCGCCGAGGTGACGATCTCAAATTTACTAGAGATGAGGGTATTAAATCCGCCACTAGTAATGAAATATTAGCCAAACTAAGACCAGTGTTCAATAAAGATGGGCAAGTTACAGCAGGCAATGCTAGTACGCTAAATGATGGGGCTAGCGCTATTTTACTCGCTGATGAAGCCACAGCCAAGGAAAATAATTGGGAAATAATTGCTTACATAGATGACTACTGTACTACTGGAGTTGAGCCACATAGAGTTATGAGCGCTCCCATACCGGCGATAAGAACCTTACTTGAACGCAACCAGCTAGAGGTATTAGATGTTGATATTTATGAGCACAATGAAGCATTTGCTTCTGCATCCTGTGCAGTTGCCAAGGAGATTGGGATTCCAAATGAGCGCTTCAATCTCCACGGTGGTGCTATTTCTCTTGGTCATCCGCTAGGCAGTAGTGGAACAAGGTGCTTAATCACGCTACTTGGAATAATGCGCCGAACAGATAGTAAATCAGGTATTGTAACTCTTTGCTTAGGTGGCGGAAATGCAGTTGCCATGCTGGTTAGTCGCCAGTAACGGCGATTGATTCAATGTTCAACTGTAGGCTAAAAACCGCAGTTTTGGACGGATGGTATCAAATAGGGTTGGACGGCGGGATGGTTTGTTCGATATGGTGTCTTTTAGCGACCTTGGAGTTTCTAGCAGCCTAGTTAAGCTGCTGGCAGACCAAGGAATTAACGAACCGTTTGAGGTTCAAACAGAGTCAATACCAGATGGTATGCTCGGTAACGACCTTTGCTGCCGGGCTCCAACTGGCTCAGGTAAGACATTGGCTTTTGGTCTGCCGCTTATTGAACGTACTAAGAAAGCTGAACCAGGTTTTCCTACTTCGCTTATATTGACTCCAACAAGAGAGTTAGCAGAACAAATTTATCGGGTTTTAGATCCACTTTCCAGAGAATTGGGATTGTATACTTACGCAGTTTATGGAGGCGTTTCCTACGGTAAACAATTCAAAGCCTTTGATCGTGGTGTAGATATTTTAGTGGCTTGTCCAGGCCGTCTACTTGATCTAATGGACCGCGGCTCAGTAAATCTTGAGGATGTAGAAGTTGTTGTTTTAGACGAAGCAGATCGTATGGCTGACATGGGATTTATGGAACCAGTTTGTGATATTCTTGATGAGTGTAAGAAAGACCGTCAAACAATATTGTTCAGCGCTACTTTAGATGATGAAGTTGGAGAGTTAGTTCGAGATTATCAAACCAATCCAGTAACCATTGAGGTTGGTCCAAAAGAGGTGTCCATGGAGAGCATGACTCACTTTTTCTGGTTAATGCCCCATTCTAAAAAATCCACTATATCCAGCGAAATTATCAGAAAATGTGGGCGAACTATTGTGTTTTGTCGAACAAGAGCCGGTGCAGATCGGGTTGGTGACGACCTAAGACAAGATGGCTTGTCGGCGCAAACTCTGCACGGCGGCCTATCACAAAAAAATCGTGACAGGGCAATGCAACGTTTCCAGCATGGAGAATGTATGGCTCTGATAGCTACCGACGTTGCAGCACGAGGAATCGATGTCGAAGGAGTCAATTGTGTAATTCACTATGATCCACCTGAAAATGGTAAAGCGTACAAGCACCGTAGCGGGCGAACTGCAAGGGGAGGTATGACTGGTGTGGTGATTTCTTTGGTGCAAAAACCTCAGAAGAAAGCCACCAATCGAATTCAACGTGATGTCGGAATCAATGTTGAATTTAAACCACCAGAATTTTCAGATTTACCCGAATTCGAAGTAGAATTTATTCCAGCAAGCAGGGATCGTGGATTTGATTCTAGAGATCGTAATGACTCTCGTGGCGGCCATTATGGTGGTCGAAATCGCTCAGGTGGCGGTGGCGGACGTGGCGGCGGTCGTGGTGGTTATCGCGGCGGCGGTCGTGGTGGTGGCCGTGGCGGTGGCCGTGGCGGAGGCCGAGATGGTGGCCGTGGTGGCAACCGTGGCGGTGGTCGTGGTGGAGGCCGAGATGGTGGCCGTGGTGGCAATCGTGGCGGTGAACGTGATGGTGGCCGTGACGGCGGACGTGACGGCGGCCGAGGTGGCGGTGACCGATCAGACAATCAGGAAGGTAGTCGCCGACCATATAACAAAAGAAAACCACGTAACACCCACTCACGACCTAACCGAGGTAATCGTTCAGAAGGGCAAAAAAAGTCATTCCAAGGACGACCAAAGGTCGGCGGCCGAGGTAATAGAGGCCGTAGAATTGGCAATCGTTGAACAGACCACTCAGTATATCTTGACGCCCACGCTTCGTGACAGAAGTATATAGCCAATGACGCCGATTAGTAGATATGTCAAACCGTACTGTAGCCATAATTGGAATTGTTATCTTTGTTTCAGGTCTGTTTGGCGGAGTGGTGTTAGAAAAATTAGACGTCACCAATTTTACCGACAGTGATGATTCATTTTCCATCTCTGTGAATGATGCTACTGGGACCAATCAATACACCCTAGTTGAAATCGATGAGGGCGACAATGACGAAGAAGCTGCGATAACTTGGGTTTACCACGAATTTGTGTTTGACTCAAATGGTGGCTCTGATGCTGTAACATGGGACTTTGCTGACGGAACCACTGCTGCCGGGTCTACGGTATCTCATATGTTCAAAACTTCGGGAGTTTACATTGTTACAGCAACCTCAATCGGTCCAGATGAAATTAAAATCGCCACAACAGAAGTTACTGTTGATCGAGATTCAGCAGCAGAGGTAGACAACATGGAATGTGTTTGTGCGCCAACCGCCAAAGATACTGTAATCGATTTAGTAGTTCAACCAGGATTACAAACCATTGCTGGATTTGTTGAAGTCGAACACGATGGAAGTAGTGAATCATGTTCATTGCGCAATCCACTGCAAGAATGCCATCTGCGGGTAATACTCCAATATACTCAACAAGGCGAGATTATTGGTGAAGAAGTGCTGTTTGACGAAACCTTCCGCAGTAATGAACAAGTCGTAGACTACTCTCTAGAGGACGTTGAATTCACTCAAGGCCAAGGACTACAACTCCGTTTAGAAACCGACCAAGTGAGGGATTGGCACAAGCCAAATGCCCAATGGAGCAATACCGCTCCCATCCCCAGCAATTAATAATCAGCGGAATTCAAGATAATATGCCGTATTAATCATTGCGGCAAATATCATCCAAGCAATATATGGCCACATTAATTTAGATTCAAATGGTGCTGCATCATAAATCATGTAAGCATAAAGTGCGGTAAATAAAATCATGAAGAATAACATGACCAATGAGGTCAAGTATCTTTCCGAGTTAAACACTGCAGGCCAAGCTAAATTTATCACTAACTGAATTACAAAAAAAGCACATATTAAGGCGAAATTTGAGAATTCGCTGCGTTTTGCTAGCACATTGACCAAACTAATTGCCATACACGTGTATAGTACAGCCCATACAGGCCCAACCACCCAACCGGGGGGTTGGAAAAATGGTTCATACTCTGAATCAAAAGTGATACTAAAGCCTCATTGATTGCTTGTTATAATCAATTATAAAAACCTGTTATGAGCATTATCCAATAAGATGTCTGGATAGGAACTAATTACGACATGGGGCTTTTACAATTAGTGTTGAAACCGCTGAAACAAAACAGGGTTAAATTGTTAAATCAACCACTAAACCCGAGCCCATGCGACTGGTTAGGTCACTGCTGTTAGTCAGTTTACTAATTTCAGCCTCGTTGATAGGCTGCATAAGCGACGAATCGACCAGTGTGGTAATTGATGCTGAATCATTAATAGAGGTTGAAAATCCTTGCTTACAAGGCTCAACTGCTATTTCACAATCAATGACCGAAATCACGGTTAACGGCGAATCCAGATTATTTAGATTATCAGTACCAAGCTCAGATGCAGGAGTAGAATTACCAATCATCATTGCCTTTCACGGCGGAGGTGGTGAAGCAGAAGATTTTCAGCAACAAAGTGAATTTGATCAGTTAGCAGAAGAGGAGAAATTCATCATGGCTTATGCTATTGCACAAGATGACAGAACTGCTTCTGAAGGTGATTGGTACCTAAATACTGCAGCAACTTCTAGAGATGATAATGATTTTACCGAAGCAATCGTTGATGAGTTGTCAAAATCATATTGTGTAGACCAAGACAGATTATACGCAATTGGCTATTCACTGGGTTCAATGTTTACCTATGAAATCGCTTGCCAACTGAATCAACGCTTTGCGGCAGTAGCGTCTTTTGCTGGAACCATGCCAGTTCAACCTGAAACTTGCGATATGCTTGGCAGCATGTCAGTTATGCACATCCACGGCAAACTCGATTACATCATTGATTATGACGATGATTGGGATTGGAAAGATGGCGAACATGAAGGAGTTGGTACGATGAGTGGGGTTCCGGGAATGATCGATTATTGGGGGCAAAAATTAGCTTGCCAAACCAGCGATACTGATAGTGACTTTCTACTTGAACACATAACTCATTCACAGTGTTCTCACGATGCTCGAGTTGAGCATTATGGTATAGAGTTTCATGAGCATACCTGGCCTGATGAAGTAGACGGTACCGCGACCTATCAACTAATTTGGAATTTCCTTAGTGACTTTACCAATTAGACTAGCGTTAATTGACATCATAATCTAGATCAGAGCAGATATACTGCGTACACCGTTAAAATTCCAAACACGTGTTTGAACAGTCGAGATTTCTCGACAGTTGTGTGATTATCGTTAGATTCAGTTTTGCATCCAGTCTTCAATTTCCTTAGTTGCAAGAATCAAAGTAGGAGCCCAAAGACCCACAAATATACCTAAATTCTCATCACCAGTTACAAAGTAAAGATACAAAGATCCTACTACTGATAACATGCTTGCTACTAATCCAATTTTTCCTAATTGTCCGCTCATTTTAATTCGCCTCACATTGATTTACATCCGTCCCCTATTAATATGATGTTTTTTTCAGCGGTTTGATTTTTGGCAAGAAACCGCTCAAAACCCCTTAACTAGGTGACTTTATCTCGAACCATTGACAAAAATTAGGTTGATTAAAAATTGGAACACCAGGAACCAAATCAGCCCGACAACCAAAATCCAAATTGCTGAAGGGTCCTCTCCTCCTGAGATGTATGAATAAGTGATAATAGACACTGCTAGACCAACTACAAAGAAAACACGATAAAAAATAGTAGCAAATATACTTCCTCGAGTAGAAAGTTCCTTCCAACCGTTAAAGCCAAACCACTGTCCAATAAAGCCCATGTTTTGTTGCCTGAGTATTTGCTAATAAAATCTCTCTTGGTAAAAATTATCAACTTATTAGATGACTTATCGGCTTTGTGAAAATTCCACAACTGTTAACCCATCCAACTCGCTCATGTTCGCCAAACAATAGCCATGAACTACAGTTTGAGCCGATTGATTCATCGTTGTTGGGAGTAATACTAAGTATTTCCAACGTTAATTATATTTGAGGGACTTCCATTTCTGAACAATCATCCGAATCCTCAAGCGA
>CAXGZX010000002.1:0-67945 GCA_964014545.1 uncultured Candidatus Poseidoniales archaeon | reverse complement strand
GGATGTGAAGACGCAGTTGAGGATACTGATGATGATAATGATGGTTACAGCGATACTATCGATGATTGTCCCCTAACCGCTGGCTCCAGTACTGGAGAATTAACCGGCTGTATAGACGGTGATTATGACGGCTATGCCGATTCAATCGATACTTTCCCCGCAGACCCAAGCCAATGGGCTGATAGCGATAACGATGGCTATGGTGACGAGTTAAGAGGTAACAATGGCGACTATTGTCCAACTATTGTTGGGACCTCCACACTGGACCGGCTAGGTTGTGTTGACACAGATGATGACGGTTGGTCAGACCCTGATGATACTTGGAACACAAATTTCGGTGCTGATGCATTCCCTAACGAACCTACTCAACACTTCGATGGTGATAATGACGGATACGGCGATAATGCGGAAGGAGTTCAACCCGATGGTTGCACCAACATTGCTGGAACATCTTTTGAAGATGTATTTGGATGCCGTGATAGTGATGGTGACGGCTGGTCAAATGCTTATGATGCATTCAATAATGATGCAACACAATACTCTGACCAAGATGGGGATGGTTAT
Organism: uncultured Candidatus Poseidoniales archaeon; assembly: GCA_964014545.1. Lineage (GTDB taxonomy): Archaea > Thermoplasmatota > Poseidoniia > Poseidoniales > Poseidoniaceae > MGIIa-L1. The sequence goes on along the minus strand of CAXGZX010000002.1, from coordinate 67,381 downwards.
GGAGATCTAATCGGCGGAAATATGCCAGACTCTTGCCCGACGGTATTTGGTAACTCTACAATAGAGCGATTTGGTTGTCTTGATTCGGACGGCGATGGTCTGGACGATGAATTAGATGAATTTCCCAATGATGCTACTGAACAAATCGATACTGATGGTGATGGAGTTGGTGATAACTTAGATGCCTACCCACAAGATGCCTCCATGTCAGTTATTCCAGATGATGAAGATGATTCTTCTAATGTGATTGGAATAGTGGCAATCGGGGCGGTTATTCTCGGAATTATTGTGGTAATTGGCCTATATGCTACTCGGCGTAAACCAGAACTTATGCCTGAAAATGTCATGCCGTATGCTGATCAACAATTCATCCAACCAATGGCTCAACCAATGCCACAACCAGCAATGGAATATGCTCCACCAGTACAAACTCCTCAAGGACCACCATTGCCTCCTGAAGGACTACCACCGAATTGGACTATGGAGCAATGGGCTTGGTATGGTGAAGATTACCTACGTAATCGTTGAAGGAATCACTCTATCTTTTATACCGACCTTTACTACGCTAAATGATGAATAATTACCTGGCTCGTCTAATGAGCTATTGGTTATGCTTGGGTACCTTGTACGACCTAGCCTTTGCGTTGATTTTTTCGTCGTTGATTGCCATACTATTCCAAATTTTCACATTGATTGATTACCTAATGATTTTTGGTGCTTGTTGGTTTACTATCGAGTTATACTGGTGGTTGGTAGATAGATTTGGCACAACTCTGCAAAGAAACCGAATAATTCGCAAATATTTCCTTGGTGCGCAATTCAAAAAGCGTTGATTGACGCTAATAGTAATCTATTTTTTTTCATTTAAGTTATCTAGAAACTCATTTAGATATTCATCTGGAGTTTGTCCATTTAATCTTACAGTGATCCAAAAATAGACTCCAATAATTATGGCCGCTGCTAACAATAGTATGCCAATAAAACCAACTGCTTCAGATACCATCGTAATCACCCTTCTTGTGATTTAACTTAGTCTACAGAACTAGTTAACAGTGGCGCCGATTATGGGGCTCGAACCCATGACCTTGGGATTAACAGTCCCACGCTCCACCAGCTAAGCTAAATCGGCATCGTGAGCGAATAACATCTCCTTTATGAGCAATTCGGCCGAGGTGTGATTATCTAATAATCTCAATCAAGCGGGGTTTTGACTTGATTGGCTTAGATGAAATGGTAATACATTCTGTTAGCGATTGCTTCTCTTGTGCTGTAAGGTCAACATTATGATGGAATTTTATCCAGGTTTCGCCCTGATTGATTGCTTGGCCTCGCTCAACTAGGATTTCAAAACCGATTTCGGGAATAATTGTGTCTTCCATAGCGAATCTACCGGCTCCATGGTTGCGGGCAATCTCTGCTAAGGTCATTGAGGTAATTGCTGCGACATAGCCTTGGCTAGTTGACTCAATCGAGGTTATTTGTTTACTCTTAGCTAGCAATTTTGTTGGTTCTCCAGTAAGTAATTCAACATCTGGCTGACTAACGCCTTGAGCTAAGCACATCTGTTTGAACTTAGCCAAAGCATCGCCATTATCTAGAACATTACTGATCATTGCTTGGCCGTCAAATTTGTCACTGGCTGTGCCGGATAAGACTAGTAAGGCTGCACCTTGGAGTACAACTAATTCCCTGGTGTCGCTAGATCCTCGCCCTTTGAGCACCTCAATACTGCCAAGGATTTCCAAACTATTACCAACATATCGCCCTATTGGGTAATCCATTTGGGTAATCTGGGCTATTGTCTTGATGCCTAGTCCCTGCGCTGCACCAACCATCGATTTAGCCAGTGCTTCAGCATCCCCAAAAGATTGCATGAATGCACCTTGACCACATTTGACATCTAGAACAAGAGAACCTAGTCCTTCAGCCGCTTTTTTGGAAATTATTGAAGCAGTTATAAGGGGGATACTATCGATGGTATTAGTTACGTCTCTAATTGCGTACAATAAGCCATCTGCTGGTGCAATTGCTGCATTTTGCGCAGCGATGCAACAACCAATTGCTGCGACTTGGTCTTGCATTTGTTGTGGATTAAGTGAACAATTAAAGCCGTTAATTGATTCTAACTTGTCAATAGTTCCACCAGTATGTCCTAGTCCTCGACCAGCCAACATTGGCACCTTTAGTCCACATGCGGCTAACGCAGGCGCCAGCATTAGCGACATTTTGTCACCCACTCCACCAGTACTATGTTTGTCAACAACTAGGGTATTATCTTCCCAAGCAATTATTGAGCCTGACTCCATCATTCCTTTAGTCAATATTGTAGTTTCATCAACTGATATACCGTTGCTGTGAACTGCTTTCAACCATTGTTCAACATAATTAATGTCGATATTTCTAGTCGCTACTGACTTGATGAATAGACTCAGTAAATCTAAGTCCATGGTTTCCTGCTGCTCTATTTGGCTTATCAGTGTCAAAACATCTGATGATTCCATAAGATCAACCTAGTTTTTTGCTAAGCCAATTTCGACCAATCTTTGATGGAGATAATCTCCGGCATTAATCGATTGGAAATCAGCCTTGCCACTGGTCATCTCAATGAATTCTGGCCTTGGAGTCAAATCAATTGAATTGCGTGGGTGAACAAACATTGGCATTGAGAAGCGACGGACTGATTTAGATGCCGGGTTTACCACTCGGTGGGTTGTGGATTTGAATAATCCATTAGTCAGGTTCTGTATCATGTCGCCAGAATCAACAATGATGTTTCGTTCATCGCCTGCCACTTTTATCCACGTACCGTCATGGTCCATCACCTCAAGACCATCAGCAGTGGCAGTAACTAGTAGCGTGATGAAATTGATATCTTCGTGAGCTGCTGACCGGACTGCGCCTTCTTGAACATCTTCGCCAAGCGGTGGGTAGTGAATAATACGCATAATGGTATTACCATCATCGGTCATTTCGGGCAGCCAATTCGCTTCTTTGCCAAGATATATGCTACAAGCAGCCAGTAATTCTCTTGATACATGTTCCATTCTGTTATACAAGTCGTCAATGGTTTCCTTGAATTGTGGCACATCAGCATCAGGCCAAACATTTGCTGGATAAGAGGGGTTTTCACCAGGTTGGTGAGTACGGCCAGTTTGCCAGAATTCTTTCAAATCAGGTGCTGGATTATCTTTGGCATGCTCGACACCAAAAGCAGTATAGCCACGTTGATGGGAAATTTCTGCGCGTGAATAGTTGGATTTACTGTTTTGGTCAAGTCCGAAAAAAGCATCCCCATTGTCATATGATTGATGGATTAACTCTAATGGTATGCCGTGGTTTTTCAGAGCGAAGAATCCGATGTCCTTGAGTGAATTGCCGACAAGTTCAATGAAGTCATTACGTCGGTCTTGGTCACCGGACAGATAGTCAGCAAAATCTACTACTGGAATGCTTCGTGTCATGTTATCACTTCGTGGTAATGACGATACCGTATGAACTCTATGTCAGTTAGGCAGCAAAAACTGTGATTTTATCAGTCACGAATTTTTGACAGCAGTCTAATCATTTCGATGTAGATCCAAATTATTGTCACTAAAACACCAAATGCGCCCCACCATTCTGCATTCTTGGGTGCTTGCCACTTTACCCCCGATTCAATGAACCCAAAATCGGAAATCAAACTTAGCGCAGCGATTGAAAGAACGAATATAGTGAAGCCAATTCCAATAGGGCCAGAGGAATGAACAAATGGTACTTCATAGGCAGTAAATAATGAAAAGAATATTGAGACAAGATACAGCATCATTATTGCCCCTACTAGGCTGCCAATCACTTTGTTAAAAGTTGGAGTTGGTCTAATGGCTCTAGATGAGTAAATAATTAGCATTCCGCCAGTGATAAACAGTGTGCCAAATGCGGCTTGGATGATTATACCGGTGTAAAATGCTTCAAACACCAGAGATATTGCCCCAACAAACATTCCTTGCAATACTGCGTAAATAGTCATCAATGCTCCAGGATTTTCCGGCCTCATAAACATCAATATCAGTGCTACCACAATTCCGCCTAGTAGACCACCCCATGCCATACCATTGATGACAGATGCGTTGCCTGCTGCTAGAGCATCTAGTGCAACATATGCTGAAATTAATGCCGTTATGGTTACGATGCCAAGTAAGTAGGCAAGTTTGCCGATTGTACCTTGCAAAGTCATAGTGTTTTGTCCTTGAATATTGGACCAAAAATTTTGAGTCATAACTGGATTGCTGGTAGAGTAACGCATCTTTATCAGTCCTGCTAATGTTAAGTCCTTTGTCAATCTTACGATGTTATTGGTTGCCTTCGAGTTGTTCTTGATAGTATTCAGCAAGTTGGTCAATCGTCCATCCGTTGTCGAGATAACGTTGGATTACATCCTCTGTCCAGCCGGGGAATTTGGCTAATTCTTCAGGTGAGAAATCGCTGCTCTCCTCAGTAGTCTGGCTTTCACCACTACCGTCAAGAACCGGCATTGCCCATGATTCAGTATCAACTGATTCTGAATTCTCTACTAGCATCATTTCTTGCTCCTCAAGGCTAACTAAATTTTTAGCCTCAATTGCCTTACTTTCTAACTGCTTTAGGATGATAAATGCCCCAATTGAAAAGATTGCTGCTACTATCATCACAATCAACATGGTGTTTTTACCAGTGTCATCATTTTCGCCATCGCTAGCATCAGCCAGTTCAGCCAATTGGTCAGCTGAGCATCCATCAAAGTCAGTCAATGCATCTGGTTCAGTATCTGGGCACAAATCAAACTTATTTGGTATCGTGTCCATGTCGTCATCGGCTTCTGGGTCAACATTGTCATCATCTTGTGGCTCGGTTGGCGAGTTGCCAGATGAAAGGTCGCAACCATATTGGTCGGTATCTTTGATGCCGTCGCCATCAGCGTCTTCTAGGGTTAGAGCATCGTAAATAGCCACATTAGCAACCGATGCGTTGAGGGCTGTTCTCTGTGCCCAAGTGATCTCTATGGAATCAATAGCACAATCGCCATCAGTATCTGCTAACATTGGGTGGCTACCTTGTTTTTCCTCATCCGTATTGTTGACGCCATCGCCGTCTGAATCAAACATATCTTCAGTAACTCCTGAAGGCATGGTACGCTTGGTTCGGTTTAATCCATTAGCAACTTCATATTTGTCAGTCAGTGAATCTTGGTCAGTATCTGTGACATTGTCTAGGCGATTCCAATCTGCATGCCATCCATCTAGGTAATATTGAGTAACAACAGATGAATGAATGATTACTCCCATCTCGCGGTTACGGTTCATTGCAGAACTACCCATGTTTATTGAGGAGACTAGTACACTTTCCCCATCGACAATAATTCCTTTGTTGTGTAACTTAGCGACATCATCGTCTTCACCCATAACAACAGCAGAAGCATCTAATCCCTCGGTGCCATTCCAAATTTCGTTGAACAAGTCAACTACTTCTTGGTCGTCATCATCAAGGTATGCGCCGTTGATGATTAAGTGAACACCTACTCCCTGCATTGCAACATCATGTAGAGCCGTAATTATTGGGTTTTCATCCCCCCAACCATACGCCCAGTCAGCATCAAGAGTCTGTTGAGAAAGTAAGACCTCATCTTCAGCAGACATTATGAATTCAACAATCTTAGTAACACAATTAGTTGGGCAAGTGAGTAATTCTCCTGAAATACTGGTTTGGATAGCCGATTGAACTCCGCCACCACCGATAGTACCTGGCGGATAGAATTGATATTGATCATAATCATTTAGCGCCATTAATTCAGCAAATTCTTTGTCAAGATTGAATTGTTGTTCAACCATTTGGGCTAAATCATCATTATCAATGATAACACTCCATTCGACATTGCCTCTAACGTCGGGCGCTGGAACAGATGAAGGTTTCCAATTTCCAGATGACATCCAAATACTGTTTGAATCTCTTACCACTACTTTACTGTGCAAGTACAAATATGGTTCATTTGAATCAGTGTTAAATTCATAGACAGTCGCACCCGCTTGAATTAGCGTGTAAGCATAATCGTTCTTGTATTGCAAATCTGTTTCAGACCAAATATTACAATTATAACATCCTGGATCAAGCATCAATTCTACATTGACGCCTCTGTTCAAGGCATCTAACAAGGCTTGGACGAGATTTGCTTCCTGCATTTGGTATAGTTGAATTTGCAGACTTGTTTGACTGCCATCAATCCATTCAATCAACTCCAATAAACCATTTTGCGGTCCAACAATTGGGGTTACGATAGATTCTCCTTCAGTAAAGTCAGTAGACAAGCAAAGAGTGTTGTGTAATCCACTTATTGACCACAAATATTTCCAATCATCAGCACTATCTGTGTCAGGTAGATTATTGCAACCATCACCTCTAACGTAGATGAATTCATCATCAGATACACTGTTTGTTGGTACTGAGATGGCTTCACTGGTCCATCCTGCATGACTAGCAGGTCCGCTATCAAACACGAAAGCATCAGATAGGTTGCCACTTGGGTCCAAGATGGTAATCACCACGCCAGTGTCAGGGATATACAAGTCAGAACAACCAATGTCGCTAAATTGTAAGAATACCGGATTAATCTCGTCGATAAATGTCATGCCTTGGCCAGTGAAGGAATTCATTGCGTTACTATCAGAGATAATGATACTAGACATCGAAGGGAAAAACATAGTTGAATCAATATCACACTCGTACACTGTACCATCATTTATGCTAATTTGCCAATCCATTAGATAAGCATCATTTTGACCGATATTTTTGAGTTGAATAAATTCATTATCATAAGGTGAGACACGAGTTAGCAGTATGTCCCCAGCAGTGGCGAAATCACTTGACACAACATTTTCGGTACCCGGTGTTGGATAAGCTGCTACACTCCAGTCGACTCCATTATCTGAAATCCAAGATTGACAAGTGATGGTAGTTAACCCTTCACCGTGAACAGAAGATTCACTGATGGCCAGTCCATCTGGGTTATAGATTTCAGGTAAATCCGTAGCCCACAAGAATTGGTATGGTAGACTAATAAGGGCATATTCTCCAGGGGCAACAACAGTTGATTTAGAGGAATTTGCTATGACGCTGAGTGAATTAGTATTGTCTAATTCTCCAGTTTCGAGAATAAAATGACGGTTTGTGGCTGTATCAATGCGCCATCTTAGCAAATCGATTGCCGATGTGCCATTATTATAGATCTCAATCCAATCATTTACCGTGCCGTCTAGGTCATCACACCAGCCCATATACTCAGTGACAATAACTTCGTTAGAGCCAATATATTGTGGCCACTCAGGATTTATCTCGCCTGGTGTAGCCCAAGCAGGCTCTACCCAACCAGCAATTCCAGATGCCGACATGGTTGTATAACCTGCATGACTGCTGCTAGGCGGGATCATTGAGATGTTTTCCGAAGATACGTCCCAAGCTACAGAATCAACAATTGCAGCACTGTCATCGACTAGAGTAATGAGGTCAGATGTTTGTTTTAGATAGAATGAGTTGGTACCATTCAGCGCTATTAAGGCTACATCAGCAGGTTGGATTATAGCATCTTGTTGGAGTGGGAAATTGTAGGCTCCTAGAGTGAAGCTTCGACTGCTTGAGGCTTTCAATTTCCAACCAGTTAAATCAACAGCAACACTATCATTGTTGTATAATTCAATCCACTCTCCCAGTGGCCATGATTGTGTGTCCAGTCCCAGACCATCAGGTAAGATTTCACTAAATTGTAAATCCTTCATTGAGTATGGCTCATCACCCGGTTCAGGTTGTCCAGGAGTCAGCCAATTTGAGGGCAGCCATGGAGCGCCAATATTTGCTAAATCTCTTACCATTGATACGTTATCGCCAAAGTAATTACTATGCCATCCCGAATCAACGATATTTCCATTATCATCTTTCATTACTAAATGTTCGTAGTAATCATAGAGGTCAAAATTATTAGACATTTGAACCAATCTTCGCTCATCAGGAGATATATCGGTGGTACTAGAGTGGGATTGATTGAAGATTATTGTACCAGGATCAAAATATAGGATTTCTCCTTTCCCGTTGGTGATGCTCCAGCCAAGGAGGTTGATTGAGGAGGTTCCATTATTGTGGATTTCAATCCACTTGCCATCTGGGAAGTTACCAGTTGTGTTGGTTGAAGGAAGATACTCAGTAATGATTAGGTCACTAGACATAGTTGCTAGGGTATTAATTTCGCCGATATTGGTTGCATTTACTGTTGGGTACGCCGAGGTATACATACCATCAGTTCCGTGGGTACGGGACAAGCTGAAACCTGGCTCATTTGAACTCCAGTTTACTTCATCAGCAATACTACCGTTTGGCCAATGGATGCTTAGTGTCTCAATGGCATTATTCAGCACACCACTATTAGACGAGCCATTAATGGCAATAACTCTGAGTTCTCCTGCATTGATAATCATCGAATTAGGGTCAGCGGTATACCCAACCAAATGATTTTGATTAAATTCTACAGTGTTACCAGCGGCATCTTTGAGATGCCATCCAGTCATGTCGATTGGCGAGTTGCCTTGATTGTGAATTTCAACCCATTCACCGTCAGGCCATGTTCCATTATCGTAACTTGGGTATGCATCAGCCATTACTTCATTGACTACCAAATCACCTGGGAAATAAACAGGGCCAGTAGGTGTACCACCTTGGTTACTTTCTCCTGGTGAAAGTGTGGTTGATTCAATCCAATCGGCAGCAGGGTCACTTATGTCCTCAATTAGACTAACACCCTCACTAGGAGATGTTGTCCAAGTTATGCTGTGCACTAAATTACCACTAGTGTCTTTAAGATTGACCATTCCATTGGAGTTCTTCATGCAAAATCCACATGAACCGCCATCACCGTTGCGAGCAAGAACAATGTAATCTCCTGCTAAGATGTCCATATTTGTCGCTCCGCTTGGAGATACTACATGGTTGGTAGTCATACTCAATGGTCGGTCATAATGGTCATCTAAAATCCAGTTTGAAAGATCAACTGTGGTGGTTCCAGAGTTGTATAATTCAACCCATTCTCCGCTGGTCCAATCTGCAGGTCCAACGGCACCAGTTTCCGAACCAAATGCGTTTACTAACGCCTCGGAGATACAAATATCACCGATACAAGCAGATGACCTACTTGATGTTTCAAATGGTTTGTTTGGTTCGGCCATTTCTTGGGAATCTAGGACAGGTGCTAAGTACGAACAAAGCATGAGTGTAATCAAAATTATTGGGTATTTTTTGGTGTTCATAATATTCATCTCAGGTAAATTTCTTAATCATAGGAAACCGAACGCATCTTGTGCTTGGGAAAAAGTGTAAATCATAATTGGTACAATGATAATACCCATACCGTGACTTCTACGTATACCAACTCTTGGGGGTATCAATCCAAGAATTGTGCCGATAATCAGTACTCCAATGCCAATAAAACCAGTAGTAAACCATACCAGTGCAGCAACGAACAATATTACTCCCATTACCATTTGCTGTAGCGGTATTGCAGCATGTAATCTTAGCATACCTTTGCCAACAACTCGCATAATTGGCATTGCCATTAATCCAGCCGCTACAGTAATTGACATCAAACGAATAAAATCTGCAGTTGGTTCTGCCGATGACCAAGTGTCAATTGGATACATCATTTTCAAGGCTAGTGTGGCACCTGAACGGGATCTGCCAATTATGTATAGGAACCCTAGAACCATGACTGTAACAGCTGTGTTGACCGCAGAAAGAATTGCAATTACTTCTAAATCTTGTTTTGTTTGAGGTCCCTCAACCCCTCCTTCCGCTTCAGCAAGGGCGATTTCTAGTAGTTCATCATCAGTCATTTCAGTTAGGCGACGGGTCTCCCAATCCATGCCATAACCTTCCTTGCCCTGTACCTTTGCTGCGAGGTTTCTGCCACCCATTACCAGTACAGTTGCTTGAGAGGCAGTCATTCCAGGTAACACTCCCATCGATGCGCCGGCTACTCCTGACCAAAAACAAGGGACAAACAATGGCTTTGCGGGTGGTAGTGTCCAATCTTCATTTTGTGGAGGTATATGGGATGTAGTAGCGTAGATGTCCAACAAATTAGCAATGCCGAATAATCCAGCAAGACTTGGCAATAATAAACTTGCATCTGGAATACCAACTGGTGATCTGGCGGGTAGGCTAAATACTGCCCAGCCATAAAATCCTGCTAGTAAAAAGAAACCAGTTGCGGCTAGGAATCCAGCAAATCTACTATCTGTGCCAAGTAAATTTCTCGATAGTTTTCTCATCCATTTTGGCCAATCAAGTCTTGTAGTTTCAGTTGCTAGTAATAAGAATGATATTGCTAGGAGTAAAAAGAAAATGATATTTCTCAGATAATCATACCATCCAAGTTCATCACCAAAGGCAATCCTAGCCACAATGATAAGCGGTAAAGAAAGAAACAGACCAAGTTGCGAGCCTCTAGCAGACCAAGCAACACCTCTGGGTGCATTACCAGACAATAGCATTCTATGGCCGGGAAGCAATGATAACGCGGTATCGCCATCAGGCGCACCAAGTAGTGCAGAGGGGATATAATTCAAGAAAGTATGAACCGTTCCGGTGGAGACAATAATGGCTGCAACTGCAGATAATGGAATGCCCCAACTCAAAAACACGGGGGCTAATGCGAGTAAAATTAGTGCAACATTGTTAACGTGAAAACCCGGTATAAGACCAGTTAGGGAGCCCATCGCTACGCCAAAGAATAGCGCAAAGAGCAACCATCCAAGGTCAAGAAAATACGCTTCCAACATCTAAATTCCTCAATAGTCGGGGTATGTGTCGTTATCATCACGATCGTTTTCACCATCGCCATCAGTATCAACATTGTACGGGTTGGTGCCGTACAGAGATTCTAAATTATCAGATAAACCGTCACCATCAGTATCAACTACGTCGGCATTTATCAAATGGTAAACCGTTGCAATCATTTCTGGGTCTGCAACTTCCATCATTCGACCGTTCCAAACGTGTGAATAACCGCTATGATAACTATCTGTGCCGATGATAGTGTTGTTATTAGGTGATAGTCTAATACTTTGATTCGAGCCATCTCTTTGCAACCACCATTGACCGTCATCATCTTGAACCGCAATGCCTGGTAGATTTACCATTTGGCTTCTAGAATATCCCCATTGTGATGCACCTTCATCCCAAAGTAAATTTTTGGCCTCAGGTACGTCGCCAAGTTGATAATCGTGGATCATTAGCCGTATCGCCATATTGGTGTCATCCCAGGTAACTGATACATTGGCAGTAATTGCTTGACCAGCCTCAATCCATTGAGTTGAAGTTTGGGCTGGGAAAGTTGCGTAAATCTTTGTCTGTCCTCGATAATCAATCTTGTCTACTAGCCAGCCACTGACATCTTCAACTGATGGCTCAATGGCATATCTGACAAATGCATTGACAGTGTATCTAGTGTTAGGCTGGTCAATCAATCTTATTGGATCTCCAGAAAGTAATGATAACAAATCAACGACATCTTCTGAATTTATCAAATTCCCAGTGGGCGTGCCTTCGCTTGCATCAATACACCAACTAGAATCGGCTTCAGACCACATCAACCTGCCTTGAATATCTCGAAATTCATTGTTGAGTGAGGCGTTTTCATTAGCTGCAAGGTCAATGCCACTTGGTTTAAGGCAAATTGTTACTCCACCTGGGCCTCGTAAACTCCATTCTTCTCCAACCATTACATAGCCAGCAATATTGACAAGGTTGCCAGACTGATAACTCCATGTGGCCTCTTCTCCCCAATTCAATCGAATAATGTCAACAGGGTGGTTTCTGTCAACAAGGATTTCTGGACCTTGTACAGACATAACCCAATTCAGGTCTCGTTGATTATATGATATTGTTCCAGTAACTTGTACTTTGGAAGAGGTTTCAATCCAACTTCCAACCTTAGACCTGATGCTTAACTTGACCTGATGTTCAGCATTGCCGTAAGAAGGATGGTCCCTTAAATCAGCAGATACAAACATTGCATCTGGTGGTATTGATTCTCCGATGTATCCAGTGAGGGAAATCACTTCACCTTCGTATTTTTCTGGGTCCAGTGCGACATCAAGTAGAGATAACTGGACGATGTCTGGTAAGTCATCTTCATCCCAGTCCATTGCTCCTGAGCCTACCGCAGTCATGTAAATATTACCTTCATATTCCATAACTTTGCCAGTGATTACCACATTTGTGCCAATTGGTGGTATTTCTGCAGGACGGCTCCAACGAGCCTCAACCACGGCAGTACCGTCTGTTACAATGACGTGGGTTTCCCAATCCCCTGAGTTCCATGGGTCTTCCCGCCATGAAATTATTTCTCCTTCGACTTTGACCACTTCATTCTTGTATTCAATCAACTCATCCATATCTACAATGTCAGGTTCTCTAACCATGGCGTAATAATTCAAAATTGCGACTAAGAAAATCGCTAGAGTAAACATCACCCAAAGTTGTTGACCTCTAGTTGCTGGGTCATCATCAGTAATTTTATTCATAATGCTCTTGAGAACATCCGCCATACTTGGTGCTAGCAAATCAGTCTTTTAGTCATGTTTAACGATAGTTGCCTATCTTTGCAGCGCCTTTTTAAACAGTAAAGCGAGCGTGTTGTGGGGATGGAATGCGAGAGCGGGTGATAAGGGACGAGATTCACAAGGATATTCTTGTGCCGCCACACCACGCTAAGATTATTGACACTAAGGAATTCCAAAGGCTACGTTCTATTCAGCAATTATCGACTTGTGAATACGTATTTCCTGCGGCTAATCACAATCGATTCTCACATTCTCTAGGTGCTTATTACCTCGCAAGAAAATTAACTCAACTATTACAAGATGTTCAACCGGGTATCATTGACGATAATGATGCGGAGTTAGTTCAACTTGCTGCTATGTTGCATGATATAGGTCATCCGCCATATTCACATCTTCTGGAAACGCCGAAAGTTTTTGCCACATTTCATTCTCATGAGCACTGGGGTCGATTGTTGATTGAATCAACAGATACCGAAATTGGCAAGGCGGTTCATGAGGTTCTAGGTCCTGATAGACTTGGTCGCCTGTTTGCCCTTATGGATGGTAAGTCAGATTACCAAGGTGTGGAAATTCCGCAGTTCATGAAAGAAATAGTTTCATCGCAACTTGATGTTGATCGAATGGATTACCTAGTTAGAGACCAAGCAAACACAGGTGCCCAAATTGGTGGATTTGATATCGACCGAGTGTTTAGGGCGCTAAGAGTTGGCAAAAATGGTCATTTTTATGTCAAAACTTGGGGCTTGCCAGCAGTCGAAGCATACCTAGTGACTAGATATCACATGTACAATCAAGTCTACTTCCACAAGGTCAACATGCTGACTCAAAATTATTTGGTTGATATGTTGTCTCGTGCTAAGGTCTTGGCTGAACAAGGTGAGTTAAGCCTAGATCACAGGTTGGAACAAATGCTGGTCAATGAATCCTTGTCACCAGTACAATACGCTGAATTAAATGATTCTCACATCAAAGTAGCCCTATCAGATTGGGCAAAACATGAGGATACAATCTTGTCACTGTACGCTGATAAATTACTGTCACGACGAGGTTTCCACAAGTCGTTGAGAATTAACACACTGGACATAAATATGGTAGATGCAGTAAAACAACGTCTAGAAGAGTTCATCCAATCACATGGATACGACCCAGAAATCCACGTACTTTATGCCACAATTTCTAAGCGTGGTTACATGCCGTATGAGCAAGGTATCAAATTAGAAGACGGTAGAGACGTTTCTGAACATTCTGCTATGATTCGTTCTTTAGCATTGCCAAATGAACGAGCTATGGTATTTGTTCCCGAGGAAATCAGAGATGCAGCAGAAGCTGTGGTAAGAGAGTGGATTAAGCCAAGCCAGTCATCTCTATCCCAATTCAGTTAGTTGGAACACTTTATGACTGAGCGGCGTGACGGGCGACTACGGGCCTGTAGCTTAGTTGGTTAGAGCACCCGGCTCATAACCGGGCGGTCAAGGGTTCAAATCCCTTCGGGCCCACTTTTTCACAATAGCCGTTTTCATGGCAATTATCTCCCATCTTCCCAAAATGGTTATGAGGGTCACGGGGGTGGGAAGCATGATAGGTGAGATTGTGACCAACTTAAAGCGCGCTTCGTTTCTTGTAACATTGTACTTATTTTCCATGCTTGTAGTTGCTGCTCCAGCGGCTGCTCAAAACCCAACCCCGACAGCTGCTATTTCAGTTAACTGTGCACCATCTACTATCAACGTAGAAGTAAAACCTGGTTCAACTTACTCTGGATTTACTACCTGTACTGCAACCAACCCTACAGCATACCAAGAGAAAGTTAGCCTCAACGTCAATGCAGAAGGTTTGGCAACAGCCGCTCCTGGTGACATGTATGTTGGTGCTGGAGAATCAGTAGATTTCCAAATATCAGTTAGAGCAACTCCTTACATGACAATGGATGTAAGAACGCTATCTGTTCAAGCAACAGTCCAAGAAATAAACGGTGTACCTCCACTAAACTCAGCATCTTCAAACACCAACATGATTGTTAACATCATGCAATATTCATTAGTTCAAGTAGAAGCAACCGAACCATTCGTTCAACTGATGCCAAAAACCGACAAAATATTCGAGTTCAAAGTTTACAATCTAGGTAACCAGTATGACTTCATGAAGGTGGGAATTACTGACACTTACCGTAAGTCACTGGAAGATGCAGGATTTACTGTCACTCTACCTGCGGTAAAGAAAGGCGTAGATCCAGGTCCAACACCAACAAATGTTGAGATTAAGGTTAGAACACCAAAGAATCAAGGATGGACAGATGCTTACCACGTACTAGACTTCTATGCTGAGTCCGAATTTGCTTGTACAACAGGCGGCTGTATTACTGAAACCCAGATGATTACCATTTACGTAAGAGGAGTTTACCTGCCAGGCTTTGAAATAATCCCAGCTCTCTCTATGATTGCTCTTGCTGCTGCAGTTGCTGGTCGTCGGTTCATCAATGTCGACGACGAAGACGAGGAATGGCGAGAAGCTGCTCCCGGACTTTGAACTGCTCATTGCCCGCTGTAAAACTGACTTTTGTGACTCTTGGAGGCGCTTAGTTCATAACTTAAACCTGTAGTGAACTAAACAGGGAGCACCATGGCTGGACTACTTGATAAAGCAAAGACCGCATCAAATGATGAACCTAAGAGTTCTAAGAAATCAGAATCAAAGCCTGAGTCGGCTGCCTTGCTCAGTAAAACTAAGCCGGTTGTCGCCACTAGTAAAGCAACAGCACAAGACGCTGGTCCAGACATTCCATTGATCCTAAATTTAGTCGGCTGGGTAATAATCGTCCTTGGGGCTATAATTTCTCTCCAAGGCGGAGGGTTTGGCTTTGCTGTAGTCTTGGTTGTTCTGGCCTTAGGTATCGGGTTAATCCTTTTCTCACAAAGAATGTCTGGTGGTGTTTCAGGACTCAAGACTGGTATTTCTGTTGCTTTAGCCTTCATAATAGCAGTTGGGCCGTATGCTGCGATAATGATTATCCCAACCAATGCATCAATTGTAATATCTGAATTGTCTATTGATGAGGATGAGAATGATTTCACATTTGTCGTCAGAGGTAGTACAAATGAAATAACTGCTAAGATTTTTGCGGGTGACGAAGAAGTTTGGGAAGGTAGCAAATCATTATCCAACGACAGGGCAACATTCTATGCGCCTCTTGATGAAGTTTTTACTGGAAATTCTTATGAACATTTGGTGCAGGGTAATGGTTGGTTAGCAAATGTGGTTACCCAGTATAGACTCGAAGTTGAATCTTCAGATGGACAATTTTCTTCTATTGACATAGAACCAAGATTTTTAACTAGAGAAGCGCAAAATTCTGCAATTAGTATATTCAAGATTGTAAAAACAACCAATCAAGGGACAGGTGCGACATCGGTGACAGATGGTATCGCTATTGATGCAGCTGTTGGTTTATTCTCTAATGGAGAACAATCATTGGACGGTGGCGACCATTCCTTAGAAACCAGTGATGTATTGTCTGTTGTATCAGATTATACGCTCAATCTAGTAATCAAAGAAGGTTCAAGTCCAGTCTATAACATGCCTCCAATTACTGTAAACGGACTAAGTGCATCTTGGTCAAGTCAAGAAATTGGTCAAGGTTCAGTTGAAATAGATGGCTGGTTCGGCTTGCCTGGTACTGCACAAAATGATTTAACACAATATCTTGAAAGAGATAAGTTCTACGGTGAAGCAGGTTGCTATACATTTGAACTTGAGGTAGTAAACCAATTCTATGCAGGGGATACATCAACATACACCTCCAGCAATAGTTGGGAACTAGATTGGGATGAGCAAGATTCTACTCAAGATGGCGCAATGACCACCTGCTGAAACTTGTTATAACTTACAGAAGTGGCTAGTTTGGCTAAATGGGCTTATCTAGGATTAGCGATAATGACTGAAGTTATTGCAACAGCATATCTCAAATCAACAGATGGTTTTACTAAGTTTTGGCCATCATTAGTGGTGGTAATTGGTTATTGTTCAGCCTTTTACTTTCTATCCCTTACTCTTGATACAATCCCAATTGGAGTCGCTTATGCCATTTGGTCTGGCGTTGGGATTGCTTCATTAGCAATTATATCAGTGCTAATATTTGATCAAAAAATAGATCTGGCTGGAGCAGTTGGTATGGCTTTGATTATTGCAGGTGTCGTTGTATTACGAGTTTTCAGTGATGCTAGCGTCGACTAACTATTATTCAATGACTCCAGTATCTTCATCGTCATCCTCGTCGATGGAGTAATCTTTCTCTTCCTCAGTTTCTGTGAGTTTCTTAGCAGAGATTCTAGAGAATATGATTGTACCAATAACTATGACAATTACGATTGCACCGTACAGGATGATTGGCATATCTTCTGAATCTTCAGCGTCCTTGAAGGAAACTAGTTCAGACTCAGTGCCAGCAGACTGGCCAAGGTCTTCAGATAAGGTGTTAAATTTTGGCAGAATCAAGGGTTTACAATTCAAGGATTTTGCTCCGGAAGAGTTTGCATACCATGTAGTCGGGATATCTTTTGATTCACCCGGTGCTAAGGTCACATATAGGGTTGTTACGTCGGCTAATTCATCACCCTCAAAACATTGTATATTGGTAGATACTTCGACATCTCCTGTATTAGAAGCGGTTACCATTACTCCAATTCCTTTGTTAGCAGTTCCTTTGTTATCCTCGGGAACAACAGAATCAATCACTACGTATGGTAGCGGAATGTTGGCAGTGAATGATGGGGTCATAGGTGCAGGGTCAAGAGTGGTTGAGTAATCACCGCTCCAAGCATTATTGCCGCCGCTTAAGGTAATCAGAACCATTGCATCCTCCTGATTCATTTCCCCTGAACTATCTAGCCATTCTGTCATACGCAGATACTTACTGAGATCTGGATTATTGTGCTGTGACAATTCGACATTACCATTTTGATCTAATGTTAAATCGCCGCTGCTGCCTAGGTATCCAAGACCTTCAAAATGGACACTAGCTGGAGCATCTTTCAAATTTGTGGAAATGACTCTCTGTGACAGTAATCGAATCCAACTATCAGTTGGGCCGCCTGTGCCAGTCATTGTCGAAGTATCATAATTGATTGTGCCAGTGTCATGAACAATGATGTCTTCATAAGTTCGACTTCCATTGATTATGCTAGTCATTATTGAGAGTGTACCGGTGTCTTCAACATTAATTGGGCTGCTCCAGTTCAATGTGCTATTATCAATTGTACATACACCAATGCAACTCAACTCAGCCCCTTCAATAGAACCAGAATTTGAGTCAAAGTTTCCGTTGATTGTTATGCTGTAGGATGCCTCACCTTCTTCGGTTTTCAAAACGCCGTTGTTATGTTGCCACTCATCAGCGTCTAGAGTATAGATTACTCCATTGCTATCAAATGCTTGAATCGAGTCAATCCATACCGGGAATTGCCAGAATCCTTGGAAACTAACATTAATTGCTTGGTCATTAAAATCGACACTGTAGTCTAGGTAATCTTCACCAGTCCAGGCGATTGTGCTGTCTCCAACTGTTACATTAACATCCATTGTACTGAAGTAATCTTTAGCCACATTGATGCGCAGTGTTCCTGAATCAACCAGTCCGGTAAAGTTTGGTTGAAGCATTGTTGTATCATACACTTCCATGAACACACCCGAGGACATTTCCAAGGCTGATAATCCTCCAGTAAGCACTAAGTTTGCGCCTTCATCCACCACAATAGAGGCTCCAGTGGCAATACTAATGTCCCCACTGATAGTCAGTGTTGCTCCTTCAGTAACAGTAACATCACCGTTAAATTCAGAATTTGTATCCCACAATTCTGAAGACGTTATTACTTGTGTTGAACCGTCTGTTTGAGGCTGTGAAAGTCCAGTCGGCATGAATATGATTGTTGAAATCATAAAGAATGCTACAATAATTGTTGCTCTACGCATATGGCAGACTAAATGCAGTTATTCATCAAACCTTTCCCTTCATGCCTAGATAAAGATTGTTTTAGTATGGCACATCTTTCCAACCAATGTAGTATCCAATTAAGTTGAAAGAACGATGTAGAATTGGCGTAATTACGATCATAATTAACATTGGTACAACCAATTCGGATTGTGAAAGCAAGGACTCACCTAAGAATAATTGGCCCCACAAAAATACCATAATGGCAAACGGTAGGGTGTCTAGTAAGGGTGCTTTAGAAGAAATGTCACCTTCTCTTTTAAGCCCCCTGCGGCGCTTAAAAAATGAACCAGTACTGTCTCCAACAAGGCAGGCAAAACCTAAGAACGTACCTAAAATAAACGCTGAAACAGTAGTGGATCCAATATCGAACCATGAGTCCTCAAAACCAGTCAATGGGTGAGCAAATATGTTGGATTCTACGGAATCAATATTTGGTACATCACCCATGGATGCTACGATAATAACACAGAGTAATCCCGAGGTGAGTGAACCACCAATTAATCCATTCCAAGTTTTACCGTCACCTAGCATTCTGTTGCCATCTTTCATAGTTTTACCACCATCAATTGGCCATGGTCCATAGCCAGTTTTTGGCAGCCATTTACCCCACATCATAGCAAATGTATTTGCTAAGAAACCGGGTAGATAAAGCCACAAAGTCATCAAACTAAGGGATAGTAATCCCATGTCTAGGGCAACCTCATTGACTGTTTGCATGTGCCTGCGTTATGATGAAGGCCTTTAACATTTGACAAATGTAATACTTGAATTTAGCAAAATAGATTATCAATGGACAGCATTGAGGGCTAATTATGGGCGCTCACAAGGTATTGGTTGTTGGTGGCGGTGGTAGAGA
Source organism: uncultured Candidatus Poseidoniales archaeon (assembly GCA_964014545.1). Classification (GTDB taxonomy): domain Archaea; phylum Thermoplasmatota; class Poseidoniia; order Poseidoniales; family Poseidoniaceae; genus MGIIa-L1. The sequence continues at coordinate 47,925 of CAXGZX010000002.1, read as the reverse complement.
GCATTCGCTATGTTTAGCCCTTAATGATTCAGTTATGGTTGACCAGTTGTATTGCGCCCCTGGCAATGCCGGAACCGCATCTATTGCCAGCAATATCGATATTTCACCAACAGACATTGAAGCGTTAGTTGATTTCTCGATCAAATCTCATATTGATTTAGTTGTTGTCGGTCCAGAAGCACCACTCTGTAAATCCTTAGCAGACCGTCTCATTGAGGTAAGCATACCGTGTTTTGGACCGGTTGCAGAACTAGCTGAGTTGGAAGGGTCAAAGTTACATGCAAAGCAGGTGATGAGTGAGGTTGGTGTACCAACTGCAGGTTTTAAAATTCTCAATAACACTGCCCATATTGATTCTTCACTTGACCTATTTTCAGAACATCCATGGGTGGTAAAACGCGATGTTCTGGCTGGTGGCAAGGGTGTACTGGTTACAACAGATCGCAGTGAAGCAAAGGAATTCATTACCAATGCCATCCAAACCGATGGTAAAGTTCTGCTAGAGGAATTTCTACCCGGTCAAGAAGCTAGCATGTTAGTCGTCATGGATGGTTCTGGATTTGTGTGCCTACCTCCTAGTCAAGATCACAAACGTGCATATGATGGGGATTTGGGTCCCAACACTGGTGGTATGGGGGCTTATTGTCCAGCTCCTATCGTGACAAAATCAGTCCATGAAAAGGTAATTTCGCGAATCGTTAAACCAATGTTTGAGTACCTCTCAAAACTTACTATTCCGTACCGAGGTGTGTTGTATGTTGGATTGATGATCACAGATTCTGGGGACCCCAACGTAGTTGAATTTAATGTTAGGTTTGGCGATCCAGAATGTCAAATCACCTTGCCGTTAATAAAAACTGATTTGTTTACTATTCTTCACAGCGCCTCATTGGATAAATTATCTTCATTGGATGTGGAGTTTTATGATGCTCATGCCTTGACAATTGTACTTGCATCAGAAGGTTATCCAAGTCAGCCGGTCAAAGGACGGATTGTCGAAGGTATTTCTGATAATATGAACGTTATTGCATTAGAGAGTTCTTGGATAAATCATGCAGGAACTAAATTAGCGGGAAACAAAATTATTGCCAATGGTGGCAGGGTTTTATCTTGTAGTGCTATGTCAAAAACATTGTCTGGTGCAGCGACTTTAGCCTATGATTTAATAAATACTATTTCCTTAGAAGGTGGCCATTTTAGGACCGATATTGGTGGTCAAATATTGAACGCTAAACAGTGACTTGTTTTCTTAGGATAAACGCTATACTGAGTCAAAGATAAAACTTCTATCGTGCGTCACTATTAAAAGAGGTTCTAAAGTGGGCAAGTTGCTCCAGCCTTACGGCTGTCGCGAAACACCGATGAGGGAAAAAAAATGGAAGAGAAAACAACAACATTGCGAAACTCTCCAGCACCAATGCTTGGGTGGCTAATTGCGCCCCTTGCAGTAATGCTGGCAATCGCAGCAATTATGGTCGCTGGATTTGACTTCGACCTAAACCTAGAAAACATGACACCGATGCTGCTTGTTGCAGTAGCGGCTACCTTGGGTATCACCCCAAGAGTTGTCAGAGATAATGGTGCCGTAAAACTCTCTTCCTCGGTTCTTTCTCTAGCAACATTGGGTGCAGCAATGGTTGGTCATCAAGCTATTACTCACTTGACTGACCAAGGTGCATTTGTGGCTCTACAATTTCTAGTAGTTGCCTTTGGTGTATTTTTGTTTGATTCAAGAGGACGTCATGAATTTGCTACAATGCTTACATTTGCTGTTATGGGAATTAATGTCGGTATGGTTGCTGTTGGTTCATACAACAGCGATTTAGATACTCTGTATACCTTTGCAGATGGTTCGTTAAAAGACACACTAAACCTCCAAAGGCAAGCATTAGGCTACGTATTTTTCAGTTATTTGACAATATTTGTTGTCCTTGGTTTACTCGCAGCAGTACTCTCTAGAGGCACATTAAACCCTGCTGGAGAAGATGGTTGGTTCTCTAAGATTGCACAACATGAAGGATCTTACAACAAATCAACTCTACCATTGCAAATCGCTGCAGCAGTTTGGATTCTAGCACATGTCGGTAGCCTGTATCATTTTGATGCGGTCTCTATGGCAGATAAACTGGGCGTCACAGACGCAGACGGCTATCACGGTCATTTTGGCTTCTGGGGTGCTTTCTTTACCGGTATGGTGGCGATGGTCGTTGCTGGAATGGCAGCAGAAAAGTGGTATACTCGTTCAATGTTTATTGGTTCAATGTGGGCACTATACTTAGTGTCTGCATGGTACGAAGCAGGAATTTGGGAGTCTGAGCAACTTGAAGGTACTTGGGGCTCACTAATTTGGCTTGGTTTCACGTTCTTTATTTGTGTTGGAATATACATGATTTCAACACACGAGAAATACGGTGGCTGGGCAAACTTAGATGATCATGAAGTCAGTGGCGCTAGAAAATTCTGGGATGCTCACTGGTCTAGTTTGATGATCGGTATGGCTTTCTTTTTCGGACTGGTAATCAGAATTCAATGGTACATTGTTCCGTCAATGAACGCTGTTGGAACTGGTGACTGGGATATGACTGGAGGGTCTGACCCATGGTACATGAAGCGTGTTGTTGATTATATTCTAGCAAATAATGCACACCTGATTTTTGACGCAGATCGTGCTTATCCACTAGGTGGTGTCAATCCACGTCCACCGTTGTTTACCTGGTCAATTGCCCTATTGGCAATGATTCTGGAACCAATGCTTGGTAATGACGCAGTTTGGTATGCTATACTAGGACTACCAGCAATATACGGTGCACTTACCATATTCCCAATTGCTACCATTGCCAAGGACAACTTCGGCAAGTCTACCGGAGTAGTGGCTGCTTGGTTAATTGCCTTCATGCCAGCTCACGTTTCTCACTCCACCTGGGCGCTTGCAGACCACGATGCCTTTGTAATGCTATTCATTTCAATGGGATTCATGTTTTGGTTCAAAGCCATCAAGTATTCTAGCAATGATCGTTTAACTAGAACCTCTTCGCCAAGAATCACATCGATTTTGAACTCTTATGGAGTAATAGCAAGAGAGCGTAGGCCTGCTATGGCATTTGCCGTACTTGCTGGTGTTTCCTTTGGTATCGCCTCGTTGGCTTGGAAAGGTTTCGTTGTCGGTCCAAGCATACTATTCTTGGCATACTTCGCTCAGGTAGCCCTCAACATGTTCCGCAGAAAAGATTCCACCTCACTCAATTCGTTGTTCTTAGCAATGTTATTTGCCAATCTTCTAATGGCATTACCATTCTATGCACACCCGCAAATGAACCTTGTTTTAGATGGCACTGGATTACAACCATTCTTGTTCGTCCTAGGATTCACATTAGCGATTGCATACGTTACCACCGGATTTAGAGACAAGCCATGGTTACTTGTTTTGGGGACCCTCTTTGTGGCAGCAACCGTATTCTTTGCCATATTGTTTGTTTTGAAGCAACTAGAATTTAGCAATGCATGGGATGTTCTGTTCACAGGAAGTGGATATTTCAGTAAGACCAAGATTTTTGGAACAGTTGCTGAGGCTAATCCACCAGCACGTGGTCAGTTATTTGCCCAGTTGGGACCTATTGTATTGGTACTTGCACTAGCCATGGGATTCTATGCACTTTGGTCGACATTTAGAAATAAAAATCAATCACACCTGTTCTTTGGAATATGGATTTTTACCGCTACCTACATGTCTTGGACTGCTGCAAGATTCATGTTTAACGCAACACCTGCAGTAGCAGTACTTGGTGCATGGGGAATAGTCGCACTATGGGATAAAGCTAATTTCCGTGGTTTGGTAAAGGCGTGGAAAAAATTCGGAATCAGGACTCCAGCAGACAGAATTGCTGGTGCTAGAAAAGCAGTATGGAGGACTCCTTCTTTCTCTGCCATATTGTTGATCATTTTGCTAGTAGGTGGACAACAATTTACTTACGGATTAGATTCTGCAATACCCGGAACAGATGATAGTGAAGATGATCTCGATGAAACTATTTACAATCTCATTCCTGACGCTCTAAGATGGGAATTGGCAGGATTCTCGGTTTTGGATAGCAGTGCATATTCAGGTAACAAGTATCTTGGATCATTTGGTTCTGGATTTAATGACTATGGCTGGAATAGTGCCTATGACTGGATGACCCAGCAAGATGCTCAAATGGATTATTCTCAAAGACCTGCATTTGTCTCATGGTGGGATTATGGTTTCCAAGCCCTTGATACCGGTCAACATCCATCTGTTTCTGACAACTTCCAGTCAGGTATTCCTGCATCGGGTAACATGCTGTTAGCTAGAAATCAAGCAGACTTAATCTCCATGTTTACATGGCAACTAGCCACCGGAGACTTGCGGTATAATCAACTTAACACCGATGACTATGAACTAACTTCAGGGTTTTCAAACATAGTTGAAAGACATATGGATTCTGAACAATATGAATTGTTTGAAACCATCCAAGAAGAGGGTGACAACGATAAAATGCGTAGTATAATTGATGATTATGCTTTTACCGTAATTCAAACCAACGAGGCATCACAGATTCAAGCGAATAGTGAAAATGTAATGGCTAGTGGTTATCATAGAGTTGACGGGATTGCTGATACGAGTACTCTTTACTACCGACTATATCAAGACGGTGAAAAAGTTGATTGTGACCCAGAAGTTTCTACTTCATGCGTCGATGGAGATTACAGTGATTTTTCAGATGCAAACTCCACATTCAATAGCAACGTGAGATCTGGCCAAGAATCCAGTTACAAAACCACACATTACATCTTTGGAGATTACTGGTACACCAACGACTTGCGAGATGAATTTGATTCAGTATCAACTCACATTCACCGAGCAAATACAAGATTAGCATTAACCGTTCAATTGCTAAACGATATTATGACAGAACCAGAGATAGTAAATCTATATGATGACTTAATTGGCATGGAAGGTTATTACAAAGTTCAAGATTATGAAGGTCTTCCAGGTGATATGGTTGAAAGAGATCACGAAATTAGATACTTTGCCATCGACAACAGACTGTACCCTAGAGCCGGTCGTTATACTGCTGATGCAGCATATAACGGCGAACAACCTATGGGTATTTTCGGTGCACCAACTATTTTGAGCGGCCAAGATATTTCAACCTTCATGGATGAGACCTATGAAACCTCTAGAGGTGACAGAAGCTTTGAGATGACAAGAGAAGAAGTAGATGAAGCGATGGTAAATGACTTCCTTGATCAACAAGCCGGATTGGAAATCGATCCGCTATTGGTTCAAGATGTCAGAGTAGACCACAACCCTGCATTCTTTGACACTATGCTGGCAAGGACTTACGTTGGGTATGGTGCATCTTCGCTTGGTGTGAATACAGAATTCTCGAACCCACAGCCGGCTCAGCACTTCGGTATCGGTGGAACTCCGGGGTCAATCTTACAAAATGCATTGCCTATGCCTGGCGCTATGATGAATCACTTTGTCATATCTAACTGGTACAGTGAAGATGCAAATGATACAACCTTCAGAGCTAACACCTATGTTAAGATAATGAAATATTACTCTGGCGCCGAAATCAGTGGTCAAGTGACTATGAGTGATGATGGTAACCCAGTTCCTGGTGTCAGGCTACTAATCGAGAGAGATGCTTACTCTGGCGAAGGTGCTGAAGACTTGGACGAGGATACATATTGGATTCCAATCGGTTATACCGATGCCGATGCAAATGGTGATTGGTCTTTTACCGCACCAGCGGGTAAGATAAGAGTCAGTGCTTTTGTGGGGACCTTTGATGCTGAACCTGCAAGGACATCAATTAGTGACGGAAGTTACATGCAAAATTGGGGCGACATGCTTTGTGATTCATATGAGTCATACAATTCTCAATACAATGTTTGTCTACCAGACGAAACTGCAAGAACTATATTCCCTGTTACTGCTGTACTTGGTAACGTAGCAAACATGACTTGGTTAGGCGATTCAGTAATGAATGTCACAGGTGAGCAGGCTAACAGAACTGCTGAATTTACCGATTCTATGAACATTCAAGTTGACAGCAGCGGTATATCCGGCCAACTAACTTGGACTGGTGATGAATCATTTGATGGTGATGCAATTGTTGACACAACTATCAAACTGGTTAACGTTCACCAAGCCTCTGATGATATGCTACTGGTCACTACTAACGGTTCATTCTCTACAGAAGAAACTAGAATTTTACAGGGTACTGGTGAAGCCGTATTTGACGAAAATGGAACATTTGAATCAAATGGTTTGGCATCAGTAGTCAACTTTGTTGGTACATTTACTAGATCTATCGGCGACGGAAGAACCTACATCGCAAACGGTTCATGGAACGGTACTGGGGAATTGACAGCATCTTGGATTGACCTTAATGATGGATTTAACGTCAATTGTGATGTTGACGCTAACGATTCATCGGTGACCACTATGCCTGAAAATGAAACAGTATGTTTGATTGATAATACTGGAGATTTACCTGTTTACCTAATTGATGGTCTTGTGAATGCTAATGGAAGATTTACCTCTGCTGGAGAAACAATCCTAATTCAGGAACACAATGGTGCTTCTTTCGAAGGCATTGGTTTCTTTGAAGGGACTGGAATATTCAATGGAACAGGAAGATTCGTCGGCTCTGGACATTTCTCAGGAGAAATGGTTAGCCCAGGTTCATTCTACCAAACAGGAATAGTGCCAGGAGAATATCAAGCCTTAGTAATGTTTGATGACGGCAGTGAGGTAGAATTACCCGACACTGTATCTGTGGGAATTGATCCTTCCTTCGGTGTAACTCTGAACATGCCAGGATCATTAATCGCAGGAAATGTGACAGATTCAACTGGAAGCCCAATTACTGATTTATCGATATTCTTCGAAAATGTCAACGAAGAGAATGCTTCCGAGATTGAAATCAAGTCCAATGAAACAGGTGGATATTACTTCGGCCCATTACATCCAGGTGCATATTCGTTTAGAATAGATATGGACGGTGATGGATACAACGAAATTCAAGATGTTGTAACTGTTACAACAGATGCTGGAGTGATTTCGCCAATCAGTATTATTCCTGAAATGTTTGATGTAGACATACAGTTAGTTTCTCCAATAGATGGGGACGGGGAAGAATTGTTGAATCTATCCAATAGAAATATTACTATATCTTCAAGTGAGATTTTCTTCAGTCAGCAATATACCACCGACGATAATGGAGTAGTAAGCTTAGAACTCATCCCAGGTAATTATGAGTTAACTGATGAAAACTCAGAATCATATGTCATATTTACTACATTTGCCGTCAGTGAAGATAATTTAACACTAGATGCACCGTTTTCAATAGCAACCACATTGACTGGAAATCTCAGGGCTTATACCTCAGAATTTAATGAAACATGGAGTTCTACTGATCGGATTGATAATTCAGTAATTGCACAAAACCTTGCGTTCAAGATACAAAGCGAAGAGTTTAGCTATTCTGTCTCAACAGATAACGATGGCAACTTTTCCCTGCTAGTTCCGGGTGACAGAGAATATCAATTAATTGCCTACTCGACAACACTTACTCATGGACTTGGTATTGATTTCTCACCAGAAAATGTGACAGATTATGATTTGTCTAATCAATATCTCAAGGAAACAACAACTGTCCAAGGTGCCTTGTTTACTTATGATAACAAAACTCAATGGAACGCAGAGTTCTATGATGGCTACAATCCTGTTGTAGTCGCTAAAGACTCGTCTGGATTTGAATGGACAATACCTTCAGAAGACGACGGAAGTTTTGTGTTCAATGTGGCAAATGACAATTATGATATATTTGTTGACGATGAATTCAACTTTACTAGCATAACTGGGGCAAACATTTCTGATAATGGTGTCTCAACTACATTTGAACTAGTCGCTAATCCGCAATTAGTCGATATCACAGTATCTGTTTGTGTATCTGCCAATGATACATGTGAGGATGGACTATCAGTATTCAGTAATTTCTCGCTAATACCAACCATATTCACTCAAGATACTTACTATATTAACAGCACAAATCAAGTCATCGAAAATGGGGATTACAAAGTAAGCGTTAGGCCAGGATCGTATTTACTGTCAATTACTGACTACGATAGTGATGATTACTCCTCTGATTTTAACCAATTTTTCCAAACAACACAAATTTTCGTGGACTTCAGAGAAGATTCAGTTACCAATTACAACATCACGTTTTCAAACGAATGGTTGGTCTCTGGTGAATTACTGCAAAATGATGTTGGAGCGGAAAACCTTGAATTCCTCTTGTACAACGAAAATGATAATGCATGGAGGAGTTTAGTTACCCAAGAAAATGGAACCTTTGCCGGCTACGTACCAGCAGGTGATTGGGTAATTATTGTTGCACCAAAGGTTGTTGAGAATGAAACTTACCTTCTAAGGGCTCCTCTAATGATTGACTCTTCTAGCGTTAATAGGGTAAACATGGAACTTAATTTAGTTCCAGCTATGGAAGTAAGCTTCAATCTAACAGAGAACCTTACAGATAACCCAATTGCTGATGCTAGGGTCACTGCTGTTAGTAACGATGGGTTTGGCAACATAACATTACAACCATCTAACTCAACTGGTTATGTTTATGACATGTTAATGCCTGGTAATTATTCTTTGGTATTGGAGCAAATTTCTGATGACCGACAATGGATAATACAAGATGACCAACAAATATTATCTGAAAATATTATTGACAACGAATTACACTTAGAATCAATATATGCTGATGTAAGTGTGCAAATTGGTGGTAGAGTTTACTGGGATATTAATCTAGATAATTCTGCAACTCCAAACGAATATGTTGAAAATGTTAGTGTTGTGATTACTAGTGCTGATGAAACAATCAATGAAACTGTAGCCACAGACGTTAATGGCTTGTGGTCCACATTTGTCCCGATAAGAACTGAACTTAATGTATCCATGGAGAAATCTGGATATGTTACAACCTATTACAACAGCACTAACAGCTCTAATCTAATCGTAGAAGATGAAGCAATAGTAGAGTCTCATCAAATCACTGCCAGCAGTGTTGCCGTATCTGGATTGGTTACCACAAATATGCCTGATGCTGAATTACAACTAGACGGTTCATCGATAACCTTGTACCCTGAAACAGATAACCAATTATCTGCGATCTCTCTAACTGGTACATATGAAAATAGTGAGTTATCTTGGGACACTACATTGACCCCAGGAAATTGGATCGTAGTTGTTGAAAGCCAAAATACCAACGAAAATGGTGGAGGAATTGCTATTGGATACTTAGATGCTAATGTGTTTGATGGCGGCGAAATAACTCTAGAAATGAAATCTGGCGGATGGTTAGAAATAAATACCCTATGGACTGATATAGAATTGAATCAATATCATGCTGGAGACAATGGTTTTGCAACTGGTGAAGATATAATCACAAACTCTCCAGTTGTTATGGTTGTAGATGTCTTTGTTGGTGCAAAATGGGATTTAACCTTTGATGCAGATGGAGAAGCCAAAATATTATTGCCTATTGGGGATGCAAGAATAACCTCTGAATTCACCACAAATCAACATCATCAAAGTTTGGAAATGAACTATTCGACTACTGGGTTAAGTTCTATTGAGCAAGGTATCACAGAACTTGTTCTAGAATATACTAGAAAGATTAATTCAGATACACAAATAACAATACTAGAGGATACGCTAAGGAATGTAACTTATATTGAAACCTCTGTACTAAATGCACAGACTGATGATGAGTCATACAAAAACATAGAGTTTGATGTACAAGTTGATTATCTTGGTACTGAAAGAAGTGATCTGCTTGAGGTTTCAGGTACTGTTGCTTCCTCACAAGATTCACAACTTTGGTCAATAGAATTCTACAACGGCACTGATTGGGTTGACTCTATTCAAATTGACCTCGGAGTAGGAGATGCAGTGTTCAATGCTTCTACCGATTCGATTGACAACACTACGATTTTGCAAGCAAGAGTACTGCTGCCAAATATGAGTGAATCAATCAGTCTAGATGATGGACACAAGTTATCAATTGATGTAAGTAGTGAACAAGGCGAATCTAGTAATGTTGAATTCATTGTTAATGTTCCTCAATTCTATGGCTTCGAATTATCAAATATCGTTGAACAGACTGGTGTTTCACCTGGTGGCACTGGAACCTTTTCTATGACAATTGAAAATTCCGGTAATGGTGATGACACCTATGCAATTGAGATAGCAGATAATTTATTGGAAGGCTGGACAATAACACCTCCATCAACTAATTTGATTATCTCTAAGGATGACCAAAGAACTCAACAATTTTCGATCTTTGCACCAGAAGACTTTACCTCTGGAGAAATAGAAGCTACAGTTACTATTACTAGTGAAGATGGCTTGACTTCTGAAACAGTGGTAGTTGAAATCGTTTCAGCGAGAATTTCTCTATCCGTTGATGAAACTCTTTCTCAAGAGTTAACCAAGGTGTATGAGAGTGAAACAGGGCAAGTCATAGTGCCGATTACTAATTCTGGTTACCGTACTGCCACCAATGTGCTTGTTGCTGTTGACTTGACCAATGATGCTGGTACCGAAGTAATCAAGACATTAGAATCATTGAATATTTCAATCCCTGCCGGACAGACGGTAAATGCAACATTTGATGTTGATCCATCATCGTCTAAATTTAACCGATTTGCAATTAGTGTTGAAGTAACTTCAGATGACGACCTAGAATATGTCGAGGATTCAATCGAACCATTTGATTACCAAGAAGAAACAATTCTTGACCAAGCTGAAGGTACATCATCTTGGTTCATGGTGGTAATTATTGTTCTTACATTACTTGTAGGATATGGTGGAACCAAGGTTGCCCGTAACAAGGGAACAAATAGATTCTGATTTTAGACAATGAGTTAAATGTCTGACTATCAAGTCATCAAACGGTGAGGACGTGAGTTCGTTAGATACAGTGGAACTTCTCCCAGAACCAGATGACAGGAATATCCTCTCGGCAATTGATCCCTCAGCAGTTGGCTTTCAAGATGAATGGAGAGCCGAGATTACTGGCTGGGCACCTCACAAACCTACACCAATCAATAGAGTAAGGGGCAAAAGATTTCTAGTCACCAATGGTATATTATTTGCAATCTTTGCAGTGCTGATGCTATGGGTTTGGCAATCTGGGTATTTTCTAATTGAGGTACCTCCAGCAAAGTCTGAATGGGCGGCTAAACAAGCAGGTTTTGATGATGATATTCTCAGCGGATTAACCGGTGAAGGAGTTAATGTTTGCATTGTTGATACAGGCATAGACTTGAGCAATCCTGCGTTTTCTGGGATTCGTGTGGAATTCAAAGACATGATTGGTACTTCCACAACACCTGTTGATTATGGCTACTTAGCACACGGTACTTTGATGGCAGGATTACTAATTGCCCAAAGCCATCAAATTGGTATGTCTCCTAATGTCAACTTAGGGGTTGTAGCAGCACTTGGCGATGATGGTAGCGGTCAAAACACCGCTAACGAGGAGTCAGTCGCAATGGCGATAAATTGGTGCATAGAGGAATTTCAAGCCGATATAATCTCCTTATCGCTTGGCGGGACCCAAACTGATGGTATGAGCCGAGAAGGACCTTCGGTTTCAGTTACCAGAAAAGCCACTGATATGGGGATTTATGTTGTCGCGGCTGCTGGTAATGACGGTGGACCAGATGATGATGGTAGAGTATCAGTGCCCAGTAATGTCCCCCGAGCTATATCTGTTGGAGCCTCAGTCAAGGGAGGCGGGGTATGGGATAACAGTTCAATGGGTAAACAAACAACTCTCAATGGCGAGTTGCGAGGTAATCCTAACCTCAAACCTGAAATTATTGCTCCAGGCAAATCAATAATCAGTACTGGGGTCGGAGACACATGGTATTCCAGCAGCGGGACCTCTGACTCTACGGTATTTGTTACCGCAGCATTGGCTCTTATTTTAGAGGATTTACCAATGCTAAGACCCCAATTTGATTCAGACGGTTCTTGTGTTGATTCTGTTAAAGAAGCTCTGCGTATGAGCACTCAAAGTGGCGGTAATCTTCATGATAGTCAATCTGGATATGGTGAATTACATGCAGGAAATTGGTTAGAAGAAGCAAGAAAATTACCTGCATGTCAGTGATTCGCTCTGTCTTAACTCCAAATATTATGATACTCTTACTTGATTTTGATATTATAAAAATCCTCAACATTAGAGCAGTATTATATTGCTTGCCAGCGTAGGGTAAGATAGAGGAGTTTTCATGTCTTCAAATTTAAAGAAAAAAAGCGTCACAATGATTGGTTTGTTGTTCTTTTCAGTTGCCCTATCAATGATTTCTATACCTGCCGTTTCTGCTGCAGGAATTAATCAGACAACCACTGGCTTACTGAATGGTCAAGAAACCTGGACTGGTACTCACACATTAACGGACAATGTAACAGTCGCACCAGGTGCAAGTCTAGTGGTTAATGCCGGCACGACAATCAATATTCCGTTCGGTAAACATATCGATGTTAGGGGAGCAATATGTGTTGCAGCAGCTTCTTGTGGTGCACCATCTGATGGCACTGCATCTAATGCAGTTAAGTTTGCATGGAGTTTGCCGACTGATTACACCGTTAGAGGACCATGTGCAGGAAGTATTGATGCTGCTTGTGGCTCAGGAATCGTAATCAGAAATACCATAGATGAGGCTAAGACAGGTCTCAATTTTGTAGAATTTGAAAATGCTTATGGATATGAACTAATTCTAAACATCGGCGGTAATGCTGCTGCTAGATATGCAGCATTGGTATTTGATGGTCCTAGGACCAACGCAAACGGCTTAGTATTCACCAATACCAATTCATCGAACATATTTTTGACTAATCTTGCAGATCCAACAATTACCGGTTCAACCTTCACGCTTGGTAATGATGCGTATGCAATTGGCAAAAGAGCTGCGATATCTGCTTATGGCGCTGGTGCAGGAATTAATGATCCGCTGCGTATTACTACCTCTACTTTTACTGGAGATGCCGAGGGAAGTTGTGGCAACAGCGGCTCAGGTATATCCATGATTTATGCAGATAATTCGTATCTATCTGTTGAGGACGTAACAATATCGGATAATGGTTACGGTGTGTTCTTATCCCAGTCTTCAGGAGGAGTGCTGAACTCAGATATTACGGTAAACTGTGCAGCTATTGATACTAAAGGTTTCAAGCAAACAGGTTCAATAAAGCATACATTGGATATTAACGATAATATTCTTACAACTACCGATGGTGCTGGAATAACAGCTTATGACCAAGCAAGAGTTTCAGCCTACAGAAATACGATTTCTGGGGCAGAACAAGCTTCAGGTATTGCAATCCGCTCTTCTATTGTTGATCTCCAAGATAATATCATTGGGCCAATTGGTGGCTTTAATGGACTTTGGATTTATGGTACCTCTGATGTAACTGCAATTGGTAATACAATTACCGATGTTGGAAAAGAGCCAGTTGTTCACGGTGAATATCATTACCAAGATTCAGGGTGGCCGTCTGTTGCACCAACAGAATCAAGGCTATACATGGCTGACAATGTAATTGAAAATAACGCAGCAACATGTAATTCTGTCAAGATGTATGGTGGAGATTTCCAATGTCCGGCAATTCATATCTTTAGGGCATCTGCAACCCTGTACAACAATACAGTGAAGAATAATGTTGGAGATGCATTACGAATTAAAGGCAGTATTGTAAACGTGCAGAATAATAACATGCAAACTGACAGTTTTGCGGTTAATATATCTCACCATGATGATAATTATGGTAATAAATATGGTTCAATCGGATATTTTTCAGGTAACACCTTCACCAATGCAACTCAAGTATACAACATAACTGAATCTAGGGTTACTATTCAGTCAGAATATATTCCTGATGCTGGTGGTAACGAAATTCATCCGATTCAATTACAGTGGCTCGGTTCGGAATGTCCATCAGTACAAAATGAATGTTTGAAAGTACCAAATACAGCAAATATGCCCCCAGCAGAGATGCCTATGTCATTAGATCTGGTCAACAATTCTACAGTGTTATCATATGCGGGCTTACAAAATTTCGATAATACTAAAATTCACGTACAAAATCAAAATTCACCATGGGGATCTCAGGTGCGAGAGGGTGAATTAGTTCGTTTCCAGGTAAAGGCATCTAACATTAACGTTGATGGTGCCACAGTAATAATCAAAGAATCAACTGGCCTGCCACTCTACACTCTTACTACTGACCAATTTGGTTATACTCCTGAGGTTACGCTTCCAAGCGACTTTTATTTGGATCGAAACTGGAACAACGTCGTTGGGGAACAAGGTGTTGATGTCATAATTAGTCCGGGCCCACCAGCGATAACTGAAACCTTGGATGAAAATACCTGTTCGGATGGATACGACAATGATGGTGATACATTGACAGATGAGAATGACCCTGACTGTGTAAACGGCCGTGAGATACCAGAATATAGTGTTGAAGCGTATAAATTTGGCAAAGGAATCATGGAATATGACTTTGTTCTTAATGGACCAGTTGATGATATAATCAATCTAGTGAATATGGCTCCAAGTGTTACAGTTGAACAACCAGAGTTGACATCTTTTGCTCGTCTTGTTACCCTGTCAGGTACTGCTTGGGATGGTGAAGCACCACCTTATGCTAGTGATATAATCGCTCAGCAAGAACAGTTTGGCATCGTTGAGGATGTCCAAATTCAACCGCCAGGTTCAGAAGTTTGGGTGTCTGCTGTAGATACATCGAATTCAGGTGGACAAATTACACAAGGTTCCTATCCATTTAGTACATGGGCATTTGAATATGATATGTCTAATCATCCTGAGGGTGAAGGGGATGTGACTTTCAGAATACGCTCATATGATGGTTTGGATTATTCACCGGTTACCGTTAAGCGGTACAAACTCAACCTTGAAGCACCGTCAATAGTCCTGAATACGCCTGCTCAAGATTCAGAACATAATTCGAATTCTCCAAAAGGACCAGTCGTGTCCTTTAGCGGTACTGCTAGCGATCCATACTTCGGTGTCAATGGTAACGACATAAAGGAAATATGGTTCGAATTAACTGAGGACTCAAATCCTCAATTTACCTCAAAGTTTGCCTTGACACCATCAGTTGGTGAGACACTCTCAGCATGGCAATATGATTGGAATTATCTAACTTATGCAACTGGTGATTATACCTTTAGAATTTGGGCAGCAGATAGTGACTTTTGTAAAGATGACACCACTGACGATACCTGTGATGTTGTAACTTTAAACTTGAAAATAATTAATGAAAACGCTCAACCCAATATCGCATTGGATTATCCATTAGATAACGCTGTAGTCAGGGGTAGTGAATCAACCTCAATCTCTGGTTATGTTTGGGATAATGATGGACTAATTACCAGAGTTGACATAGATATCTACAAAAATGGTAGGGATAGTGGTTCTGCGGCAAATACCATAACTATTACCCAAGACCAAATTCAAAGTGGTGAATTCAATACTTCATGGAATAGTAACTCGGTGTGGAAAACTAACAATGTGCCTCATAACTCAATGTATGAGGTTGTTGTAAGGTCATTTGATGGTGAGTCTTATTCATTAGAAGAATCCAGATTTATCACCATTGATAATTCAGTAGATAATTCTCCTCCAACTTTTACTCCAGACGGGTGGGCAAATACAGTAGTGATTTACTGTGATGCTAATTCTAAGAGCCTTGACAGTTGTGGTAGTGGAGCTGTGTTTGATTTGAATTCTTACTTTAACGACCCTGAAGGCGGCTTATTGCGGTTTAATGTTTACAACGATCCTAGTGTGTCAACCGATGATTTGTATTATGACTACATGTCTATATCATCTGAAGGTATTGCAACCTACAATCCACCAACTACCAGATCTGATAGTATCGAATCTTGGTCACTTGTTGGACTGAAATTTATTGCTACAGATGGTAGTGACCTTTGGGAAGTTTCCCGTTCAGTGAATGTCTTGGTCAAGCAAGTGTCATTCGAGGTAGTACGTGATAATAGTGGTGTGATTTCAGATTCTAATCCGGCGGTGTTTTCCGGTCAAGGTTTGCCTGATAGCCTAGTAAAGGCCAGATTTGATTCAAAATCTGGTCAAATGATTAACTCGACTAGAGTATTAGGTGACGGAACTTGGAGTATGGAAATTAGCGCTAGTCAACTTGGCTCAAAAGATAACCGCGAGATAGTTTTCGAAATGGATGGCCAAATATTCTCTGATGAAACAGGCAGTGATACACAATTTGCTGTAACAACCAAGTCTGCAGAAGATAGTAACAATTTATTGTTGTACATAATTATTGGAATTGTAATAATAATCGCTCTAGTTGCAGTTGGTATGTTCTTCTTTACCTTTGAAGAATATGAAGATGAAGAGGATTTGACTGGCTTGCAACAGACTGCAGAAGATCCGTATGCATGGGCCAAAGCAAAACCAGTTCCATCGATAGTTCAACCCGAAACTGTAAACCAACAACAAGCAGTTGTTCAGCCAGCCCAGCAAGAAGCGGCAGTACCCCAACAAACATCCCAACATCCAGGATGGTTGTGGAATGCTGAACAAAACCAATGGGTGCCAGATCCAGATTATGTAAACAAGAACCAATGATTAGGTGATTGACCATGGCAAGTACCAAACCCGGTGTGCAAGAACGGATTTTGCTACATCTATTGGATTATTCGGACTACAAAAATAGCGTAGAAGTACCGTTTTCATTATCACAAATGGGTATTGCAAATGCCGTAGCAATTGCGCGCTCAAATGTGCCTAGAGCGATTGCAGGTTTGAAAGATCAAGGTCTACTTATTGAAAGACAAGCCCACGTGAAAGGAGTGTCAAGAAAACGAAAGGCATACTTTTTGACGGAATCTGGGAAAACTTTGGCAGAGGATACTTGGAATGAATTACGTTCATTTTCATTACGCTGTATCTTGGAAGAAGGTAAAATAGAATCCACCACCTTGGGAGAAATAAATACCATTTTGCCATTTAGTATGAGGTCAGTTGATATAATCCGCTATATGGATGATAATTGCATAATAGATTCAAGGACGTTATCTGCTGATTTGATAGAGCGTGATTTATCAAAACATGTCGAAAAACAACTGGTCACTTCTCTTGGTGATTTACCTAGATTAAGACATTTTTATGGGCGTGAAAACGAACTTGACAACATGTTTAACCTGCTTGAAGCAAGAGCAACAACTCTACTTGTGCCAGGTATTGCGGGTATTGGTAAGACCACAATGGCCAGCAAATTAATTGAAAGATTTATGCACAGAAGAAACCTTCTCTACCATAGGTGCCAAGATTGGGAAGGTTCTCGATCTTTTCTAGAGTCCGTTGGCGAATGGTTGGCTAATATTGGAGACTCCACATTTGCTGATTATATTGCGACAACACCAGTTCCAAAACCAGCAGAGGCAGCAAATCTGTTAATCGATGCTCTAGAAGGCACGCCAACGCTAATTGTTGTAGACGATTTCCACAAAGTTTCAGATTCAACTCTTCACCAAATATTCCAAGCAATGGCTCTAGGTTTACTTGGCAGTGAGGAAAAAATAGGCCTCGTATTGTTTTCTCGCTCTTTCAAGCCAGTGGTCCCTTCAAAAGATGCAGAGGGCAGAATTGCAAGTTTAGTCTTACCCTTAGATGGATTAGATTCCAATTCAGGTAGAAAGTTGTTAAGCAGTTTCACCGATTTACAAGATGAACAATGGCTATACATCCATGGTATCTCCCGTGGTCACCCACTAGTACTAGAGTTAATCAATCGGGGTGCATCTGCTACAGCTTTTCATGAAACATTAGAAAATTATGTTACAGTAGAAATTTTCTCAAAACTCAGTGCAGAACAGAAAAGAGTCCTATCAGCATTATCGATTTTTAGAGAACCTGTTTCGATTGATGCCTTATCCGAGCAGCAATTAAACATTGACACCTTAGATTCACTTGTCGAACAAGGACTTGCAAGACAGGTTGACTCTGAGATTTATGACGTTCACGATTTGATAAGGGAATTCTTGTTAAGGAGTATAGATGATCAGACAAAATTCGAACTGCATGCAAAATGCAGTAACTGGTACAAAAAATCTAGTCAGACGCCTGGTTTTACCATTGAGTTGATTTTTCACTTACTAAGTTCTGATAACATGGTTGACGCTGCAGATATGATTATTGATAATGGTCGAGTACTAATTTCTCAAGGACATATGGAATTACTCGGTTTGATTGAGTCAATGAATATAGCAGATATCTCTCAAGAGGTGTTGGCAAAAATATTACAATTTAAAGGAGAGATTTTGTCCCTTCTAGGTCGCTTTGAGGAGGCCAAGGAGGCGTTCGGTGCAGCTCAAGAACAAGCGGCCAACAGCAAAAATAATTCTATTTTAGCAGAAGCATTGTCTGCATTGGCTGATATATCGCTAAAGCAAGGAAGTTTAGATGAATCTCTCGCCATGCATAAGGAGGCTCTTGAGATATTTATCAAACAAAAGGATGCTGTTGGGGCTGCTAGAAGCTACAATAATATGGGCTATTTGTTAAGAAGAAAAAATGATAATTCCAAAGCGATAGAATCCTATAGTCAGGTAGAGCGAATATTAGAAGAAAATGAGGATTCAGAACTGATAAGTTCACAATTAATTCTTGCTCGTTCTTTGATGGATTTAGGGGAAATAGACCGAGCAAGAGACCATGCTTTAACGGCGTTTGATAAAACAGAAAAATCAAATGATAAGCAACTACATGCTAGAGCACAAGCAGTACTAGGGCGTTATTACGCCAAGGTTGGTGACCTAGATGTTGCATCGCATCATTATTCTCAAGCATTGGATGCTATGAACGAAGAGGGAGATATTTTAGCGATGGTAGACATAACTATCTTACTTGGTGAGGTCCTACAAGATTCGGGTAAAAATGATGAAGCAATGGAACATTTCAGAGAAGCCCTAATCATTGCAGAGGCTAATGATCTTAGGATGCAAATTGGGGAGTTGCTGATTCGTTTAGGAAGTGTTGCACCCGATAAATCACGAAGAATGGAATATTTGCAAAGAGCCCTAGCAGTATTTCGTGAACTTGGAGCCAAATCTCGTATGAGAGAGGTTCAAACAAAAGTACACAATGCTGTCATGGGGAGATGATTATTGGGGCCTATCAACCTCAATACTTGTAACACCATCTTTGTGACATATCCAAACCATTTGAGCTCCAGACAAATTTACAGTTCCACTATGCCCGCCTGCACCTGCCCCTGAAACGTAGACTTGCGTATCTAGTGGACCTCCTTCGTCAACTAAAATTAAGTAATTATCAGACAATTGTAAGGTAAACAAATTTTCGTCAGCCTCAGTAGCTCTCCACCATACGGATTCGGTATATTCAATATCGCCAAGTCTACTAGCTTCATCAGCTCGTTCAATGGCATCAGCAATATCGTCTAAATTCATTTTGACGGCCTGTTCATTCCATCTATCGCGGGTTGCAGTTTCAATATCCCATGTCCAAATACTGAATACAGATAACAACATTACTCCAAGTAAGAAAGTGAAGATGTATCCAAGTTCAGTGGCTGCACCACTGATGTCATCGCTTTTCGAAAGTTTAGTTTTCATCCAACAGCCTCCGTCATTGTTACATCAAGTGAGGATAGTTGTAAACTAAATTGAATTGGATCACCATTGGTGTGCCAAACCGCTTCCGAGGTTCCGATACTTGGATCTGGGACCCAACCCACATAATCTGTGAGCAAATCCAATCGCCCAGGATAAATCGTCCAATCTACACTAGAATCTAGACCACTGGCTGCAGAATTTGCAATCTCTTCACCATATGGGCTATACCACCCACGTCTTACTTCATATGCAATATCTGACGCTAATGACTCTCTGTATGCCAATTCTATATCTAAATTCATTACACCCGCACCAGATGCACTATCTGCGGTAGGATTTAGTGCAGGAATTGTTGCTGCAAACCGGGGTCCTGGTCCAGATCTGTCATTTGGTTGTTTCAATACGGTAGGTAAAAATTCTGGATGGTTTGTTAGTACTGCTCCGTTAGAATAAGCAACTTCAAGTCCGGTAATAGAAGAGGAGAAAGAATAAGTAAGTCTAGAGATGTGGAAAATCCACGATGACGCAATGATTTGATGGTCAGTCTTTCCGTTATTACCAATTAGACTTATCGAGTAACTCGAGGGATGTGTTCCTTGATTCCAAGCATTCATAATTTGACCTTCGCTTCTACCAGAAACGGAATTCCATGGCAATTCTGTAGTTATCCATCCGCTTGCCGTGGTATTAATTCCAACACATCTCTGTTCTCCATCATGCATTAATTGACTCAATCCCGAGTCTCCAGTACTCCGGTGAACTCTAATTGGGTGCCCATCTTCCACAGAAACATTATGGCTGCCTTGGCTTGTTTGCAGGTTATGGAACGGATTATTGAAGGTAAGATTCTGATTAGCAGAGTTAGTATTTGAATAGTTTAGAACTGAAGTATATCCTGCTAATTGAGTGTGTATTGATTCTAGTCCATTGCTGGAAAATATCTCATATGTATGGACTTTTCCAGAGGAAAACCCAGTATCTTTTGCTGGAATTATATTCAATCCGTTACTTGGATTAATGGAATCATTATTATGCCAATATGCTGATATTTCTTTATCTGAATCGATAATTGGTGCACCATTAACAGTTTGAGGCGGCCATGGTATGATTACAGTTGAATCTGCTTGAATTGAAATTCCTCCCCCTTTCCAAGTGATAGTTGCGATCTCTTCATTTGGGTTGAATAATTCTATACTTCCAGTTAGCTGAGGTGTGATGAACTCCGAGCCGATTAGAGCACCAGAAGTCGATTGGAGGGTTACGCTACCTGTCATATTATTGTCTGATGTTAGCAGAATAAGTCGTGATGGTGCGCTTGTTGAAAGAGATACTAATTTTGGTGAATCCAAATCGATTGTATGTG
This sequence comes from uncultured Candidatus Poseidoniales archaeon, assembly GCA_964014545.1. GTDB lineage: Archaea > Thermoplasmatota > Poseidoniia > Poseidoniales > Poseidoniaceae > MGIIa-L1. Next base: position 26,811 of record CAXGZX010000002.1, on the reverse strand, counting down.
TCCATGAAACACCAATTCTTGGGTCCTCATCATTGGTGACAATATGTCTGGTTTCCTGTCCATCTACCATCAATTCAATTTGATTAGATGTTTCACTCATGATGTGTACTGTATTGTTACCTTGATTCATTGGTATGCTCCAAGACCTGCCGGTAAAATCACTTTGACTGGGGTTATCTGGCATAAAAATAGTACCACCGCCGCTACCTAAACTTGCCAATATGTTCAGTTCATGAGTAGACTCAAGTTTGTAAGATTGGAATTCAGTAGTGGTTAATTTAATGGTAGAACCGATGTTCAAATCAATCTTTTCGATAAATAGCTCAGCAGAATTCACTTTGATTTCTATTGGCCCAAGTGGTGATGCGATTCCTTGGTTTGGACTAATCATAATTTCTTCTATGTAATCTGGAATGGAATAGATGAATGGCTTTGTCGGGCCTAATCTTAGGTCGTCAAAACAAACCGAAGTAGACTTACTCTCAGGATGTTTTATTTGTATTGAATCATCGAAGTCTAATACTCCTTTCATCCTAAATGTCGTGTCGCTATTCCAAGTAGATGAATACCACATTCCACCTCTTGTAGTGTCCCACGAGAGGGTTCCGTCAATTGGTATTAAATCTATTTCAGTAGAGTCGCCAGGCATGCCATGCTCGCTTAAAATTTCAGTTTGCTGAGACAAAATCATCATTTGTGAAGACATATCGTCGCGCTCTATTGAACCTTCTAATTCTTCAATTATTGGAAGCATTGAAACCAGCATTAAACCGATGATTGAAACAACTCCACCAAATAATAAAACTGTCGCAATTGCTGCAGAAACAGACTCTTCATTTCTGGTTAGATTATGTTTCATCTTTCCAAAACCACCTGATTAATAGTTACGTCAAAAAATACCGATTGACCCAAAGAATTTACACTGATGCCATCTATTCCACTTGCTCTTTCAAATGGTGATAAACCGACATAAGAATCAAGTGTTCCTGATGCACGGTTTAATGAATATGAATTTAACCACAAATCATCATATTGTGGGCTTATGACTGGAGATACAGAGTTTGTAGTCGTATATCGTATATTGAAACATTCTCCAGAAAATGGGTTTATTGAGCCAGCTGAAATAATGTCGATACCAAGTTGGTTGGCATTCCCTAAACTTCCATTTACTACTACATTGGTTAGAACCATCGACAAGCGTATGCCTCCTGTTGCGAGTTCATCAAATTCAATTCTTGGAAATTGACTAATTTCCCAAGCTGAATCAGCAAAATGCTCAATTCTAGCATTATTGATGAGATATATTTCATGCTCACCATTGCCTAAACTGGTAATCAAACGAAGCCCAGATAGTGAATATTTGACGCTACGGTGAATCGGGTCATCATTGTCATTAAAAACAGTGATAATATACCATTCACCTAATTGCATATTGTGCTCAACTAAACCATTGTTAGCGCTTATCAGTTGAGTTAATTGACTATTTTCTGTTGTGATGGTAACTTTTGATGCTGTCTGGTTCATACTGGTTATGACAAAGGAATTGTTGCTATATTGCCCGATATTTACTACCTCATATGGGGTCAAATCAGCACTTATTGTCCAGTGCTCGAGATTAGTGACACCTTGCAAGAGTGTTGTTCTCATCTGCAAACTATGACGTATTCCAGTCCCCTCTGGCGCATCTGCTGAAACATCTATCCTGTCTTCTAAGCGGTCAGCGATGCCATTGGCTGCATTCCAGTTGGTGTTGTCTTCAAAATCAGAAATATATGGATTCAAAAATACCCAAACACCACCCATTATTGTAACAACCATGGCAAGCATCATAATCACGCCAAGGACTTCGCTAACACCCTCTTCATTTTCCCGTCTCCGGGGTCCTGAAATGTAGCGTCTGCTAGTTGGCACAAACCTCTCATACTTCGGTATCATTTAGGTATTGACCTAAATCAGACTATTTTTTAGTCAATCTTGACTTCATTTAGTTTAGTGGGCGTAAGATTTTCTAGACCGCTTGCTCCTATATAGTGAGTCATTTCTGGACCATCTTGTAATGAAAGGTATATGTCTCCCTCAAATACTTCTGAGATGTAGTATAATACGGTAGACTCTGCTAGGTGCGGCGAGTTATTTTTTTCACTCAGGTGTGTAAGTACTATATTTCGCGTACTCTCCGTACTGACTTCAGCAAGAAATTGTCCAGTTTGACTGTTGGATAAGTGACCTCCTCTGCCACGAATCCTCTCTTTCAAAGAATATGGATATGGTCCAGCGCTCAATTTCTGATCATCATAGTTTGCTTCGATTGAGATATGTTCACAACCATATACATGTTTGATTAACTCATCCGTCCAAGAGCCTAAATCTGTAATTATTGCGGCTCTTTCTCCACCATAGCTTGCCACAAAAGCGACATTTTCGGAGCCAGAATGAGGGACTGGGACTGTTAGAATTGATAGTTCGTCACCGATTCTAATCACATCCAAGGCGCCAAAGTAGGAAGTTTTCAAGGGGTCTAAATCTAATTCCTGTGCAGTTCTTTCATTGGCCAAAATTTGCATGTCCCATTTGCGCTGGGCAATAGTCGCTCCACCACCATGATCTCCATGATGGTGACTTATTAGAGCGCAATCAATATCTTCAGGTTTAATGTTGAGCATAGCTAGTCGTTTTTGCAACTGGGCGCCGCTAAATCCTAAATCAATTAACACCTTTACATCATCAGTTTCAAGCAGCGTTGAGTTGCCTCGGCTACCTGTTCCTAAGTGAGTAATTCGCAAAGACATGTTGATAATTTACTCCTGGCGCGGGAGGGTCTTGAACAAACCCCTCGCAAATTGGAAAAAGAGATGATTTTCGGTATTTTTTTACTCTACCAACTGAATCAATGTCGGAACATCACTCCATCATGCTCATAAGTGTAGTTGAGAAGTCGACAAATGCGAAGGCTATACTTCGTGACAGGTGAAGGCATGCGTCGAAGTCAATCTACACTGCTTACTACATTGGCAGTGGTTATCAGTCTGCTATTTATGGCGCAATTTCCAACAATATCTCCAGTTTCAAATGTTCATCCTGATGATACTAATCAAGAACGTCCCCCAACAACCGATTCAGATGGTGACGGAATACCTGATGTACACGAAGATATATTCGCTGAATGGATAAATTCTACAGCAATTGACGGCAGAGGTTATTCGATGCAAGGTATGGATGCAGATGATGCTTCAGATGCAATACTTGATGTTGACAGAGATGGCCTAAACTCCACTGAAGAATATTGCTGGCCCTATCCTGCTGAATGTACAGATCCTGGTTTTTTACGTGGCTTAACAGGTGTGGTTGATGGGGAAGGTTTCCGCTCATACTTAGATCCTCGAAAATCAGATACCGATGGCGATGGTATGCCTGATGGCTATGAAGCCTATATGTGCTTAAGAATTGGTGGTTTTGATGTCTTTTCTCAGCGATACGAGTGTACCGATTTTGACCCATTAAACGCTAGTGATGTTGCTAAAGATCCAGATAAGGATGGTTTTGATGTAAACCGAGATGGCATAATGAGTTTCAATGAGTGGTATACCTCGAGTGAAGAATATATCTATGGTGCTCCATCAAATCATACCACAGAACTTGATGGTCTCTGGTGTACTGCGACTTTACCGGAGGGCTCAATTCTAACTAATTGGCCCTATATCCCTACTGGAGTAAATGCCACATTCCAGAATATTTTAGCCGCCTGTACTAATTCAGAGTCGCCAGTAGGTGAGGATTTGTGGTTAGGTACTGATCCTTTATTGAAGGATTCAGATAGGTACAACTGGGATGGATTTACCGTACGAAATTTATTCCCGTCTTTTGGGGATGGAATTCCTGATGGTTGGGAAGTTCACTTTGGTTTAGACCCGCTAAATAGGAGCAGTGCATTGTCTGACGAAGACTTGGACGGTTGGGATAAAAATTTGGATGGAGTGATTTCTCCGGATGTAAGTAGGACAGCAACTGCACTTGAATTAGGTGAGCAATTATCTAATATTGAAGAGTATAATATTTACTTTGATGATGGTAATACCGTAATGGCGGGGCTAAAATCAACAATGTACGCTAGCGAAATGTCAACACTATATCAGTATCCAATTTCCTTTGCTACCCAAAGCGAAGAAATCAGTGTCATAAATCATGATGTCCGATCTCTAGAGGTTGTCGACTCAATGTTATATGTCACTACAAAATACGGGATAACAGTAATTGACAATTCAATTTCATCTTCCACGGATTATTGGATACCTCAAGGTGTAGAACTCTATGATTCAACTATTTTACGTGATCAAAGTGATCAAGTTTATGCCATTGCTTTGGCTTCTAATGTTGGTTTGGGTGTGGCAAGAATTCAGCTCGACGGATTACTACAATCTGTAGATAATTGGGATTGGTCACAAACAGAAACGATACATGAATTGGAAGAATTATTGATTAATAGCCCGAATAATCAGATAATTGGACTTGGGTTTGCGGGAACTGGTAATGTGTTTGAAGTCAGTAGCTTTGGACTGATTGAACAAGTTCATGAAGTAAGTCAAGCAATAACTAGCCAATTATCAAACGGTAATGCTAGTGTTACGGACATAGAGCACGGTCTTGCTAACGGCAATCTTACACTCTTCGTTGCTACCGATAGAGGTCTTCTTACCTGTGAGACCAACTCTGGTAGGGATGGTAATACCGCTGACTGGAGATTCTTCTACTCAAAAGAGGACACAGGAGTCTTTGCATCAATAAATGAATTGCGAACATTACCAACGGGAAGTGCAGAAAATCCTGCTGAAGTAAGAGATATTCTGTTAGATGGTCCATCACCTGAGAGCCCTCAAGTCCTTTGGTTTGGTACTCCCTCGGGACTACATCAAATGCGACTTATTGACAATGTAATAAGTCACAGTGGTCTATTAGAAAATCCAGGTTCAAATGAAGTCAGTACAAGAGACATCAATAGCATAAGGTCAATATATTCTACTGGTCAACAAATTATTCTTGGCTCCAACGCAGGTACATGGGTTCTTTCAGGAGACTATTCCAATGTATACGAGATTGATCAACAGGAAACTATTCCCGGATATATTTCTGAAATTGCAACCATTGGCTCTTTTGAAAACATGACTATTTTTGCATCATCCGAACCGGGACAATTTTCTAACCTTGAATTAATGAATCCAAAATCCAACGACTCTGATGGTGATGGTATGCCTGATGGATGGGAAATTGGCAACAATTTGGACCCTACAGACCCATGGGATGCGCTATTAGATTTCGATTATGATGGTCTAGATTTAGATCAATCGGGTGATGGGATTTTAGAGCGGCTGTGGACCAATCTCGATGAATTCAGATATATCGCTACTACAGATGATGGCTATAATTCTACTAATCCGAATGTTGGAGATACAGATGGTGATGGATTAAGCGACGGTGAAGAGTATTTTGGTTTCTACTACGAGAGCACTAACTTATGGTGCTATTATTCTGTACAACTTGAATATATCTGTGATAGCCAAGTTGGTGATGACGCCAATTCCACCTACCTCAGCCTATCAACCAGTGATATCGGGACTGACCCAACAAATCCAGATTCAGATGGTGACGGAATGCCAGACGGCTGGGAGATAGAGAACCGTAGATGGGTTGGTTCCTCGTTTACTGGTGGTAATAATTGGTCACTGGATCCCAACAGAGCAGAGGATGCAAGTTGGGATGCTGATGGTGATGGGCTACAAAATTTATGTGAATATCGATGGACTCAAGTAAAGCAGCAAGCAATTGAAGGTCTGTTATTTGAGTCCCATGGAGAGAATTCTACCGATGCAGAGTTATGGTCTGATTCCGATCCAAACAATATTGATTCAGATGGTGATTCACTGCCTGATGGATGGGAAGCCGCCTATTCATGTTCTTGGGATAGTTCAAGAGTTGGAATAAATCCATTAAATGGTTCAGATGCACTGAAAAATCCTGATGGTGATGGATTTGACATTGATAGAGACGGTATAATTCAACAAAATGAGGCTTTGGTAAACTACCTTGAATATCATTTACGCTATGATTTATTTGATGAAAATAATCCAACAGATTTCAATGACTTACCGTCTGGATTTAGTACAGATTTATTCACTTTTGTAAGCGATAATGGTGCACCAGAGGCATCTTATGCAGAACGTGCAGCAGGTTCATTGCTGGCAACTCAAAATTCAATTGATTCGGGTTCATCTAATCCTCTGGACTCTGATACCGATGATGATGGTATGCCTGATGGTTGGGAAATCTGGTTTTCTAGATGGAACATATTGGAAGATGAATGGACACTAAATCCATTACAACCGGCTGATAGATGGGAAGATGCCGACAAAGATGGAATGACTAATTGGGAAGAATATAACGCAATCGACCCTCTATTGACAGAAACTGATGCAGAACGTTCATCGCCAAAATGGTTTGTTACCACAATTGGTAGTGCTTACACATTCCAAGCGTGGGCTGGAATACAAACCGACCTTTCATTTGGCTCATTTGTGAATTCTACTCAGCGAAATCTAACAGGATTAACTGGTGACCCAAATAATGTGGATACTGATGGTGACGGAATTATCGATGGTGTTGAATTACTGTTTACTACTTGGAACCAATCTGCTGAAACTTGGACGTTAAATCCACTGGTTCCTGGCGATGGGATGTTTGACTCAGATGAAGACGGTTTAATTGACTTACAAGAATTTGCCTTGGTAACCTCAAATCCAGATAATGGAATTGAACACCCTTCTGATGCACCTCTGTTGCACATTGATGGAGATTTACTACAACCTACCGAAAAGGCCCAGAGAATGTTCAATATATTAATCTCAAAAGAAACTCGAGGGAAGCGCTTGCTAGATGATTTTAACGATTGGCAAAACGGTGAACCAGCAAATAATTTCATTTCCATTCTAATGGGTATAACAGACCCAACCAATCCAGATACTGATGGAGATGGTATGTATGACGGATTTGAATATTGGTTTGCAGAATGGGATTTAGAAGGTAATTTATGGAGCATTAATCCACTCATCGATGGGGATGTTTTGCTAGATACTGATGGAGACAGTTTTGATTGTGATGGTGACGGTAATATTTCATTAGACGAACGATTTTCTAACCTCAGAGAATGGGAATCTAGGACATGGGGTAAATACTCTGAAAGAAATACAATTCCACAAGAAGTTGGAATTTTGAGTTTTGGTGATGATGCTATCAATGCCTACAAAGAAGAAATGGGTTACACCTATTTTGAAGCTAGAGCAGCATTGTATAATGACTTCATTTCAAAGAGTCAAGACAGTGCGGATAGGATGTTGAAAATCAACTCATATGATTCTAATAACTTTAATCGCACACTAGTCGGTGTTGCCGATCCAACAAGTAGTGATTCAGATGGTGATTCTATTCCAGATGGTTGGGAATATTGTTACGCAATTTATGGTATGCCTGATGTTTCAACCGAAGACCACTGGGCGGCAAATCCGGTCAACCCGCATGATGTCAATTACGATGGAGATAGTGATGGTTGGTATGATAGAAATGCCTTCGATATCCCGGCACAACAAGGTGAATGGGATGATCGAACATTTACTGGAAGTGGTGTGATAATCCAACCAGGTCCAGGCTCTCTGCCGTTCACTAATCTAATGGAATGGAACAATAATACACGGCCAGATTTGAATGATACAGATGGTGATTCAATAATCTATAATACACAAACGTCGAATGGATTAGTAATCTCTCATGAAATTGATTACAACCTCAGTGATGGTCGAGAAGTATTCAAGTATGGTATTAATCCAAACGACAATGATACTGATGGAGATATGTTACCAGATTGGTATGAATACAAGATGGCTTGGAATGAATCAAACGATAATTTTTCTTCACTCTTACAAATCAAAGTTATTTGGATTGATTCGTTAACCGGTGGAGACTGTGATACTAATACAATCTCTTGTTTACCGCTTTCACTAAATGGAGACAGGTTGTCTCGTCCCGACTTAGAATTAACTTGGTTTACTTTGAATCCTGCAGATCCTGTTGACGCTAATTATGATCCTGACAATGATGGTAATTATGACTGTTCTGGCGCAGGATGTAGTTATGAGCCTTATACTAATTTTCAAGAATTTTTTACATTAACGAACGTTGATCTGACGTCACCAAATGCGGTCCGTTTAGCTCCGTTAGTGTATGAAGGTAATCCTGTTGAGGAATGGTGGCAATTCCGTGGATATTTGCTAGGACTTGGAACTCCATCTGAGGCTAGTACTAATTATTTGAAGATGGATAAACAATCTTCTAATGATTTTAGATATGTTTTGATTGTTGATGACAATGATGATGATTTCCTTACTCTAAATCCAAGTGATGACCAAACTCTAGTCTCTGGCGCACTTACTGACCAATGGGAGATATACTACACTAATTCACCCCAGACAGCACCAGTTAGAGCCGTCGGTGAACATGAATTTGGATGGTATACAGTTGATCTTGACAATGACCACATTGCAGAGGGAACCAGTCCAATTAATTGGGATACTGACGGTGATTGGATTGTGGATTGGTTTGAAGTAAATGATGATGAAGAAGATGGGCTACGAGGCGATTCATCTCCACTAAGATATGACTCAAGACAGACTGGTTGAGACGGCTACTAAAGTTGGTGGAATTATGTCAGATGATGCCGTAGAGGGTTTGGTGACTCTTCAAGAACGTGTTGTTAATTTGATAAAACAACTTAACATGCCCTTAGTTGAAGTAAGTATAGTTATACAAAACATGCTTTCACCAATGCTTACATCGCTAAATGAACATGCATCTAATACCAACAGTGAAATTCCAGAGAAGTTAAAACATCAGTGGCCGATTAGAAAACCAATTAATGATGATGTAGCATCTTCGCTAAGTGTCGATAAAATTTTATCTGTTGTTGATGAAGATAGGATGGATATCTTGATGACTCTAATCAGAGTGACTATGGTAGAAACAGAAATGATCCTTACCGACGGAATTTCCGCCCTAAGAATGTGGGAACATTTAGCAAGAAGCCAGTTATCTAACATCACATCGCCAGGTCAACTTTTTTCTCCTTTTGAGATTCCAGAAGATTGGTGACAATTTTTTTTTTAACAATGACATTTTAGGCGATTTCATGGCAGGCAAATATTCTATCTCTGTACTACTTGTTATGCTCGTGGTTAGTGCCGGTCTTTCTGGTTGCTTCGGTAATGATTCTACATATGTAGAAAAAGGAATACCTGGAGGATTAACCCTTGCTTGTCTTAGTGATGCCAAATATACCTCTCTAGTTGTAGAGATTGATTATGAAGCTGGTTACATGCCAGAGCAAAGTTCCACAGAGTTGCTAAAAACTCGTCTAGAACAGGTATGCAATAAGCCACAAGGTGTCGAAATACTTCTTACAGAAACTAATTTTGAGCATGAAGGTCAATGGTCCTCAAGCGATGTAAGAGACAAAAGTTGGGATGAAAAGTCAGAAGATCCACAAACTGGCTCAACGCTTTATTGGCAAGCAATTTTCCCATCTGGTCAATATGCTAATGACGGTGTTCTCGGCGTCGCGGTAGATGCATCAACAGTTGCCATTTTTGGTGAAAGCGTTGATGATGCGGAAGGTCCAATTTTCAATCGTCCGTCGGCTGAAGAGATTGAAAATAGCGTGCTAGTTCATGAATTTGGCCACCTACTTGGACTGGTTAACTTAGTTTATCAATCACCGGTAGACCATGAGGATGAAGAACATAAGGGCCATTCAAATAACGAAGATTCAGTAATGTATTGGGCCATCGAGTCAGCCAATATTGGCAACATCATAACAGGTCAACTGCCCGATGATTTTGATGCTGATGACCTCAATGATCTTGCAGGTATGTTAAGCGGTGAAATCGAAACCGATTATCAATTGTGGACAAATTGATTATTTTTTTCCGCAACGAATCTAGTTGCCTCTCTCCAAGCGTCAAATATCGAGTAGAACCACAGAACAAACCACAATACTACTGTCAAAGCCAGCGGAATTTGTAGTAATGTCCAGTCAAAGGCTTTCTGATGCTTTCTATTGAAATGTTGCCCGATAAAGAAGAAAGGAACAGCAGCCATAATTGCAGCTAACAAAGGCCGCAATGCTCCCCAAAAACCAACTCCTAACGTCATTTCTTTCCAAATCTGGCGGAAAATCTTGAGGCCAGTAACACCCTCCTCAGGTTTATCTTCAATTTTGACAAATTGAGAATCATTCATAGTGGCTCAATTACCACCAAATGCTAATTGCATGTCAATATAACCCATAAATGAACACGAACAGGTCAAAAGTAAGCACTGATTGGGGGTTTCATGGGACGAATATTGGTCACTGGATTCGAACCATTCGGTAACCATAATTCCAATATTTCCAAGGATGTACTGGCAAAAGTACCAGAAATAGTTACCGTCTTTGATCCATGGAGAGGCTTGCGAAATACCAAACTTCAAGATCAACAAATTTATGTTGAAAAAATTATTTTAACGGTAGATAATGATGGCAGTAACGCGATTGCCAAGAGATTGGATGATGGTGAAATTTGGGACGCAATAATACATCTTGGTTTGTGTGACTCATGTAATAAAATCAGACTCGAGACCACAGCTAAAAATAATCTTGATATGAGAATTCGCGATAATTCTGGGCGCATGGTTAATGATGTTAGTCTGGGTGACCACGATCTCCATGCCAATGATTCTGTGATACAACGATTATCTTATCCACCAATCAAACATATAAGCAAATCAAACGATGCTGGTAGTTTTATTTGTAATGAGACATATTACCAAACCTTGTCTAAGTTAGCAGTTAAAGGTTTAAAAAATCAGATTCCATGTTGTTTTATCCATCTGCCAAGTGAGCAGTATATCTCCGCAGAAGAATCTCTCGCATCATTATATCAAGTAATTAGTAGGCTTTTTTTCAAACCGGTCATTGAAGTAGTTGGTGGCTTAATCACCGATAACAAAAAAATGCTGTTAGCCCGTCGTAATCGCTCTTCAAAAATGCCTGGTAAATGGGAATTCCCTGGCGGTAAAGTTGAGGCTAATGAGTCACTTGAAGAGGCAATAACTAGAGAGATAAAAGAGGAGTTTAATTGGGATGTAGTTGACTGTTCAAACTTTGGTAATTGGTATTTTGAATATGACGAATTATGTGTTGATTTGCAGATTATGCAACTTATTTTGCAGTCAAATAATCGTTATAGTAATGATGATGAATGGACTTCACATGACAAAATATCATGGTTTGATAGTATCGAAGATATCGAGTTATTGGGAGCAGACAAGGATGCAGCTCTAGAAGTTCTAAGGACTCTCAAATCCAAGTAGAAGCTTCACCGTCTAAATCCATTTGACGTTCATCATTGATTCTTTTTGGTACGGCGTCTCGTCCTTTGTGCCAGGTTGCTGCTTCAAGCCAGTCTGCTAGATTCTCCCCTTTCAGTTCAACATTGATTACTCCACCTAGTGGATTACCTTGTTCTAGATTAAATGCTATTTTATTGGCAATACTTGCTTGCCTTAGTAATTGGAAACTAGTTTGATGGTTTTCCAGCTTCAAACTCATTACATCTAGAGCAGTATCCAAAATGGCTTGTTTGTGAACCATTTGAAGGAAATTATTCAAGGAAATTTGTTCATTTATCCATTGATATTTATTAGCAACACCAAATGTTGGCTCAGCAAATTCATCAGCAGTAAAATCTGGAAAAATATTCTGCACACTCTCAAGAACAAGGGTTGGTGACTCAGCACCTGATATTGTTGTTGAAATTATGACTTCGATTCCCTCATCTAGGCCATTCAACATAACGCGTGGTACTGACACATCACGGCTAGTGGACAATTCCTCTTCAAACTGTTCATTTGTTTAAAATTACGAGTAAGTATGAAATCGTCCACACTAATCCACTGACATGACTGGAGCAACTAATCCTTTAGTGGCAACAGTAATACCGATACTTAATGAGCAAGATAGTATCATTGCGTGTCTTAGTTCACTAGTTAATCAAACTGTTTCTATTGACCAACATATCGTCATTGTTTTAGATGGAGGATCAACAGATCAATCTGTCAAACTCATTGAACATTTCATTGAACAAAACACCGAAGGTCCTCAAATAATACTTGCCAAAAATGATGGTAAATACGTTGCAGAAGCGAGAAATTTGGCCATGGATTTAGTTCCCAATTCAGTGAAATATTTTTTGGAAATAATCGGTCACTGTACAGTAAAGGAGAATCATATTGCGATATTACTAGAGGAAATGGCGAGATTAGAATCTGTCAATGAGCAACCAATTGGTGCACTTGGGTGTAAAGTTTCATCCCGTTTGGGACAGTTAGAATTAGTAGAATCATGGGTTGAAGGAGCACTACTTTCTCCGTTTGGTAGCGGTTCGGGTCAATTTGATAATTTTACAGGTACAGTGCAAACCTCTGTTCCCGCATTCTGTCTCCATAGCCGTACAGCAATTGAGCAGATTGGTGGTTGGGATACAGACTTTATCACTAGCCAAGATAGTGACCTGTCAATGCGAATGATTGATGCAGGGTTCTTGCTATTCAAAACAGATTTAGTAGAGGTTAATATGACAAAGCGTAAATCTTTGAAGAGTTGGTCTAAGATGGGTTTTAGATATGGTTATTGGCGGACCCGAATTGTTAGGAAACACCCTAAAAGGTTTAGCGTAAGGGAAATACTCCCATGGTTTGGAGTCATATTGACATTTATCTTATTGGTAAAATCTAACCAATTCTGGTATGTTCCAGCCACACTATATGGCGCTGTATTATTGTTAGAATCACTAAGATTAGTCTTCCTAAAGCGAAGGCTATCATTACTCGTAGGTCTGCCAATCTGCATATTTTTACTTCATACAATGTTTTCACTTGGTTTAGTTTACGGAATAATCGGTAAACCTAGTTCTTTCAATGATAGAGAATCAAATAACGGGAACTTACAATAACAATGCCCAATTTCAAGAGGTGAGTACAATGGTAGAAAAGTCACTTAGTTCGCAAAGTGTATCTGTCCTGCCAATATTGTTATTGGGATTTTTTCATGTGATTGTTACTCCCCTTCGAGATGTATTCAAAATTGAACCATTATTGATGGTACCCTATTACCTACTTGGGACGCTAGTTGGTATTTTCATCTATCGCAGATCTAATACAGTTAAGGATTATGAATATCGTCGTTCTAAAGTAATGAAAAAAATGAAGAAAACATATGCTGCAGAAGAGGCTGGAGTTTGGCAAAGTAACGCAGAACTATCTGAGAGATTAGATGATTCAACAAATTTAACCAGAAATGTCTCTCAAATATCTACAGAGTCACCTGAAATGGAATTGTCTGATGAAAATAAAGTAGATGTTGATATGCTAAATGAATCAAAAACGATTGTTGAAGCAACTAGGCGTGTTTCAGGCAAATCGACGTTTGATGAGCAAGAGATTACGGCAACTATTGGGGCTACTAGGAAAGCAAGTCCAATGGATAAGTTTCTCGATGTTATATCTGGTTTATTCCGCGGAAATTCTTCTGTTGAATCAAGAGAGGAAAAAAGGATGGCAGCTCTTAATGCAGCGGCTGAAGCCGCTCCGGTAAAAGCGGTGAAACCACAAGCTCCAATTCAGTATGAGCGCAATGAAGTCTCTATTGAACCCGATTCTGAAGTTTCATATTCGGAAAATATAGAATCAGAAACTCCAGAAATGGCGGAACAGTCGATACCTCAAAAAGCACCTGCTTTAGTAAAGAAAAATTATTCTGCTTTTGCGCCACCAAATGTTGGCAATAACTCCAATCAATCAATCGAATCCATGGCTATGCTGCCGAGTAGCAATCAGCAGAAATTTGCTGCCCCAGCAAGTGTTCAACAACCCCGATGTCGGGGCTGTAATTATCCTGTCAAATCTGGTGACAGGTTTTGCGATAATTGTGGTCTTGATGTTATTTGACCAAATTTTATCCGAGATATTGAAAGACATTGTGTTATCCGGTAGCATGAAGGGGGATTTTGATGTCTGAGAAACGTGATTATTACGAAGTACTCGGTGTTGATAAATCTGCAGGCGATAAAGAGCTGAAGAATGCCTTTCGAAGTCTAGCAAGAAAGTATCATCCTGACCGAAGTACAGAAGAAGATGCTGAGGATAAATTTAAGGAAATCCAAGAAGCATACGCAGTTCTTTCTGATTCAGAAAAGCGGCAAATGTATGACCGCTACGGGCATAATGGTCCTAGTGGTTCGCCGTTTGGTGGTTTTGGTGGTGGTTCATTCAACATCAATTTAGATGACATACTTGGAGGAGATTTCTTCTCCAGTTTTTTTGGTGGTGGAGGACGCAGGTCACGAAACCGTGGTAATGACGTAATTGTGAGATATTCAATAACCATTGAATCAGTGTTTGAAGGAACTAGTGAAGAATTAGTCATAGATTTGCCGACAAAGTGTGAGCCTTGCAATGGAACTGGTGCGGAAGATGGGGACATCATTTCCTGCAGTAATTGTGGTGGTCAAGGTAAAATTAGAGCACGTCAGCAAGTTGGTCCTTTCGTTCAAGATGTAATCAGAGATTGTCCAACTTGTTCGGGTGTGGGTCAATTAATCAAGACAAAATGCAAATCATGTAATGGTTCTGGTCAAGAGATAAAGGAAACCAAATTACGCTTCAATGTTCCTCGAGGTGCTGAAGACGGAACAAGGCTAAGAATGCGAGGCAAGGGAGAACCTGCGCATCGAGGAAAAGGCGAGAACGGTGATCTATTTATTGAACTTGAAGTTGAAGAGCATCCTTGGTTTGAACGTTCAGGTTCAGATTTAATTATGTCTTTACCATTACTGTATGCTGATTTAGTTACTGGAACGACAATCACTTTGCCCCATATCGATGGCTCAGACCTAAAAATTTCGATACCAAAAATGACTAACTCGGGTAAAACAATAGAAGTTCGCGGTAAGGGTTTGCCTAGAATAAGAGGTTCTGGCAGAGGTGACGTTGTGGTATTGGTAAAGTTACATTTACCCAAAAAAATTAGTAAAGCAGACATGAAGTTAGTTAAGCAAATGGACGTTGAAATTTCTCAAGACGAATTGGAAGAACGTGTCGTTAAGGATGCTAAAGAAAGACGCCAATAAGATCTCACTCTTCTTCGTTAACTCGGTATAATGTCTGGGCGACTCTAGCGGCACCAGGTTCACCATCCATTCTTCCATTCAATTCTATATCTACTGATGTCGCAGTCCCACTTAGTTCGACAGAAACAAAGGTTTTGTTACCAACATTCATCGAATCCAAGAATATTTCATCACCAGAAAACAGGAATCTTGGAGTTACAGAATCAATATTCCACGCTTGACCTTTTGGCGAGTCAAGTCGAAGAGCAGATATTTCCCAGGCTCCCTTAATGATGTAAACACCGATCATTATCGGCCATGATCCATCATTTTTTACCAATCTTGGATCAAGTTTCCATGCCGCGATAGCGACATTTTCTGTTCGATAAGTTACATCTGCCTCACCCCACGTTTCGCAAGCGTCTTCCCAATCTAATATCGACACCGCTTCAAGTGATTTTGCCAATAATCGGCGATTTTGTTTAGGACTTACTCCTTTGTCAAGTTGTAATTTCAACCAATTCAATCGTTGTTTTTTTGACTTTATTCGCTGAGCAAATGACTTTTTCTTCTGTACACTAATTAGCACATATATCGCTGGCATTAGGAACAAAAATCCTAAGATCCATCTTGCAATAGAACCCCATTTTTCTGCGTTTTCATCTGGTGGGAACCATGGTTCTTCACCCTCATCTACTAGTTGATAAGTGGTCAGTACTGTATATTCGATTGATGGTGTGTAATTGCCCCAATCAATATTATCGGTGTAGTTAATTAATGAAATACGGAAAAAGTGAGTGCCTCTTGGCAATTCCATAGCAACTTGTAATTTTCCAAAGACGACTGTTTTAGTTTTTGATTCAATTTCTGACCAATCTGCCGAGTCTTTAGCGATCATTTCCACTTCTAGTGATTCAATATCCCCTTCAATTTCAAATTTGACAAAGTGAACTGAATCTTCCCAAGCATCAATTTCAATTTTGTATACGTCTGATGTGTCGCCAATAGAGGTAGTGAATTCCCCGTAAGTTGTGGTTTCTGTTAAATCAATAGTCGGCCAAGAAGTATTATCTGTGCTAATTCTCATTGGTGGCAACGACGGTGCTTCATAACCACTTTGAGCATCAGCAAAAGTCTGAGCATGTGCTACCAAATGAAAGGCATTACCAGTAAATGTCACCCTCATAGCAGAAGAGTTTGGCAACGGAAATAGCCAGTTTTCTTTGCTCGGATCTAATATTCCATCGCCTGATAATAACCAACTACCCCCTACTAAGCAATGGTATGAAAAATCAGTTGCTAAATTTGTTGAATGCAAAATGACGGCAGTAGTATCATTAGTATCGATAATTACAGTTTTTGTCGTGTGCCCCATGATTTCATCTTGGCTTGATAAATTCCACATAGCGGTGCTTGCAGGTGGGTGGTTTAGTGTTTTGAGTGACCACAATGTGTTAATGTTTTCAGATGATGCTTTGATAATTATTCTACCAGTAGTGTTTATCGGGATAAATACTGTATTTTTATTCTCAACGAAATTAGTCGATGTAGAACTCGATAGAATATCCCCTAAATATGATTCATTTAATTCATCTTGAAAATATAACTCAAAATCAATATCTGAGGTCGCATAAGCAATGGATAGTTCTAGAGTATCACCAATATTCACACCAATACTCACAAATTCCGATTGCTCAGAATCAAGCAAACCATTGATGTAGAATTCTTCACCTAAGTCACCACTACCCACATAAGTAGCAAGTAAACTTGACTCCAGATCGATGCATGAATCGCTACTGTTACAATCATACACTTCTACTAGTGGATGGATTTCTCCAGGTGAAGGCCGTATAGTTGGATAAGTTTCATTTGGCGCAACTAGTGAAATAATTTCTATCGCTTCTCCATTTGGATTATCAATAATCAATGTTAGATTTCCAGAAACATTCACTTGGCCAACAAATATTCTAGACTCTTCAGACAATGTTGTTTCGTCTAACTTAAGTTCAGCTGTGCAAGTATCACAATAAACCTCAATGCTGTACCACTGGCCTGTTAAAATATCCCACTGATGAATATTGGAGTTATTCTCTGAGAATTTAACATGATTGTTTTCTTGGCTATCAGAGCCTAGAGTTTCGTAGACAGACAAACTGCAAATTGAGCAAAAAAACAACAGCACTAGCGTGATGGCCTTGGCGTGTGCTAACTTTCTAACCCTCTGCATCATCTTGCCGTACTCGATGTCATGTTTGAAGTTAGGGATTAGAAGGAATTATTCTTGTACGAATAGCATTAGGATTGAATATGGCGAATGAATTAGGACGGACGGTAATTCATCGCTACCTGTATGCTAGGAGTTGGGGCCTAGGTGATAGAAAGGTACCTTCTGCGACAACTCCATGCTTGATACAATTGGACGGTGACCCTGAAATCCCGGTCAAATTAGCCCCATTTTCAACCACTACAGACAATGAAATCCCGGCAACTCTAACTTTTGATGCTAGACTGCCACTTTCGCCGCCAGATTTCCAAGATGAATCGCCGAAATTTACTGCGAAAATTGGTCATGTTTTACCACCCTCTTTAGAAGAGGCTGATGCTGGCGAATTAGCTGAGACAGGGGCCTTATTACCACTTTCTTGGCAGCGATTGAATCATGATTCCAAGTTGACAGATAGCAATCTCCAACCAAGTATTGTGGTTCTTGTTGATGCGGTACAATTGGCGGCCCAAAAGGACAAGTTAGTTCGTGCTTTGACGGTGATCAAAAACCGTTTCCCTGGTGCCTTAATTTGGACCCCGGGATTAGGTGGGCCAGATAATGCAGCAGTACTCGTGTGGTTTGGGGTTGATTTATTTGATTTAAGTCGTTCAAGGCAATGTATGGCTGCTAATTTGTTATTGACTGAATCAGGTCCTAGGAATTTAGTTGACGATACAGACGATAGTGCTGATATGAGTTGTCAAATTGTTCAATGGAATAATGCTCTAAAAGAAATTAAATCACACTTAGCAGGTGGAACTTTGAGAACTTTAGTGGAGCGCCAATCATTAAACAGTCCAAAACTTGTAGAACATCTACGTCACCACGACAAATTGAGTTTGACCAATGCTGATCTGGGAATCTCTCATGTGGACTCTAGCACAATATTGCATTGTAATTCTCCCATCTCTTTAGAAAATCCAATTATCACAAAGTGGGTTGATTACATGACTAATGATTATGTTGCGCCAAATGGTATTGATAATGTACTAATTCTGTTGCCGTGTTCAGCAAAGAAGCCCTACAGAATGTCTAAATC
This sequence comes from uncultured Candidatus Poseidoniales archaeon, assembly GCA_964014545.1. Taxonomy (GTDB): domain Archaea; phylum Thermoplasmatota; class Poseidoniia; order Poseidoniales; family Poseidoniaceae; genus MGIIa-L1. The sequence goes on along the minus strand of CAXGZX010000002.1, from coordinate 8,264 downwards.
TCATCGTAAATTTATGGATGCGATTGGTATAAGTTGTTACCATGAGGTAATGGTTACCTCACCTCTTGGACTTGTTCCTAGGGATTTAGAAGAGGTCTGGCCTGCGTCTCATTATGACATTCCAGTGACTGGAGATTGGAGTCTTGACGAATTTGCAAGATCTGAAGCAATGGTCAAAGCCTTATTGTCCCGGCATAATTATCATACGGTGATCAATCACTCATCAATGAGTTTCCAGCTGGATGGAATCAAGTATATTGAGACCAGGAACGGTTTGCCGGCTACTTCTAGAGACGCTCTTGACAATTTACGCCAAGCAGTGGCCAAAGTAAATCAAGATTTATCCCCCCGAAATCGCCGTCATCATCGTATATTGGTCGACAACTTTCAGAGTGTGGCAAGATACAAAATGAATAATGATCGTTGGCTAGAGGGCGTTAAAATACGTGGTAAGCCACCTTATTGGAAGATTGAATTAGATGGCAAACAAATAGCGCAGTGGTCTAATGACCGCAGGGGCTTTTCCCTTTCCAAATCATCTGTCAAACTCATTGCCGAGAATTCATCACTGAAAACTGCGATAATTAAACCATCGATAAAGTGGAAAGGAGATGTCTTTGCCTCAATAGTGGAATCTTTTGATGAGGGAATTAACTCAGGTGATGATGTTCTAATACTGCAAAATAATCAGCCGATTGGATTGGCAAGGGCGACTGCTTCTGGCTGGGAATGGGATAAAATTCCTGGTATTGTCGCTAAAGGCCATCAAAGAATCTAGTCTTGGTGAGTGGTATGTCACCATGCGGAGTGGTTAATAATGAGAGGCAAGTCGGCAGAGTGCTTGAGTGATTAACATGGCACGTATGTACAAGTCTAGAAAAGGCCAAAGTGGTTCATCGAAACCCCACGTTACTGCAGCTCCAGAGTGGTCTAATACCAACGTTGATGAAGTTACCAAACTAGTTGTTGACCTCGGAAAAGCCGGGAACACAACTGCACAAATTGGCACCATCCTGCGTGACCAACATGCGGTTCCCAATGTCAAACTGGTCACCGGTAAGAGAATTGGTGCTATTCTATCAGAAAATGATATTGGCGGAACCTACCCGGAAGACATGATGAATCTCATGCGTCAAGCGGCTAGAATCATTGAACATCTGGGCAGTGGTAATCACAAAGACATTCACAACAAGCGTTCGCTTGAGATAACTGAATCAAAGATTAGGCGATTGGCTAATTACTACATTTCGGAAGGCAAACTGCCGAAAGATTGGCGTTACAAGAGAGACGAACTCAGACTAATGGTCGAGTAAGTTTATCGAGAGATTGAATAACAACTGGCCTCATAGGTTAACTGATAGCGATGAATGATATTTTAGAAACAAACTTGTTTCGTGATGTCAAAAATAGAATTACTTCGTTAGTTGATAAAATAAAATCTGCTAATAGTGTTGCCATATTTGCTACAGCAGATTTTGAAAGCATTCTTTCTCTTGCATACTTGGAATCTGCAATGATCGATGCTAATGTGCCTTACAGCAGAAAAATTCTACAATCCAAAATACATCAACCAAAAGGTGATGAATACGATTACCAATCAAAAGCTGATTTAATAATTAGCATTGAGCATTATGAAGAAACTTGGCAATCCGAAGAAATTGATGAATCACTTAGGATGCGTATTGTCCCATTAGCAATTTCAGTAAATCACCCAAACTCCGATAAAGCCCACAATGGCGCTCTTGATGTAGTTATTCAGTGTGCTGCAATCGCCTCTGAAATATGCCCTAACGGAACAAGAGTCAGAAGGTTAAGGTCATTATCTGGCGTTGGTCATTGGCTTCGGGAGTCATTAGACAATTCTTATGACCCCGTCTATACCAAAATTAGAGATATCTTACAAGATGAGGGCTCAATTCGTTTGTTGCCTTTACCTGAAATAACTAACCCAGATATCGGCATGTTACCAAATATGTCTGCTTCAATGCTGAAAAGGCTGGCCAAGAAATGGTCAAAAATGGCCTATGAACAACGTCAACAGGCGCTTAGTGAACTAGCTTTACCTTGCCTTTCTAATGACAAGCTATCAACTCCAAGACTAGAGGAATTAATTTGGTATAGGATTGTTACTGGCAATGAGCAACACGATTTGCACTCACAAATTTACACTACCCAAGAAGCATGGCCAGAAGAAAATGCAGAAGGCAAAGTATTCGCATCTAACCTCCTGAAGCAATTAATTACCTCAGGTCAGTTGATGTGACATTTGTCGATGAATTGAAACCATATGGCTGTGTGGGTAGGCCATGGCAATAGAGAGATTACTAACTGGAAGTATCAAAGACCAAATCAAGGAACTACTTTCTACCGAAGATTTAGTTATTGAGGCATTTAGGGACCTTGTCAAAGATGAATTAAAGACTCATATCCGCAATAAAGTCGATGCGGATCCAGAATTGAAAAGTGAAATAAAAGATGCTGTGTCTTATTATTTCCAATCTAAAGCCCGCTCTATTTATGCGGAACTTAAGGCTACAAGAGCCGCTACAAGACTTGGGCTTAGATTACTGCCTGACGATTTGCAGGGTGAAGTTGGTGAAGCCTTGGTCTCATTATTTGAAAAAGAGCTTGGTGCTCTGCTAGAAAAAGCCCTTTGACGGAAGATATCTAAACTGCATGTAATACTCATAATTGTCTTCATGTAGTAGAGTAAATTATGAGCCATGAATGATTGGCGATGATGTGGTGAGAGGTTTGTCGACAAGAATAGTTCAGCTAACCCTGGTCTTATTGATGATTTCTTTGCCATTTTCATCACAACTTTCTGGTGTAGTCGAAGCAGAATCAGTGGTGGTGTGCTGTGAAGACTCTCATGATGTAGATTTGTACCTAATCGGTGGTTCAAGTGGTACACTTACGCCTTTTTCTCAATTATTAGAAGACGAAGCAAGTAATGCATTGATTACCAACTCGATAACATCCCAAGAAGAGGTAGGTGTTTGGAGCATGGGTAAAGTTTGGCCAGGTTCAATACCCGAATCAAATTGGAATTTGGTCATGAATTACCGGGTAACTGATGCAGGTGGCGCCCAAATTAACGCTACTGCAACAATCAAGATTGGCTCACAAACGTTCTCGGATTCAACAAATATTGATTCGTCTGTACTGACACAAGGTGAGGGGACAATCGAGTTTTCAATACCGGTTGATGAAATGTCAGTGTCCTCGTCTAGTGAAATCGAATTGGTTCTTAGCGCACGTTCAGTAATTTTTAGCGTTCCTGGTGGTAATGCAGAGTTAGAATTTCTATGGGGTTCAACAGATTTTGATTCAAAGATAACAGCAGATATACCTTTGATGGAATTGTCCGTAGATGAGCCGGAAATTGAAGGCAGTGATGCCTATATTTCGGTAATTATAGATTCGCCATTTGGTCTTGATGCTCTTGCATATTCAGAATCTATTGAATTATCTGTAGACAACCAAGAAGTGCCTGGAGAGCCCATTAAAACGCAGAGTGGTGATTCTATTGTAGTTACTTGGACATGGACTGAAGCGTCAGGTGGCGAACAGTCAATACAGGTCAGTGTAAGACTAAATTTTCAAGATGGAGGTCCATTGATTGAGGGCTCAGCACAGTTCACAATTGAAACCTCAGACACCGGCGGAGGTACAGGCACATTCTACCCAGATAATGAACCACTGCGAACCGGAGGAAGCGGAAGCCCACTAACCATTACCCAAATTGTTGACCTTGCTAGTGATGATGGTAATTTGAAATTATCAAGGACTACTACATTGGAAATTGATGGTGAAATGGCTTACTGGATGAGATGGGGAATGGATCACATCGGAGATAACGATCTACCAACTAATTCAGTATTTTATGGCTGGAGTCCTGGCGGCGTAGCTGATGAAGACCGGGAAAGTCGTAGTATTGAAAATGTTGAACTAGAGCAGTTTGAAAGAGAGATGAGTAAAAGATATCGAACCTATATGTCTGATATAAATGGCATGCAACTTGACAGTTCAGATTTGATTGGTGATTCGACAGATTTTGATACGATTTCAATATCTCTTGATTTAAAAGGTGAAGATCGAGTTATTTATCACCCCTTGAGTTTGACATTTTCTACACTTCAAACTGTGCAAGATGGGGAGCGATTTGATCTTGTAAGCAGCTTCACATCTACTCAAAGTGCGCCCCTTTGGCAATCATACACGTTCAAATTAGAGGCCAAGTCGTCAATTACTACCTCCTTTGGAACAGCTGATTTATTGGAGACAGACGATCTTTCATTTTCCCATTCTAGATACCCGTGGGGTGAAGTAATCAAGGTTGAAGGTACATCAATGAGTCTTGATGAAGAATTTTCATTCTACATCCAACCAAGTAAAGGCTTAATTTCCACACCAATGCCATTAACCATAATCACGTTGATCATAATTTCTTTTGGTCTTATCATCTCCCTTTCAATGACTAAGAATAAACATCGCAGGTTCCTAATGTTAGAGTTAGTATTACTACCAATTGTTGCACTAATTTACTTCTTTTCATATCCTGAATTATTTGTGATTGGCTCTTCAGCAGTAACTTCGGGATTATGGTTACTTACTGCGCTAGTCAGCCCCAGAAGGTTGCAATTAAATGAAGTTGATGAGAAGCCAGAAGTCACGGTAGATGTTCCGGTTGTTGGCTGCCCAGCATGTGATACCAAAATTCCAGTCACCAGCGACGAGAGGCCATTAAAAATAGCCTGTAGTGGGTGTGGGAAAACCATAAAAATAGTTGGTTAATCAGAGTTTTAAACTCTTCAAAGATTTTACTAATAACTTACTTTCCATATAATCTGAGGGTGAAAAATAACCACTAAATTCCCCATTTTCGTCAACTGAAACTACGGCTTGTGGCGTTCTTTCTTTTATCTGTTTTAGCACCTTGGAAAGTGGTTGGTCGTGCTGAATTTCCATAAAATCCATTTCCATATAATCACTACATTTGGTATTACTTGGTTCTGCACCTTTGACTATTGCGGTGAGAATCTGTTTGTGGCCAATAACCCCCTTCACCCGTGAATCGTCATCAAGAATTACTAATATTCCACCTGGCACGGTTAGCAAGCGCTTAGCCGCTTCTTGAAGGCTATCTTCAAGGCCTGCGGTGATGTGTTCATCATTTAAGTCCAAATCGGCAACTGTCTTATCACTACTAGGCATAGTTAACCTGTATGGCTACTGCATTTTGATAGTTTCTAGTCATGTGTGAATATTATGGTATTATCTTCACCAATAACACCGTAACCAATACGTTCGATTTGTACAATGTCTCCTTTGGATAAACTATGATGCTCTAATACACCTTCAATTTCGATAATTTCACCATTCGTAACCATCTTCAAAGTAGCTTTACTAGATGTGTCAACAGATGCCCAATGAATAATCTTGCGAGTATCACCTCTCTCTTGCGACACAAAGGTTGCAGAGTTTCCAGAAATATCAAAGTCTGCAAATTCCTTCAACCTTAATTGATTCTCACCATAATCTGTTGATTCAATCAACACTTGTTGGGAGGCTAAGCTGATTTTGCGACTTCCCATTGTCGGGAAATTTGGATGGGTTGGAATCTCAATACTGCTCTGTTCGCCACCAGATAAATCCAGTAAAACTGGATTTCTGATAAAGGAAATTCTTGGTGCATCATCATCAATAATCTTAGTATTGTGAGAATAAAGTGAACTTAACGGTACAGATATATCTTTCTGGGTTACTCCTAATTCTACCCAGAAATTACGCAAAGCTTCGGCTTGGATACCGGTTCCACTAAGTCCTGCGATTGTCGGTAATCGTGGATCAGACCAACCAGTGAATTTTCCGGATTCAATGTCTTTGCGCATTTGTGAAGTAGAAAATCCACCCCATTCGTGAACTTTGACCCTTCCCCAGTACATTGTTTCAGGATAATCCCATCCGAAGTGCTGGTAAAGTAATGTCTGTTTACGTGTTGAATCCATGAGGTCTTTTCCTCGAATAATATGGGTTACACCCTGCAAGTGATCCTCTACCGCACTTTGGAAATCTAACAGCGGCCAAACACGGTACTTTGAACCAATTTCTTTTCTTGGATGTGGATTCTTTGTTGTATCTTGAATTCTTAGGGCTGGCCAATCTCGTAGTGCAGGATTTTTTAAGGTCATATCAGTTTTTACCCGAACAACTGCATCTCCTGGAACGAATGTTCCATCCAGCATTTTATTCCACAATTCGATATTTAGTTTAACATCATTATCTCTGCAAGGACAATTTGTTTTACTAACTCTGAATTCCCTAAATTCATCAGCACTACATTGACAAACATAGCCAAAATCCCCATCAAGCATAATGTCTACATGCTCATAATATTCTTTGATTCGATTACTAGCTATTACAATTCGATGGGGCTTGAAACCAAGTAACCATTCAGCTTCTTGTTCAATAATTCCATAAGCTTCGGGGAGAGGAGGTTTTACTGTAGTATCTGTATCATCAAATCGTAATATTAGTTCACCATCATACTCTTTAGCATATTCACCATTGATAATAATTCCACGTGCGTGACCAAAAGATAACGGGCCATTTGGATTGGGGGCAAAACGCAGAACAACTTTGCCTTTTTGTGCTGAACTTAATTCGGGTAACCCTTCTCTTCTAGTTTGTTTTTCCCTTTCTTCTAGTAAGTGAGGAGCTTCATTTTGTAAGATGGTGCGCAAATAATCAAGGCCTTGCTCCCCGGCTAGATTATTGGCTTGAGCGACTTTTTTGGCAATTAACGGGCTAAGTGATTTACCATACTGTCGTAAATCCTGCCGCATACCCATAATTCTACCTATTACTGAACCAGGATTGGCTTTGCCAGAGTATTCAATGGCATTTTGGATTGCCATATGCCATAGCATTGTATCTGTTGCTTCGTCCGGAGTCCAGTCCATGCCAATCAATTCTCCCTAACACCAGTCCTTGATGAATTGAATGGTTAATTTAAAACAAAGTAGTTTGATTACCTTCAGAAATTAATCTATCAGGTAATTCAATATCATGCTTTTGTGACCAAATACGTTTGACGGTAGACCATGACCAACGAAGGTCTTCATGAGGCTTGTCCCCTATCATGAGATGTACAGCATCTATAGTTTTTTTATCACTTGGGTAACCTGAACCAATTGGGAAGCCGACCTTATTTTCAATTTCACTAATACAATGATCTCTGTGCTGTTTTGCCAGTATGCTAGCCATGCCAACTATGGGGTAATTTTCATCGGCTTTGTGAAAACTTACCATATTCGAATTAGGCCAAGGCCATTGGTCAACCAGTGCACTTATTCTTCTAGTGAATCGTTGTTCATCTACGTCACAAGCATCATTGGTTATCATAAATCCATTATTTCCATCTGTCAGTGATAATTTATTGATTGCTTCCGCAAATAATTGGGTTTCTAAAATATTTAGACCTTTATTGGCTACGGCTGAATCTATTCTTGCCGGTTGACAGGTTATTACTGAATATTTCCATCCTCTTGTTTGACAATTTTCAAAGAACCATGTGCGAATAGTTTCACGCTTTTTCTTAGTCAAATCTTTCGAATCTTTAACCCCAGCCTCAACGAGCAGTTTGATGTCCTCTTCAGGTACACAGACACATCCAACGACTAAAGGACCGATAACTGGTCCTCTGCCTGCTTCATCAACTCCAATATGTAACATAATAATCTCAAAAGTCTAAATCATCTTCGTCTGGTAGTGGAACAGATTTTGTTGGTGCTGCTGCTTCATGATTATCATCGCTTAGTATATTTCTTGGATCACTACGCATGGTCATATTTGGGTTATATTGTGTTGCAGGTAGTTTTTGGTTGTCACTAACCGGTAGACTAATTCCTTCAGCGTCGATCGCAGTTAGCAATTCATCAGCTTCATTTCTCACTATAGTTTTGTCATGTGTATCAAGCACTAGCGCAGCAGCATCTCTTAATTTTTCATCGATTGGGGCAGTAACAGGTTTTATTTCCCCAGCACGATTTTTGAAAGTCCTTGCAAAACGCTCAGAAGCCATTTCGGGCGATTCAATTGCTACAGTCTCCACCCTTTTTGATTCAAATTTAGCTAGCCAATCATCTTGTTCCACAGGGTTATTTGATGTATTGAGTGCATCAATCATAGTTTGATTTTCCAATCGAGAACTTCGATCTCTTAGGGCTTTATTTATTATTAGACCTGAGGCTAATACCGAT
>CAXGZX010000001.1:0-77114 GCA_964014545.1 uncultured Candidatus Poseidoniales archaeon | reverse complement strand
TTACTGCACAGGTAGATTCTCCATCATCATTAGTTCTAATTTGTGGAATCCACTCAATCATGCCCTCTGCCAGTGATGATGAGGGGGTAATTGGATACCATGCTAATAGTTGGGCACCACCAAATAATGCGCCTAGAGCGATTGCTTCATTACCTTCAACAAAGAATTGTGGGGTTTCGATGGATCTTTCTTCTACTATGTATGGGTCTTGCTTAGACAGGTTTTCACGAAAGTAGGATCTGCCCATTTCTAGCGCAGTAGTGTTTAATTCAATTGCCGATGCTTTACCTTTGAATTGTTTCTTGACAGCAGATTCTAGGGCTGATTGTTCTATCCCTAAGATTTCAGCAAGCGCACCAACATAGACAATGTTAGTAATCAACTTAGCCAGTTTGGGGTTAATCTTACGTGCAATCTGATTCATTGGAATCGGATATGATACTATGTCTTCACGGTTCATCTCAAGTTTTGAATTCTCATTCCACACAACTACGGTGCCCGGTTCTAATGCCGCTAAATCTTCTTCCCAAGTTGCCGGATTAACCAGTACTTGGATGTCAGTACGATTGCCTGGTGCTTGATAACCATGGTCTGAAAGCCTAATTATGTACCATGTGGGTAAACCAGAGATGTTAGATGGGAACAGATTTTTTCCACTAACAGGAACGCCCATGTCAAATAGTGATTGAAGTAAAATGAGATTCGCTGATTGTGAACCTGTGCCGTTTGCTGTTGCAATATTAATTGTGAAATCATTGGCAATGTTTTCCATCGGATTATTTCTCCTTTGGCAGAGTTTCCTCGCCCTTAACGCTAGGGGTTGGCATACACCCTTTGAACATGTTGCTTGAAATCTAGTGTCTATTACGCTAGTTTCCAATAGTGAAACTCAAAACCAAATGCGTTGTCCGAGTATCATGGCAGACGAAAAAATGGACAAATCTTGGGAAAAAGCACGAAAACTGCTTGACAAAGGAAATACCTCTGGATGTTTAGATTTACTGCGCGAGGTAGATGCTTCAGGAGAACACGCAACTACACTTAGACTCGCCGGCGAAGCAACTTGGGCCAACGCCAAGAAAAAAGATTCAAAGTCTGAATATCGCAAAGCTGCGTCATTATTGCGCGATTCGGTAAAGAAAGCACCGAGAAACAAAGGCAATAATTCGACTTACAACGAATTACTCAACGAAATGCAAGACAAAGGTATCAAGGAAACAAATCTACCGCGCTTGCTCAACGATGGAACACCAACAATTGCCGGTCTAGGAGCACTAGTTGGAGTGATTATTCTCGCTTTGTTGTTAGTCAAGGCAGCCTCGTATACGCCCTCAACAGATCTGCCTACTGAAGCAAAAATGCGTTTGACGTGGACAGATGCTTCTGGCGTGTACAACGACGAAACCATCACTATCTCCCTAGATCCTGATGCCGCTCCTGTGCATACCGAGAACTTACACTTGCACGCGGTTGCGGGTGAATATGACGACTCACCATTCCATCGAATAATTGATGGTTTTATGATTCAAGGTGGCGACTTTGAACGCCAGGATGGCACAGGCGGTTATGCTGCTAAATGGTTTGGCTACTGCAACGGGGAAGCAATGGATAGTTCCACTGACTGTTCCAGTGAAACACTTTACACAATGCCAGATGAGGCGGATAATGGACTTCTTCACACGCCTTGTACTATTTCAATGGCTAAAACCAGCCCACCAAATACCGGCGGTAGTCAATTCTTCCTAATTCCGGATGATAGCACGCCAAATTGGCTAGATGGTGTTCACACCGTATTTGGCGATATTACCGAAGGCTGTGAATTTGTTACTTCAATCAGCGACGTTCCAACCGATAACAACGACAACCCGATTAATCCAGTGACGCTAGTTAGCGTAACTACCAACGGAGGAGAAGATACTCCATGGTGGTACTTTTGGTAATTGATGGCATAAATCAAAGCGTTTGATTGATAGATGTCTTCGTTTTGGCTTGGGTCATGACGACCGTCGACACCTTCAATGCAAAGCGGGAACTTTCCATTGGCGGCCATTATTACTCGATGTCCGGATTGGATGAAAATGGGATAGACACATCACATTTGCCATATTCAATTCGAATTCTACTGGAAGGCGCACTCAGAGGCAATGATGGATTCTTAATCACCGAACAAGATGTGCGTAATATTGCAAATTGGCAACCTAACGCAGAGCGTGGCGAAATTCCCTTTAGACCCTCTAGAGTAATCTTGCAAGATTTTACCGGCGTTCCTGCGGTAGTTGATTTAGCTGCATTAAGAGATGCAATGGTCGAGATGGGCGGAGATCCTAACAAAGTAAATCCGCAAGTTCCAGTGGACCTAGTTATTGATCATTCAGTTCAAGTTGACGTATCTGGTGCTCATAGCAATGCTTTGGATATGAATTTAGATATCGAATATCACCGCAATATGGAGCGTTATACATTTCTTAAATGGGGGCAAAAGTCACTCAAGGACTTTCAAGTCGTACCGCCATCAAGAGGTATTGTTCACCAAGTGAATCTTGAATTTTTAGCAAGTGTTGCTAGGCAAGAAAATGGTATTTGGCTTGCTGATTCATTGGTTGGAACAGATTCACACACTACGATGATCAATGGTCTTGGAGTCCTTGGATGGGGTGTTGGCGGCATTGAAGCAGAGGCAGTTATGCTTGGTCAACCAATTTACATGCTAGCACCAGACGTCGTTGGAGTTAGATTAACTGGCTCACTAAATCCAGGGGTTACGGCAACTGACATGACTTTGCGGATTGTGGAAATCCTGAGAGAACATGGCGTAGTTGGAAAATTTGTTGAGTTCTTTGGCAGCGGTATGGCAGCGCTTACTTTAGCCGACCGAGCAACGATTGCCAATATGGCTCCTGAATATGGAGCAACTTGTGGATTTTTCCCAGTTGATGAGCGAACCCTAGAGTATCTGAGACTCACAGGTCGTGAAGATTCAGCAATTAATGCGGTTGAGCAGTACTGTAAAGCGCAAGGGCTATGGTATAACTCAAATGACGCTGAGAAATCTTATACTGCCACTTTAGAACTAGATTTAACGACAATAGAGCCAGCATTAGCAGGTCCAAAACGACCGCAAGACCGAGTTGACTTAACCAATATGAAGCAACATTTCGCCGAGACGTTAACTGCCGAAGTTGGCCATCAAGGGCATGGTTTGGCAGAAAGTGATTTGTCAAATAGCGCCATTATCGAGGCTGAAGGAGAACGTTTTGATCTAAATCATGGTGATGTTGTAATTGCAGCAATCACTTCTTGTACCAACACATCCAATCCAGGAGTCATGTTGGCTGCAGGACTACTTGCTAGAAATGCTCGACAAAGAGGTCTTACCGTCAAGCCGTGGGTCAAAACCTCTCTAGCACCCGGCAGCCGAGTAGTTACGGAGTATTATGAAGCGACAGGTCTGCAAGATGATTTGAATGCGATGGGTTTCAATGTAGTCGGTTATGGTTGCACTACCTGTATTGGTAACTCCGGGCCATTGAGTGATGAAATCGATGCAGCAATCGATGAAGCAGGCCTTATCGTGGGTTCGGTTATTTCGGGCAACAGAAACTTTGAAGGAAGAGTGCACAGTAAAGTAAAGGCATCTTATTTAGCAAGCCCACCGCTGGTTGTTGCTTATGCGATTGCCGGTAGTTTAGAGGTTGATTTGGCTACTGAACCGTTGGGCTTTGATACTAATGGTAAACCGGTAATGATGTCTGAAGTTTGGCCATCAGACGAAGAATTAGCCAAGGCTCTTTCAACCATCACTCCAAGCATGTTTAGGCAACGTTATGCAGATGCCATGAATGAGCCAAGATGGGATTCAATACCGGCAAAAGATACTCCATTATATCCATGGGAAGCCGACTCAACCTACATCCGGTTGCCAACCTTCTTTTCCGGTCTATCTGCCGAACCATCGCCGATAGAATCGATTGAACAAGCAGCAGTTCTGCTAAAACTTGGGGATTCAATTACTACCGATCACATCTCTCCAGCAGGCTCCTTCCCGGCTAGTGGCCCTGCGGGAAAGTGGTTGGTTGAGCGGGGGGTTGAACGAGGAGATTTCAACTCCTTTGGTAGTCGACGCGGTAATCACGAAATAATGATGCGTGGAACCTTTGCCAATGTTAGGATTCGTAATCAAATGGCACCAGGGACAGAGGGAGGGTTTGCCAAACACCCACAATCAGGAGAAATTGTTTCAGTATTTGATGCAGCTAATGCTTATGATGGTCCAAAAGTAGTTCTTGCCGGTTCGCAATATGGTACTGGTTCATCTAGAGATTGGGCGGCAAAGGGTACCTATTTGCTTGGAGTTAAAGCAGTAATTGCCACTTCATTTGAACGAATTCACCGTTCTAATTTGGTTGGAATGGGTGTATTGCCATTAACATTCAAAGAAGGCGAAAGCCATGAAACTTTAGGCCTTGATGGTTCTGAACTGTATGATATTCCAGTAACAAATGATGTTCAACCATTGCAAATGTTGACAATAACAGCAACAAGACTTGACGGCACTTCGCTTACCTTTGAGGCACAAGTAAGGCTTGATACTCCAGTAGAAGTTGATTATTATCGTAATGGTGGTATATTGCATACTGTTCTGCGGCAACTAGCAAAATAACATCGCCAATTTGAAGGCAAGAAAGTTCGAGGAATAACCATGGCGGAGTTGAAAGGATTTGTCCAATATCGCTTTCGTTCCGACGAAAATGACGCTGAGGTTTTACTTCGTGGTGATGCTGATTGGGTGCGCAAAAAAGTATCCGAATTAGGTTTGCAAGGCGTTGGCTGGATGATGCCGTTGGGCTCGGAAGTAAAAGCATCAAATACCTCGGGAGTTTCTAACAAAAATAAATCCGGCTCAGCTAACGAACTGGATGATGACTCCTTGGGTGAGAAACCCCTAGATATGGGTCCAGAGCCAGACCCGTCAAGAATTCCCATAGTTAGAAGACCGATTGGTGAATTAGATTTGAGTAAAGAGTTACGCGCTCTGGGGCTTGATGACTTAACTAAACCAGATCCAATAGAGTTGATGGAGATTTTTTCTGAATTAGATGAGCCATTACCTGTTCAAGGGACTTTGAGTATCGATCCAATGGCTGAGGCTTGGCTTCGTGAACTGATGAATATAGTAGTCAGGGACTATGGCTTTACCGCTCTGAAAACTTCCGATATTGAAGAAATAGCCAGTAGCAAACTGGGCAAGCGTGAAGGTACTGCATTGGAGGTTTGGTTAGAATCGTTATTCACTGCTGGAAAACTAGTCAAAGTGCATGGTGGGGACGCCGTTGGTTGGGGGCCCTCTCCCCGCTGGCTAGCAGGTAAAGTCTGAATTTGAGCAAATAGAGTTTGTAAACATCTTTTCGCCTTACTGCGAAGCATGTGCGCCGTTTTGTCAAAGACAAAAGCCCAAAGGAATTAAAGTGGTAGTTAATATGGCTCAACAAGTGATGACGATGTTTTCCCAAGACAATCTCTTCAAGGCCCGCGCAAGAAGTATTATGCTTTGTTTACTTATGGTATTATCAACAACTGCCGCTTTAGCAACCACAGCAAGTGCATCCCAAGCAAGAACGTATACCACAAATCGTGACCCACACGATGTTGCTATTGGCGATTTCAATTGTGACTCTCACAACGATATTGCGATTGCCACAGATGGTACTCATACGATTACTGTTTTGTGGAATGATGGTAACGGTGATTTTTCCGAACGACAAGATATTTGGGTTACTGCTAATCAAGACCGTAATGCAGATTGGGATGAATTTTCCAATGTACAATTTATCGAAGTTGGTGACTTTACCAACGACGGTGTTGATGACATAGTTATCTTCCAAAGAAACAATCCGTTCAAAACTAATGAGGATGGCTCGCCAGCTGGTGAACCAGGTAACGTAACTATTATTGAAAACGGCGGATGCAATGAGAAGACTTGGTCAATTGGGGCAAGATTTACTCACTTTTGGGCTTGGGACCTAGAAGTTGCTGATCTCAACGACGACGGTAATGATGACGTTATGGTATTAGACCTACAAGCAGATATTACTACCCAAAGAGTCGTAACCTATCTTGGCCCAATTACCTCAAACACACAAGGTATCATCACTAACTTAGGGCCTGCTCAACAAAACACCTACCGCGCATTTACTGCCGGAGATTGGGGCGAATCACAAGTTGGCGGTGGACTTGGTGGCGGCGGAACCTGTTTCGACAGCGACATGTGGCTGCTTAGATCTGCAGGATTAGACTATGCTACCGGACAAGTCACCAATCCCGGTCATGATGACAACGTGTCAATTGTTGAATTTAATTGCCAAACCAATACTTTCCCACTAACTTACACTTTCAGCACCACTCCTGGTGTAGGAGAGCACGTGATTAACATGCAAACAGAAACCTCATCTGATTTGGCAGTTGCCGATTTAGATGGCGATGGTACTGCAGATGTATTGGCATTAAATGATGCCGACATCGAGAATGTGACCTACGTCACATCATCGACTTCAGGTACATGGACATCTCCGCAAAAGGCCTATTTTGGCCCTTACATTTCATGGACTTTGACTGTTGCTGACTTAAACGGCGACCAGCAACCCGATTTCATCAACCCAACGCTTGCGTATCAGCAAAATTCCACCGACTCCGCTGGAGGTACTTCATCCAATTTCTTCCTTAATTACCCTACTTCGATCCAAGTTACCCTTTCAGACGGTAGTGGGGGTCATCTAAGTCCTCTGTCATATGCTGCTGGCCGAAGACCGCACACAGCAGAAGTAGGACAGTTGGCAGGCGGCGCAAACTCTGCGCCAGACATAGTTGTTGCACACAAGAACTGGAGATTTGGTGGTTGGAGAGATAACTTTGGCTGGGATGGTCAATATGATACAATTTCTGTCATTGAGATGGATAGCCAAGACTTGTCCGTTTCGGGCATTGAGATTTCTCCAGTAGACCGCTCTTTTGGGGTTGTTGGTGAAGGTCTTCGAGACATAAACGTAACAGTAACCAATACCGGTATGAATGTTCTTAATGGTCAAAGCGCGACTTTGGATGTTGAACTAAAGGTAGTGGATGAACTCAATTCAACCAATCAAACCGTGTATGCTAATGATTGGGATACTCCTGAAAATGTGGGCGCTTGCGGCTCTGGATGTACTTGGGATTACATCGATTATGTCGATGGAAATCACCACTGGAACGAACAAACAACACCATCTAGCGGGTCTGGTACTGACCCGGATGAATCGCAAGCAGATTACTCTGCCAATTACCTAAACCCATCTCATTTCATGTGGTCGGGCGAAACAAAAACCAACAGCACTGGTGGAGAATGGACTGGCTATGGGGCAAACTGGGACGAAGCAATGGTGCTAAGAGATGTTGATTTGACAGGTTCAGACCGTGCTTTCATGAGTGTTGAATTATTCCAAGATCTTGGCTTTGGTGCTCTTGGTAGTGCTGATACCAACGGATTTGTCGTTGGTGATGTTTGGGATGATTTAGCAATGATTGAGGTTGGTAGTGAAGAAACTGGATGGTCTACTATCAGCTGCCCAGTAACTGCCTACATAGAAGGCGCTTGCTGGTCGCGTACCTCGATGTGGGGTGGATTTGACTTAGATAGAGTATTCAAAGAAAATGCGTACGGTGGATATGCTGAAGGACTTTACTATTACGGAATATATTCATTCAATACTTTCTACGGCTGGAATAATTTCACTGATGACGGACTAGGCACCTTTGACCTAAGCCCTTGGGCTGGAGAGACAGTTGATTTGCGTTTCAGATTTAGAACCGGTTTTGAAGGTTCAATTTCAGATGATAATGAATCAACTTGGACTGGAAATGACGGATTTGGTGTAGATAACTTGACCATCTTCAAGCAGAATACTGCATTCTTCCCTAACGTACAAAACCAACAAACTCAAATTCAACTCAACAACTTGGGTCCTGGTCAAGAATACGTTGCAAATTTGCAAGCCAACTTTTTGAATGATACGACCTATCGTATTTCTGCAGTATTATCAAATAACGGTTGGGATGAACAGGTACTAAACGACGAAATTGTCGGTTACGTGACGCCGTTTAATTTGTATGATCCGGCACTTGAATCGATAGATTATTTCGAACCTGGTCAGCTTTACGCTCAAGGAACATATCCAATTTCAGCTACCACTAACAACTATGGTAACACAATAGTTGACTTTGATGTCACTGCAACAGTATTCACTGCCGACCCCGACACAGTACAATGTGGAAACCCAGGTTCTGATTGTATTATCACGTTTGATAATTCTACAGACGGAACTAGATATACTCAAAGTAACAATCCAAAGGGTACAACATACAACGACACCTTGGATTGCCCATCTGATTTAGTTTTCAACAGTAACTCATACTGGTTTGGCCACCCTTGCCAGACAGCAACACTGGGATACGGTGACGCATGGGAAAATGAAACAATGACCATCACAGATATTGACCTTGAAGACTTAGAAAGCGATTTCGTATCTCTATCATTCGAGTATTATGCTGATACCTTCTTTGAAGTAGACTCACAAGGCAATATTGAACCGAGCGATTACATGGCCGTGACGGTCGATTTCACCAAGGATTCTACTGATAATACTGCTATTGTTTACGGTCAATGGAATGATTACAATGAAGATGGAACCTGCCAAATAGATGAAGATGGAAACGGGATAGTCAACGAAACTAATCCAATCGACTTTGAGGAGATTGAATACATTGGCGACCCAAGAACGACCGATGGACTAAGCGGTAATTGGAATGTATTCTTTAATTCCGACAGGTTGGTCAAAACTACGACTCTTGATTTGACTCATTTGTATGTTCTGAATACAACCTCTCCTGACTCTGGTGAGTGGGATACACAATGTATCTCACTAGCAGACTCAACAGTTGACTTAAACTTCGATTTCTTCTCAGATGATGATGGAAGAAATGGCATAAATGATGGTTTCAAAGGTGTTGGAATAAACAATATCACTTTGAAGGAATTTACTTTCGTCGAGGATAACTCTTATTCAATAAGCCGAACCTCTGTAGATGCTGAAGATTCTTCAACTGATCTAATTGCTGAGCACGATTTCGTGTCCGGCGTATACATGATTGAAGTAGAGACTATCTTCGACAATACCACAGTTGGTACCAACTGGTATGGAAACGACGAATTATCAACGGCAAATAACATCAAGCGTGTTATATTTGACGTAAAATCAGTCGACATTGTTTTGAGCCAACCTAAGAGGTTAGCTTGTTTGGATGAGGTTAGGCAAAATTGTGTTCTGCCAATTGATAGTTCTTTGACTCATAATTGGGAGATGACGGCAACAAATGGAGTTCTTGAAGGGGACTATGTATTCTATATGGAAGTGTTTGACGAGACCACAGGCTCTCTTGCCCACAGTGTCAGTGCTGGACCAGCCCAATCTCTGTTGAATGGTGAAAGAATTGCCTTATCGTTTACTCCTTGGGCCGGATATCAGGATGGACACACATACAACATCAGTTACCGTGCTCAACTAGATGATGGTACTCCATCAGGAGATCCAGTATATTTCCATGCAACATTTGCCGATGAAGTCGATATTGCAATACTATCTGATAAGACCAGCGGCACCTCTAGAATCATCGAAGATATTGCGGCTAATGGTATGTCTTATACTCAATTTGCCATGAATGATTGGGATGATTATTTCAAGACTAATTGGTTTACTAACTTTGATAAAATTATCTTGCCGTGGCAAGATTTCAACACTGCAAAGGATGATGGGAAAGCATATTACAAGACTATATCTGATACAGTTAGCAATGTTGACCGAAAGCAAGTGTTAGTTAATTTCATGAGCAGTGGTGGTACAATTCAAGCGCATTTGGCACCACATGGGGCTCAAACCTACGGGCTTCAAACAAATGTTGAACCAAGATTACCTCTAGGCTTGGTGATTGATGACAAAACGAACGGTGCGGAAATAACCTATGCTGACATGGAAGTATACGATGAATTCCATCCAATTATGAATAACATTGATGAGGATAACTTTGAGGTATTCACTCCAGTAGCCAATTCAGCACTAGATATCGGTAGCGAGGCTACTTCTGATGTGCCTAAGATTTGCTCAGGTAACCAAAATGTTGCAAGTTTCCAACCAATTATTCGTGATTCAACAAGCATTGAAGATGTTCTGTTGGGGATTTGTAGCTATGGACAAGGTGGAATGATTATTTCCACCATCGACTTGGAAGCAAAGTCAGGTAATGCATCAAGTTCGGACTTTGCTTTACTCAGTAACGTCCTGGCATATCAAGTAAATGATTATCCAAATCCATTTGGTGAAATGAGAGATGGAACTGATATCTTGATTGATGGTGTAGTTCCTGATCCTGCATTAGGTGCCGGATATGCAACTGTGTACATGAAGAGTAACGCACAACTAACCTTTAGTTACCAATCAGATGCACAAGTAAGTTTGCAAACCGATTGGCTGATTTCTGGACCAACGTCTTGGGATTTAGGAACCATGGCTCCAGGTCAAATTGACCATTACACATCCCCATTGTTTGAAACAGAATCTTCACCAGTAATGGACTTCTGTAAGTCAATTGGGACTCAAGGAGAATGTAAACAAGGAGAGCAATGGACAATTACTCTTTGGCTGCATGATGATAACGGTCATTCAAGAATGTTGTCAGTGACAGTCGAGACTAATGATGCAAATGCTGACGCATTCAACCCAATTGCCGATGCTTATGTGGTTATGAAAGACAGTTATGCAGACAACATCGAGTATGTTGGAACTTGTTCGAGCCTAGATAATTATCCTAAATATGAGATCACTCTTGATGAAAGTGGCCAACTACCAATTGATTTCAATGCCTTTAACTCAACAGATCCTGATGCTCTAGAAGGTAACGGAATTGAGAGGTATGAATGGGAAGTACTGTTTGATAAGCCGTGGGATCAGGCAATTAATGTCAATGCAAATACCTACATCCAATACGAATCAAGTTTGGGTGTTTGGCAATATACCTTTGGTGGTTATGGTGTTGATGAAAATGGAGAATCGTATGCGGGTAGAAATCTCACCTACAACCCAAATACAGAATCACCAATCCAACCAATTAAGATTAAGTTAACAGTGTACGATAAATCTGGTAAATGGGATGATGATATGGAATTCTGTTTCGATGTAAAACCGCAAGGTTTTGGTGATGAACCTCCAGTTATTGAATTCACCAACTGGGACGACCAACAAGGTTACACTAATTCATTCTACAACCTTTCAGGATTTGTCGTGTCAGGTTCAGATGAGAGTGATACGTACGTGGAAATAACTTGGAATGAATCTCTACTAGACGAAACTGACGCAAGGGTATTAGAAACTGCCAAGGGGACAAAGGAATTAGCAGTTCTAAAGACTCCGGTTGGAACTGGCGACTCTTTTGAGTTGAGTCTAGATATTGATAGATTCCACTCGAATACACCGGTAGACGTCATAATTTACATAAGAGTTTTCGAATTTGATCCTTCCAAAGATTCAGAAAAACGCTGGAATGCAGAACAACAACTCCCGCTAAATGATCCAGACTATGTGCAATTATACAATCCAAGTACCATCACATTATCATTACCAATTTGTCGTGGAGTGACGGTTCCAGATGAAGTGATATTAGCAGACCCTGATGGCCAATGGGTTTTCATCAATGGTGCATGTGATTGGGACGGCGAGTATTCTCTAGAAAATGGTGAATGGGTTGCTCCATCATCCAATGATGGAGGCGATGGTGCTCAGTCTGACAGTAATATCATGCTGATAGGTGTTGGAGCTGTTATCTTAGTCTTAATAGTCGTCTTAACGCTATTATTCCTACGAAGAAGCGGAGGAGATGGCATGGATGGAGATTACAAAGACTTCAGCCTAACTGGGGCTTTCCAAGAACAAGACCCTGTTGAGCAATATGTCCAACAACTAATCGCACAAGGATATCCTGAAGATACAGCAAGATCGTATGCAGCACAATATGCAGCTCAAGCGGGACTAGCTGGCGGAGGCGCTCAACCACAACAAGCCGCTCAAGCAGCAACACCAGCTGCCACCAACCCTGCGATGGATGCTGCGTATCAACAATACTACCAGCAGTTTATCACTCAAGGTTATGATGAGCAGACTGCTGCGGCTTATGCACAACAATATGCAGCAGCATACATTCAACAACAAGGATAACATCATTTTTGAAACTGATTTGGCAATTAGTCAATGAGTTCAAAAGTGACCGGTTGTAGCGTCGCCCATGGACAAGACTGACAAGTACACAGTAGCAGATATGAATCTGGCAGAATCCGGGTCATTAAGAGTAGATTGGGCAAGAGCCAGAATGCCAGTTTTAGCTGCGCTAAAAGAAGAGGCGCTAAAGACCAAACCACTAGCAGGAATGAGAGTTGCTGGATGTCTTCACGTTACCAAAGAAACCGCAGTATTGATTGAAACAATAGCCGCCGCAGGTGCTGAAATTTCTTGGTCTGGTTGTAATCCATTATCAACTCAAGATGATGTTGCCGCATGGCTTGCTAAAGAAGGATATTCCATCCATGCATGGCATGGTCAAAGCGTCGATGATTTCTACTGGTGTATCGACAAGACACTAGAGTTTAATCCGACTCTGACTCTTGATGATGGTGCAGATCTAATCGTTCGTGTTCACGGCGAAAAGGAAGAATATGCTGCAGGAGTTATTGGCGGCACTGAAGAAACTACGACTGGAGTCCACAGATTAAGGGCAATGGGTAAGGCTGGAGATTTGAAATATCCAGTTATCGCAGTTAACGATGCTATCACAAAGTGGGACTTTGACAATGTTTACGGAACTGGTCAATCAACCATCGATGGGATACTTAGAGCCACTTCTGTGTTAATTGCCGGTAAAACATTTGTTGTTTCTGGATACGGACATTGCGGTAAAGGTGTCGCTATGAGGGCTCAAGGAATGGGTGCCAATGTAATTATCACTGAAATAGACCCTCTACCTGCTCTAAGGGCAATAATGGACGGTTTTAGAGTCATGAAGATGGATGAAGCTGCAGCCTTAGGAGACATATTCTGTACAGCTACTGGTATGAAAGACGTAATTGTTGAGCGACATTTTGCCTCGATGAAAGATGGTGCGATAATTTCCAATACTGGGCACTATGATTGCGAAATAAATATTGAAGACTTAGAGGGATTAGCGGCAAGTAAGCGAACCATTCGGGATAACAATAATGAATATACTATGAATGATGGTAGGAAAATCTTCCTGCTTGCAGACGGTCGCCTAGTTAATCTTGCAGCAGCAGAAGGACATCCATCAGAAGTAATGGATATGTCGTTTGCCAACCAATATCTAGCACTTTGCCGTCTAGCTGAAGAAGGCAAGGATATGCAACCGATAGTGTATGATATCACAACTGAACAAGACCAAGGTCTCGCAACTACTAAGCTTGCAACACTAGGTTTCGATATTGATTCATTGACTGACGAGCAAGTTGCTTACTTAGACGATTACAACGCAGGAACGTGATTATTCTTCTTCATGGGGTTCTGCTACTTCGCCATTTTCCCAGAATGGTGATTGTTCATCACCATCTTCAATGTAGCCTAAGTCATCTAAATGTGACTCAAAATCAGGCAGTTCCAACTTCCAGTTTTTAGGTAGCGTAGTGTCTTCTTCAACAATCAATAGCATTCTTTCCTGCCAAGCGATAGGTTTGCGCTGCAGTATATACATATACAGTACTGAGGTCTTAATATCTTCAGAAATAACTGAATAGCCAGTGGAAGACTCAAAATTCATGGCTCTAAGTAGGTTAAATGCAGGTCGGTTGATGCTCCGAAACATATTCTTGGTAAATCTCATCCCGGCAATCACGGCAACAAAGATAACGATTGAGGTTAGACAAAAGGCAGTAAAACCTTCTCCTGCTAACATGTTTGATAAAACAACGACACCAAACAGAATCGGTACAGTAACTAACATGAATATGAAGGTTTCAGAAACTGGTGGTTTGCGCATTTTTGATTCGATTGCTAGCCAACCAGGGTGACGCTTTTCCCAGGGTTTGAAATATTGATTTTGATCTTGTTGTATGGCCGAATTGAATAGTCCAAGCAATTGGTGGACTCTGCCGTATTGGCTGGTTGCTACATCCATATTTTCGTTCAATATAGTCTCAATTCTTTCCCTACCCTCCTCATAAAGCCCCAAATCAGCCATGATGGTAGCTTGTTCAATTAATGGAGTAACTTCACCTGGAGCGTGATGGCGAACTTCTTGCCACCATTCAAGGGCGTCGATCATCAATCCTAATTCATCAGCAAGTAATCTACCCCCTCTTACCCACATATCAATTCTGGAAGGGTCTAAATTCACTATTTTCTTGACGGCACTCAGTGATTTAGAAGCCTCAATTAAGTTATCTGCCTGTCCTTTTGCATTTAGATGAGAGTCAGAAATCACTTGCCATGCATCAGCATGTTCAGGATCCAATTTTACTACTTTGTATGCTTGAATCAAAGCTTCTTCTTTGTTACCATTATCAAGAGCTTCTAACGCATCAAGGTAGTGATCTTCAGCACTCATATACCTACGCTCGTGAGTGAATCACTTAATCATCTCTATTTCTTTTTAGTGGACGAGTATCAAGGGGTTGGGGTCCTCTGTTGTGCGCATGACCAGATGATTTACCTCTAGCGCGACGGAATTTACGAACGGTTGGGTCTCGCTCTTGGCGACCGCCTCCTTCTCTTCTTGGTCCACGCTCTCTGTCACTTCCACGACTATCCCTGCTTGGTCCACGCTCTCTGCGTGGTCCGCGTTCTCTTCGTGCACCTCCCTCTCTTCTAGGACGGTCGTCTCTGCGTGGTCCACGGTCTCTGCCGCCACCTCGATTATCTCGTCTTTGACGGTCGTCTCTGCGTGGTCCGCGGTCTCTGCTGTTGCCTCCACCACCTGGTTTGGGTTCTCCGCATCTATTACATTCTGTTCTAAATGAAAAATTAGAGTTATTACACTTTTTACATTCCCAATCATTGTCAGTAAACGTTTTTCTCTCAGGTCTATTGAAATTACGGTCTCTAGAGTCTCGACGATTATCTCTTCTTGGCGGTCGAGAGTCATACCGAGAGTTTCTTCTGTCACCAGAGTCGCCCCCACCCGGCTTTGGAGCACCACATCTGTTACACTCTACTCTTCTAGCAAAGTTGGAATTGTTGCATTTTGGACAATCCCAATCATTGTCTCCATGGGAATCTCTGCGGTCATTTCCTCTAGAACGGTTATCCCTGTAATTGTCACGTCGATTGTCTCTGCCGAAGTCTCTGCGATTATCTCGTCGAGAATCTCTTCTATCATCTCTTCTCCCGCCTCTGTCATCATTACGACGCCTGTCGTTTCGGTCGCCTCGAGATCTATCAAAGCGATCCTCCCGTTCTACTTTGGGTCTTATTTTGACATCTATACCGATGAATTGGCTAGCATCCATTTTACGGTCAAGATGAGCAATATGGGCGATAGGGGATTCAGTACCGCCTAAAACAGCGTCAATCTTACCAATGTAAGTTCCGTCATCAGAACTAACAATTATTGAACCAAGTGCTGGTGAGGAACCACTAAATGAGGCGAGTAAACCACCTTCGTGGCTATGTGAATCAATTGAACCAATGAACATTATAAAACATCCTTTGTCAAATCAAAGTTCCTGCTTTCTTCTAGCAAATGCAGCGCCAAGAAGAGTGACGCTTAGTGTTGCTAACAGCGATACACTTGGTAGTGCACTACTGTCATCTCCACTATCACTGTCGCTTGTTGATCCGTCATTAGAATCATCAACAGCGTTAGGGTCTGCTACATTTATTTCTAGGGTAGTGACTACCGATGATTCATCTGTAGCAGTGATGATTATGTCATATGTGGCAATTTCTTGAAGTACACAAGTAGCTATTGAAACATCAATCTCCCAATTAATTCCAACTTTGGTGAAATCTGTTGCTTCAGCCCCACACAATTGAAGGGACATTGAAACTTGCTCGCCATCAGGGTCTGAAACCGTTCCCTTTAGGGTGAATTGTAATCCTGTTGCATCCCATGTTGCATTCATTCCATCAAAACTCATCTTAAGCGTTACAGTTGGTGGAAGACTTTGTTTCTCTAATCCATAGTCTAACATATAGTCAAAGTTCATCATATTATTGGCACTTGCAGAACCCATTACCATTACCATTCCTGGCTTTAAGCCGTCCATGGGTAAGGCAATAGTTACCGGTTGGTTACTAGCCATTGAAGATCTCATAGAGCCCATATTTCCGTCTTGATGAGCATGAGCACTAACAGTCATTTCAGCCACTAATCCAGTTGGGGTCACAGTAAAGTCGATGTTTTCACCATCGGTGATGTCCGCTGTTGCAGTAAATGGTTGGCCAAAGGTGAAATCAAGAGTTTCCACGGCTACAGCGCCAAATGGGTCGACAATTCCACAGGTTGCCACTGTTGAAGCGGTCCCAGATGGAGAGGTAACCAGTAGGTTACCAGTTTCATCTTGTCTTGCACTCCATCCGGCATCAGTAAATGTGCAGTCTAGGTTCCAACCGTTGGAATCAGTAGCCCAGTCTGCTAAATCGTCTGCCGCAACAGTAAGGTATTCGGTTCCAGTCATTAACGGAATTATTGAATTATTATTTGGATGATAAGATGTCCATTGTGGTAAATCGTTAGACTCCGGTTCAGCAGTAGTAAAGTCAATGAATAGGTTACGACCCATTGGCCAAAGAGATTTTTCATAATCGACAGATTGGTATATTCTTAGTTTGCCATCGGGCAGGAATTCTTCAGTAGGAGCAACATAGTCAACTCCTTCTTGTAATGCTACACCATCATCTTCCATTGAATAGTTAGCAATTCTAAGTCCTTGTAATGCGGGGAAGGTCAAGACTAATTCAGCATTGGTCATATTAGTGACATTAAGAGCCAAGGTAAAGTCTGAAACACCTTTATTTGGTAGTTGATCAAACCTCATGTTTGTTTCTTCACCACTTTTTACAAACATACTTATCTGCAAATCGTCAGTTGCATAAGTTGGAATCTCTCGACAGTCGGCTGATGCGCCAAAGTTGCTGCATTGACGTTCTTCAGGGTGGTTAGGGGCAATCAAATCGACTTCATCAAGAGCGATTCCAGATTCGACGAATTCCATGTCATTCCAATCAACGCCACTGGCAGTTCGGTGGGGGACGCCCTCTCTTACACCTAGCCTAGTATCCATGTCTTCGATACACATTGGGCCAATCTCTCTTACAGCCTCACGCTCATCAGTGCTAAGCCATCCGTTATTGCCGCCTGGAGCGCCATCAAACAATTCATCTAGGTTATCACGCACTGTTGCAGAATTACTACCGTTTACGTAAGCGGTTGCTGTCATCCCAGCATTAGCCCAATCCTCTTCAATATCGATGTTGAATAAAGCAAAATTGTAATCGAATAAATCTTCGAAGGTATATCCTGAACAGTCAACATCGGAAAGGCCATCACTGCCTTGCCTTCCTTCAGTATTTTGAGTTTCGTTAACTGTTAGTTCATTGCTGCTGATAGCTGAACTCATGCTCATTAAGAGCATTAGAATGAACATGGTAATCGCGGTGGCGGGAACATAGTTACGTCTTGCTGCCATGCCTATCGGTATGGTCTGCTTGTCTAATACTCTTTGGCTTACATAATGACAAATAGCCCTTTATGGTTTGATTTGGTTAAGGCGGAATTTGAACCAATACCAAGGTATACAGGTCCAAATCAACGCAGATAACCAAGAAATCAACCTAGGGACTCCACGGTCAACGTCATCTAGTGTAGTTTCCAATAAATGGTGAAACACGCCATTTGGCGAAAGAAGGTCGAGGTAACCTTCGAGTTTAACCATCTCAGTATTATTTACTTCGCCAATTTCAACTCCTGAGGCAAAAGCGACCATAGAGGTGACTAATGCCCACAAAAAGGTAAACAGAAACCACATTCCTACGCCAAAGGCGATTGAAGTACCCTGATCTTTGGAATATGTTGAAGCAATCAAGCTAAACAAAACATACCACAGCAAAACCAAAGCAACACCGGTAAAGGAAATAATTAAGTCAATAATTTCTATTGATGCATCCAAACGATACATGGCAATTATTGTAGAGATTAGCCATAGAGTCCAGACTGGAATTAATATTGCAGCCCAATAGCCCAATGCGATGCCAATAGACTGGCTACTTCGCGGCATTGGTTGAGATAGTTTAACTTCTAAAACACCACTAAATCTGTCTCGACTTATGCCATCAAATGACAGTAATACGCCACACATTGTGCCAGCAAAAACTACACCTAGGCTAGTGTAAAACAAAACTTCAGGAACATTATCCGGAGTAATTCCTCCAGGGAGCATTACATCCGGGTCTGAAAAACCCCATGCCATGCCGGGAATAAACAAAATAAGGATTGGTAACATGATTATCATTCGATTAGATTTCCATTTTGCAACACAAATTCGCCGGGCAATGGCATAAATTTCAGCTGGAATTAACATCATTCTTCCTCACCTCTAATTTTCAAAGGAAGCATTGTAACCTGATTAATGTCCATGCCAATTTCTTCTATTTCTAAGCCAGTTGCATTGCACAGCATCTCGACGATGTCTGGTGCTTTTGGTTGCCAAAAATCGATGGTATGCTCATTACCTAAGATTCTAGACATTAGTTTAGAGTCTGGCTGGAAAATTATAGCCTTCCAGTTATTGTCCGTGTAATTTGATGAAATCAATTTGCTGTTCTTATGGAGTAATTTCTCAAATTCAGGTAACTCGCCTTTTCCGCCAATTTCAACTCTATCATTTAACCCTAAATCACGTTCAATTTCTGAAATTTGACCCTCAGCGACAATTTGGCCTTTGTGAATTAATGCTAGGCGGTCAACAAAACCTGCCATGCCAGAAACATGATGCGATGAAATAATGATACTTACTCCATTTTCAGCGAGTTGCTTAACCATCTTTTCAACAGACTTTGCTGCAACTGGGTCGAGTCCATTGAAAGGCTCATCCAGAAGCAATATTTTGGGTGAACTCATTAATGAAATTGCTAGGCTAAGCCGTTGACGCATTCCTTGGCTCAGAGTGTCTAATCCATCATTTAATTTAGAAGAAAGACCTACTAAGTCGAGTAATTTTTTTGAGTCGACATCGCCTTCTTGCATTTCAGCAAATGACTTTACGGTTTCCAACACGCTTTCAGAACCGTTCCATCTGACTTGTTCTGGCATATGTCCAACATTACAGCGCAATAAATAATCAATCGCTTCAGGGCTTTGATTTAGGTCGTCGCCGTTGAGTCTAATCGTGCCACTGTCTAAGGGTATTACTCCTGCTAATACTCGCAGCAAGGTGGTCTTGCCGGCGCCATTTGGCCCAACAAGTCCGAGAATTTCGCCTTTAGGTAGGGTGAGATTCAACGAGAATACTCCGGGTCCTCGTCGCTTATTCCAAGGGTTCAAAAATTTGGGGGCTGGAATTTTGTGGCGAAATGTTACATCGATTAACTCGAGTGCTGCTTCCGCCATGACACCGCTAATCTGTTCATGCTTGACAAACTACCGTATATTATCTCAATCAAAGCAAACCTTCTTCCCTTAAAACCAAATCCTTTAGGTGATTAAGGTGCTTGGTTCAGTATTAGTTTCATTGTCCATGGTGGCTGTGGTCTATGCTGTTGTTTATCTTAAACACAGATATTCAAACGATGATTCTGACCTAGATTATCGCAATGCTTACGGACAATATGGAATCGAATTTTTGATCGGCGTTGTAATCTTTTTGTGGATTGTTCCTTATGGCATTCTGGTCATTATACCTCTGGTGCTAATTCTATCGTCAATAAGCCCTGCAGGCCGGGCTTCATGGAAAAAATTTGGCAAAATAAGAACTTATGCTGCAGTATCTATGGTGGTGGTTTTGTTGATGGGTGGCTTTGTTCCAACATCCGAACCGAAATCGCCTGATGAATGGGGCGAGCCACTTTTTACAGAAAACCCCAATGCCCCAATTTATCCTGCTGGCAAGCAATATACTTGGCTAATGCTACCTGATGAGGGCGGATTAAATGTAGAGATTGTCCAATCCTTGACCATCAGGACATCGCATCAGTTTTCCAAATTATCTCTTGCCTCTTCAACGCTAAATATTGCCGATGTATTCAACATGCAGCAATCAAGAATGGATCAAGCAATTGAGTTACTAGACGAACAAATTGTCTTCAACATCGACCCTGAGGAGATGAAATTATTAGCCATTGAAGATAAAGCTAAACATACCTTTCAAACAGCAACAGGTAATCATGAATTGGATATTAGATTGTATGACTTACGGAGTTTGACTTTGAGTTCAAATCCCGATGGTGTCAAAGTAGGAGAGGTATTCTGTGTAGCAAAAGGCACATGGGGCGGGGAATTGGATCTCCTAGTTGTGGTCCGTCCAATTGGGCATACTGGTATTGACCAAGACAGGTATGTCGAAAGCCTAACAGCACAATGGATTGACGCTTAGTACCGGCATAAATTGAAAGTTTAGGGTAACCTAAGTTATATGTAGGGGTGGTTTTTAGGGAGGCCAAAACCGAGGGTATATTATGAACCACAAGAAAGTAAAAGGATTATTATTGATAGCATTGATGGCAGTTTCTGGATTAGCAGGCTGCTTGGGAACAGACGACGACGAAGATGATGAAACAGCAAGCACAATGGATGCTGCTGATGGTGGCTACACCTATGCTTCAAATGTTGACAATCACCGAAGTCTGATGAAAGACTTGTGTGACATAAAAACAGCAGCCAGTGCATATGACTGGACAACTGCAAAAGACATTTACACCAATGGTAAGAATGCACAAAAGAGTGATGATTCCTTTAGAACTCTTGCAGGATTCGCTGCAGCTGAAGGAAAGAACCACAACTACGATACCTACTACAACCAAACTGGATCAATCGGTGCTCACATTATGGCAGCGCTAGATGGAACAGGTGACTTCGAAGGTACCAGTGACACAGTAAGATACCAAGGTGTCGCAAAACTAACCGCTAACATGGGAATGGTTGGATACACAATTCACGAACTAAATGCGGCAATTGCTAAGGCTGATGCAGGCAATGTTGATGACGATTCTGGAGCACCACACAACTGGGACGAAGGCTGGGCATTCTTCCACGGACCTGATGAAGACAATTCATGTGGTCCAGTCGCTACTCTAAACAAGAGAGGCGCTGACTTTGGAACTGAAACCGACGGCGTTTCCAACACCTTCATTGCTATTGAAGATGCAATGGTTGCTGGTCTAACTGCTCTTCAAGCAGAAGATTCTGCTGGATACACCAGTGCAGCAAACACCGTTGTCAAGAACGTTATCACAGCATACTCACAAGCTGTACTGAAGTACACATCAAAGATGGATAACGCAGACAGTGGAGAGAAATACCAAGCAGAAGCATACGCTTTCTGGAAGGTTATGGAAGCATACTCTGCGCCACACATGCATGACGGATGTTACAACATGGCTGTCGGTCACAAAGTAATGATGATGGGAGAAATCGACGCATCTGCTTGTGACGCTTTCATCTGGACAAACGGTTCAATGGATTCTAACGGAGCAAACGACACATGCTACAACACAGTAAACCACATGGTTTCTACTGATGCTACTGACAAAGCAGGCTGCGATGGATACACATCCAACTATTACCAGGACAACTACGCTGCTACCTTGATGAATAACGTCTTGGATTTGACAGACGCTACCCAACTAGGTACATCTTACGATGTCACGGCTTGGTTGCAACCAGTATGGGACCACTACGGTATAACTTCCGATGATATCGGAACCTATGCCTGATCAAATTAGCATTAGTTAGTATCACTAACTAAGCTTCATCGCTGGCGGGGCTACGCTCTCATCATTCACCCAGTGTGAGAGTGTACCCCGTTGGCATCTATGATGTAGTAACGGTGAAAAAATGAAAAAGATAGCACCAATTATTGTCTTTCTAATTTGTTTTTCAACATTACCAATTGATATAAGTCAAGCAACAGAACCAGAAGATACTTTCACTGTGACTGGTAAAGTCCTCCACCAGTCCGGGGAAGTTGCTGGTTCTACCTCGATTAAAATCACTGGGTATGACTCGGTCTGGACAGATTCAGCAGGAGATTATCAATACACTGACATAGCAAGTGGTGAGCACATTATACGGGCTTATTTCATGAATGACGGGCATAATGTGGCTTATCGAAAAATAATCATAAACTCTGATTTGCAATTAGATTGGATAGTAGACAATAACTGGATTACTGTTAGTAGCGATGATCAACTTGCTACTTTCTCTATTTCTGGTGAAAACATTCAAGAGAATAAACCACATGCAGAATTATTAGAATTTGGACCGTATGAAATGGATCAATACTACAACGTGACAGCATTTTATGATAATGGCTTAAACCAAACAGCGATGTTAAAGTTACAAGGTGGTTCGGCAGGAGAACCTATGGTAAATTACCTAGTAATGAACCAAGGAACCACCAGCAAGTATGGTTACCTAAGTGACATGCTTGGCAATTCAATGCCCAACGTAGATGTTCAAATTGGACAACATATGTCTAGGACAAATTCGGATGGATTTTTCCTAATAAACGGCTTGAACATTGGTGAAACAGTAAACCTCTCAGTTTATCAAAATGAAATTGAAATCATTGCCACTCATCAAATCATGATAGAGGATAGCTTAGGATGGCACAATCTTACTTCAGAAATAACTCCTGAAATGCCGATTGCACCAGAATTCCTGACTTCCTCTTTTGATATTCAAATCGATGATGATAATTCAAAACTGATTCAGTGGACTAAAGGTGATTACACAGATTATTTCGAACTCTCTTTAGATAGCGAGGTCATCTATCGTGGATCAAGCACTCAATTTGATTTCACGCCATCCGAGGTTGGTTCATTTGAATTTAGTTTGACGGCAATAAATTTAAACGGCTCGATTGCGGCAATAAAAAAGATTAGTGCCGTGGTTTTATCACCTTCTGAAGATAGTTTCTGGAATGTTGGAATGAGTTGGCAATATGCAGTTGATTATCTTCCCGAAAGTACCAACGGGACTCATGAATTAACCATGACTGCCATTGGTACAGAGGTTATCGAAGATACCTTTGGCGTAGAACAAGAGTGTTATCTATTGCGTGTCGAGGATATTTATGATTCACCAGATCGGATTAGATATTATTGGATTGATAGCGTCAATCTCTTGCGCTTGAAAACGTATTCAGAAACCTTAGAGTACTTCGTTGCAGGCAGTATGGGTTGGAATTTCACTACCGAAAATGGACTGGGGACAAATCTATTCTCCGGTAATCCTGTTAATGCTCATTTTAATCGTACAAATATCATTGGTGTCCCTGGACACCCTAATGGATATGATGACACGAATAATATCATTGAAGTGACAGAAAATGTAACAGTTAATACTCCAAGTGGTAGTTATCTAACAACATACTTTAAAATCACAGATTTGAATGATAATATTGATTCATGGGAGTTATGGTATAATGAGACTGTTAGAAACTGGGTAAAAATTATTGATAGACTGCCAGGTTCACACTCAGAAGCAGTCACCTATCATCTAATCAATCATTCAGGCGTACCTACTATCCCACAATTTGTTACCCAGTCAAGCATTATTAATTTTCAAAATGTTCAGTTAGAATGGGGCGAATTTGGCAGAGCAGTGTCTTATACACTGTTAGAAAACGGCATTGAAGTTTATCAAGGAAATGAATCGAGTTTAGAATTGATGAATAAAGATGATGGAATATATCAATACCAAGTGAAGGTAGTATTGCCATCTGGAGCTGAATTATTAAGTGAAATCATAACTATAGAGGTTGAATACATTATACAACTCCCGATACTGACTATGCCTTACACACAAAATGTAACTGATGATAATGAATTGTTAGTTAGTTGGACGTCGATAGATAATGTAGACTGGTATTCAGTGCTGCATTCAGGGTCAGATGGTTCGATGACTGAGGTGTATAACGGCAGTGCTACATCGTACATGTTCGATGATTTAGATGAAGGTCAAAACAGATTCAGAATCCAAGCAGGAATTACCGATGGGAAATATTCTGAACTGTCAAATTCTTCATATGTGAATTATGACCCTGAAGAAAGTAATAATGACAACTTCTTACCTTTCCTACCATTGTTTGGCATCCTTTCTACCATTACACTAGCGGTAATATTCTTTCAAAATAGAAGGTTAGTATCATGATTGGTGAGCGAAAAATAATTGCATTGCAATTGGTCATCCTAATCATCCTTGGTTTTTTTGCTTACAATATCTCAGAAATAAATTCATCAGAAGATAATGATAATGGTAGTATCAAGGTTATTGACTCTAATGGTGTGACTCATTACTTTGAATCTCCTCCAGAAAGCGTTGCTATAACTAATACGTATGCTGCCACAGTAATGAGGATGCTTGAAATAAATTTTTCAGTAGTAACTGGGATGTCTGGTGATTTTCAAGATTCATCATTGTGGCCTGAACTACAAGGCAAAGATATTATCCAGAATTCAGCTCATTCGGAGATTGATTACGAAGCACTATTTGATACCCAACCTGAAGTTTACATCGTATTTGCTACCAATGGGATGGTCGACACAGACGCAATAAGAGATAAATTAGAACCTGTTGGAATTCGGGTTTTAGCGCTTGATTTCTATAAATATGACTCCTTGAGGTCAGAAATGTCAGTGCTTGCTAATCTATTTGATAAACAACAACAATTGTCTACTATATTGGCTGAATTTGACGTGATAGAACAAATGGTCGACCAAAGAATTAGTAATTTGACAACAGAACAGAGACCTAGTGTAATTATGGAACACCATGCTTCATTGACCAGAGATCCAGTTGTTCTGACTGGGACCTCCCAATGGAACGATATAATTTCAATGGCTGGGGGAATTAATGTGTTTGAGGATGAGCCAGGGCACACAACTCATGTAGATATGGAGGCAATATTAGACGCTAATCCTGATTATTTGATGTTTGATGGAATTACCTTTGAAATTGGGTATGATTCCTATGACCCTGATGACAAGTGTCCCGCACATTTCGATTTTATCAAAACAAGGCCGGGATTTGATGAAATAACCGCGATTCAAGACAATAACCTGTTAGTTATGGCTGGTGAATTTGCCGGTCCAATGATGATACACGGATTACCAACTCTTGCTAAGATTTTGCACCCTAATTTATTCGAAGATATTGACACTAATACATACTTAGATGAATATTTTTCAGAATTCCATAATACAGACAGAGTCGGTACCTTTGTCTGCCAACCTTAGGTGATTGATTGTGTGGGGTTTGGATGAAAACTTCGAAAGCCAAAATCCAACACAAATTAATCTAGAAGAGTTAGTCGAGGAAAGGGACTCAAAGCATTTTTTCTACCTTGTCACAATTGGTATTGCAACGCTTACTGCCGCAATATTTGCTTTAGGAATTGGCTCATCAGAGTCTCTGGGATTTTGGAAAACAACTAGAATAATTCTACAATTAGATGAGCCAACCGATATTCAGTCCGCTATTTTGCTAGAAATTCGCCTTCCGAGGATTTTAATGGCTATTTTCGCAGGAACAGCACTTGCTACAGCAGGAGCATTAATGCAAGGAAGCTTAGGGAATCCATTGGTTTCTCCCCTTACCCTCGGAGTCGCCTCAGGTGCATCTTTGGGTGCTGCATTAGCGATTATTCTTGGATTTTCAGTTATTGGTGATGGTGACTCATTTTTTGCCGACATTATTCCTAATACAATTCTAGTGGTAAACACATTTGTTTTTTCACTAATCGTGGTGTTCATAATACTCAAACTAGGTCAAGTAAGAGGGGTCTCAGCAGAATCATACATTTTAGTGGGAATTGCCATTACCTTCATTGCAGGTGCAATAGTCTCAACATTAACTTATTTTGCAACAGATCAACAACTTGCCCAATTAACACACTGGTCATTTGGTAGTGTTTCAAGACCCAATTTAGCAACAGTGCTATGGGTTGGAGTTGTTCTTGGTGGAATATTTCCGGCATTAATGAGGTATTCTTGGGACCTCAACACATTAGCACTAGGAGGCGATGATTTTGCAATCTCAACAGGAGTAAATCCTGCAGCAGTGAGGAAAAATATATTGATAATTTCAGCATTAATAACTTCCCTCATAATCGCATTTACTGGATTAATTGGTTTTGTCGGCTTAGCTGCACCACATATTGGCCGGTTGGTAATTGGCAATGATTATCGTAAATTAGTACCCTGTTCTGCATTAATAGGTGCTTTATTAGTACTTATTGCTGATACAATTGGCAGGACAATTGTGGCACCAATAGTGATTCCAGTAGGAGTAATGCTTTCGATACTTGGAGGTCCGTTTTTCCTCTACCTTTTATTGGCAAGAAGGAGTGAGAGATATGGATGAAACTGCGGAAAATATTCTTGAGGTAAAAGATCTAAGTTTTGCCTATAAGAACAAAAAAATTCTGGAAAACCTGACTTTTTCAGTACAACCAAATCAATTTGTCGCAGTTTTAGGGATTAATGGGGCTGGTAAATCAACCCTCATAAAATGTCTAAATAAAATAATTAACTTTGATTCAGGCTCTGTTAAAGTTTGCAACAATCCTCTATCAGATACTTCAATCATGGACTTATCTAAACTAGTTGCATACGTTCCACAGAGTGTTTCTACTGGATTTTCAATGGATGTTTATGACGTTATATTACTGGGTAGAAGACCTTACATTGGCTGGAGAATAGGTAAACAAGACAGAGAGATTGTTCAAAGTGTTATCATGCGATTAGGGCTTAGTGAGTTCATATTTCGTAAATTCCATACACTCTCTGGAGGAGAGCAACAA
This sequence comes from uncultured Candidatus Poseidoniales archaeon, assembly GCA_964014545.1. Classification (GTDB taxonomy): domain Archaea; phylum Thermoplasmatota; class Poseidoniia; order Poseidoniales; family Poseidoniaceae; genus MGIIa-L1. The sequence goes on along the minus strand of CAXGZX010000001.1, from coordinate 50,017 downwards.
CGCGTAATTATTGCCAAAGCCATAGTCCAAAATCCAACGTTATATCTGTTCGATGAACCTACAAGTAATTTGGACCTAAGTAGTCAATTTGAAATTTTACAAGAAATAAAAAATTTAGTAGATGATAAAACTGGAATCTGTAGCGCTTTAGTGGCAATGCACGATATTAATTTAGCAGCTAAATTTGCTGATAAAATCATGATAATCGATGATAATTCAATATATTGCTATGACACACCCTACACTGCCTTAAGTCGGGAGACTATTTCCAAAGTCTACGGAGTGGCTGTTGATGTGTTATATCCAGACGACCCTCACATTCCACAAATAAATGTGATAAAAACAAATAGGACGGATAAAAGATGAGTGATAAGAAAATATTGATACTTTATGGCACCGAAACTGGCAATTCTGAATTACTGGCGATGGATGCAGAAAAACTTGCTAAGGATTTAGAATTTGACGTTACCATAAATGGTATGGATGAAATTACTTTGTCAGATATACAAGAGAATGGAAATGTGCTTATTGTTTGTAGCACTTGGGGGGATGGCGAGCAACCAGATAATGCAATTGATTTATACGATTCAGTGGAAGGCTCTGACGACGGGAGTATGGCTGAGGTAGGTTTTGCAGTTCTTGCTCTTGGAGACACTGCGTTCGATCTATTCTGTGAGGCAGGTATTCAATGGGATAACATTCTCCAGGAGAAAGGCGGTAACCGCATTCATGAAAGAATAGATTGCGATGTCGATTATGAAGATGATGCAGAGGCATGGATTGAAGATACATTGAATTTATTCAACGAAACATGGAAGTGATATTTTGAGCAATGACGTCGACTTGGCAGAGAGAAATTCAAGAGATAAATCCAATCCCCCTTCGGATGTGATTCAATGGTTAGTAGAAACCGGGCATGGAGTTTTATCTACTATTTCATCAAATAAGGGAACTGAAGACTACCCAATCTCGTCGGTAGTCCCATTTGCTATAACTCCTGAAGGTAAACCGTACATACTCATTGCCGGAATCGCAGCTCACACAAAGAATTTAATGGAAAATAACAAATCCACATTATTCATTTCCCATCCAAATCCCGAAGGTGATCCACAGTCTTTTTGGCGGGCATCTATTATTGGCAATTTCAAGGAAGTCAGAACCGCTACTGCACCTGCTGAGGAAGGAACAGATTCAGGCAATACGGTGATAGTAACAGCTTCAGAAGAAGATGTGATGCTCACAAGATATCGAGCCCAAGTTCCAAATGCTGATGCGTATCTAAAAACACATAACTTTTCATTTTGGTTAATGGATGATATCATAAAAATAAGGTATATCGCCGGTTTTGGTAGAATCTGTTGGATTGAAGGTGATGAATATTTGTCAAACGAGATTCATCCAACATTTCAGTCTAGTAAACTGGAATCAATTGAACATATGAATGAAGATCATGTAGATGCTATGGTCGATATCTATGATGGCTATCATGGTAAGACCTCTAGCAGTGTCATAATGACCGACCTTGATTCAAGAGGAGTGTTCTTACAATGCCAAGATTCAACCCATTCATTTTATGTTCCGTTTGGCAAGACAATTGCTGAGGATGAACTTAGGGTGGCTATTATTAGATTGGTAAAGCAGGCTAGAGTTCGAATAAAAGCCCGCTGAGATATATTCTTAACTACTAAACTATAGGACAGGCTACTACTATTGGTGGGGTTGTAAGATGGCTAAACCAATTGTCAAAATAAAGAATTTATCTGTGGGCTATAACAGTCCTCTAGTTAGTGGATTTAACCTTGAAATAAAACCAGGTGAAATAGTCGCAATAGTCGGCATATCTGGTCTTGGGAAAACTACGCTATTGCGCACAATTGCTGGATTGATTCCAAAATTATCTGGCAAAATAATTGGTAATGTAAGAAGGCGTGGCGGGATTGGTTACATCCCACAAAGGCTTGGACTAGTCCGTCATGCAAGCGTGTATCATAATGTCGAGTTAGGCGCAAGATGTGGCATCAAGGTCAACGATGAATTAGGCAATATTCTCAATTGGTCAAAACGTAAATCTGTTTTGATCCATGAAACGGTAAAATTAGTCGGTCTTACTGAAAAAATAAACGAACCAATCAGACGGTTGTCAGGCGGTCAACAACGTCGAGTAGCAACTGCTCGTGCCATCGCTCAATCCCCTGAATTAATTTTAGCAGACGAATTTCTAAGTGAGTTAGACAAGGAGAATGCAGACTCTATTATCAGACTAATGAGAGATTATGTCAAAAATAATAATTCTGCAATGCTACTGGTGGAACATCATCTGGATAGGGCTAATCAAATAGCCGATAGAATAGTTGACTTAGGTGACTTTGATGTTAATCTAAATGAAGCGGAGTGAGCCTTATGTCAACAAAAATCAACAAGGTTTCTGTCATCTCTTTTAGCTTAGTTATTTTGGCTTTTATAATTCTAAATAACCTTGTCAGAGGTGATTGGGGAGATTTAACTGGTGGTTTTAGTAACCTAGTAAAGTTCTGGAATACCGAACTTTGGCCTCCTGAGTGGGCGCTTATTTTTGAGGCACAGTCCGAGCCGCCAAAATGCAACGTTAACATTGAATTTTTCTGCTCTAAAGCATATACTGGGATGCTTGAAACTTTGAAAATGGCCTTTGTCGCAACTATTTTCGGGTTTATTGGGGCAATTGCTCTCTCGTCATTTGCGGCAAAGAATTTGGTTCCCAAGTCGGTTCTAGTACCAACAAGGTTGATACTATCTTTCACTAGATGCCTGCCAAGCATAATATGGGCAATTGTATTTGTTATTGTCGTTGGTATTGGCCCTCTAGCCGGTGTCTTAGCAATGACGCTCTACACTATCGGCTATCTTGGAAAACTTCAGTATGAGGAAATAGAGGGGATTAACCGAGAGCCGTTAGAGGCAGCAAGAGCAATGGGTCTTAGTCACACTGAAATTGTATCCAAGGTGGTAATTCCAGAATCTAGCAATACTTTCTTGAGTCAAATATTGTTTATGTTTGAGTACAATGTCAGACACGGTACTGTTCTAGGTTTAGTCGGCGCTGGAGGAATTGGTCTTCATATAGACAGAGCCATGGAATTAGACTTGTACAATCATGTTATGACCTATCTAATTGTCATCTTCGTAGTAATCGTGATAATTGATTTCTTGTCACTATTTATCAGGTCATTTGTCACAGATGAATCAGAATTAGGTGAATCTTCTATATTCACAGTTTTACTACCGGCTAGTTTAGCGCAAAAGTTCCATCAAAGGAATAAGAAGAATTAATGATAATCAAGCATCTGCAAGCGAATATATTGCACCAGTCCAGCTGAATATCAATAGTTCATCATTAATTCCCTGGCCAAAACCAGTAATGTATGTGCCAACTGAGGTAATGAAATTAGCTTCCCAATTGCCATTGCTTAGGGAAATTTTCCATATTGCACCAGTACAAAAATCACCATAGATATAGCCACCTTGAAGAGAATTTGGCCCCCAATCCATCCAAAAACCACCGGTAATGGAGCAGTTTCCGCCAGTATGTGCATACTCGACAATTGGATCTGTAAGATTATTATCATCAGGAGTAGTTGCTGCACTTGTACAATCATCAGATGGGTCATAATTGTGCATTCCTTCTCTTTGTGACCAACCAAAGTTACTCTGGTCGAAAATTGGCACTAGATTTATCTCTTCATAGCAATATTGTCCAACATCAGCAATCCATAATTGCCCACTATTATCAATGTCAAATTTCCAAGGATTTCTAAGGCCGTAATGTAATACATAATCGGTGTCATTACCATACAGGTCAAATACCGGTTGGACAGATTTATTGTGGTAAGTGAAATATTGAATTGTACCTAATGGTGTGTGAATGTTTTGACCATTTTCTTTTGGGTCTCCTGAGCCGCCACCATCGCCAATAGACCACAGATATGTCCCATCACCAAGGGATAGTAGGTTTCCTCCGTTGTGATTTCGGTTTTCCTTACTAATTCTCCTCATCTCAACTATTGACTCAAGGTCTATTTTACCATCGACAATATCAGCTGCTGCGACGACTATGCCGGAAAGGTCAGCAGGTCCCTCACAATCCATATTATCAGTATATGAAAGGATAATTTCGCCACTGTTATTGAAATCATGAGTAAAAGAAAACCCTAACAATCCTTGTTCATTGTGGCATCTAGAAATCTGCTGGCTCAAATTACCTATTTCAACAGTGAATTCACCGTTCCATGAGGTAATTTTGCCGTCTAACTCAGCAATCCAAACCGAGCCATCAGAAGGGTGTAACAGGGTCTTTGTCACTGTAGAGCCGACTTTGGCATAAAAATCGCATTGATATGATACAGAATCAGGCTCACATTCGATTTCAACCATCTCAGGCCATTGAAATCTTGGCTCTTCATCCTCACCAAAGCAACCGGACAGGCATACTAGACTCATCATTAAAATTACTAGTATTGCATTAGTTTTCCTCATGTTTTTCACTCCTAGATATTTCAGCACCAATTAGGCGTAGAGAATAATATATATCAATAATAACGCAAAGTGCTTTATCGTTAAATTTACTGAAACTACTCTGATTCCTCTGCTTCGGCTTCCCAATTTTGATTCTTATTATTTCTAAGGAATATAGCACCGGTAACCAATGCTATTGCAACTACTGCAACTCCGCCATAAATAATAATATCAGAACCACTATCATCAGATGAGGTTTTATTGACTTTATCATTGAGGTAGGCTGCAATGCCTGGGACATCTTCGATAGCGTCTCCGTAGTCACCAATGTGATCTTCAGTATTGGTGATGGTGATTCCAGGGGTTCCAAGAACATCATCCAATATTTCCAAGTCATCATCATTGCCGTTCATTACTTCAAATGCTGCACGCAGTGAGTCGACTTCGCCTTGACTAAAGTATTCAGGATTGTACATTACTGGATGGCTTGGTGCTCTGCCAAAGCTGTTAATCTCACCTGTTGTTTCATTATAGCCACCAAGTGGATAGAAATCTTCTGTGCTAGTGAAATCTCCGGTAAAACACCACGAACTTGGATCTTCACCACAGTAATCAGGTACCGTTGGGTCCTTGGCAAACGAAATGTAATCTGTAGCATCACCTAAACTATGTTCTGCCAAGCATCTAAGTGAGCCGCCATAGCCACGATATAGTGTGCCGCTATCTGGGATGCTAGAGTCTTCTGAGAAGTGATTTCTAACTGTTGAGTAGAGTGAATCCATTAAATTGGGGTCTCCAACAACGTCAACATAACCTTCTGAAATCATCCATCCCATTGGCAGTAACATTCCTGAACTTCCAAGCGGAGAGGTGTGGCAGGAAATTTTCCCAGCCATTAGCGCATATGGGTCTTCGCCCGCCTTGTCTGCGATTGCCATATCTGAGTCTTTGTGTACCCATGCAACTGCATTGTAGTATGGTCTTCCATCTCCCTTTTGTTCGGCAGCGGCTATTTCGAATCCTCTTGTTTCAGCACTCAGCCAGGCCGCTCCACCATCGAGGAATCCTATGTCAGCCTTACCATATTCAAGGGCAGCAATCGTTGCAGCAGGTCCAGACACAGTGTAGATTTCAACCTCTACATCCATTATCTCTTCAAGCCGATCTGCAAGTTTTTGCGGGTTCTCATCAGAATTTCGATATTCTTCTTTAGTTTCAAAAGCAATGGTCAAACAATTATCTTCGTCTTCACATTTGTCAAACTCTAGGGGGTCAAATATACACCCTGGTATGCTAGCAATCAGCATAATTAATACTGCAAAAATAGAAATTTTGGGTCCCCTCAAACAATCACCTTGAGGTTGCCCTAAAACTGCTTGTTAATATAATTTAGGACATCCTAAACTTTCACTAAACAATCACTCGGCGGCGATGTGAACCGAGCCTTCTTTGTAGAATACTTGAATTCTTTCAGGAACCTTTCTTGTCAAAGCGGCCACTGCTTCATATATTTCGTCCTTTTTTACTTTAAACGCCTTTGCTGCGCTTGCAGTAGACCATGGCATAGTATCGAAATCAGATTGTCTAATCCACTCAAAGAGTCTCGCTTCAAGTTCGGTCAAATCATCCGCCATGATACCCTGATGGTGATGATATACAAAACAACACCGACTCAAAAAGCGGTCAATTTAGGCCAACGATTCTTCTGCAGCATTCTTCTGCATCGATTTCGCCATCAAGTAAAGTATTGATTGCTGTGGTAAACGGAACTTCGATACTTTCGTCCTCAGCTCTTCGAATGAACATTCGTGCTGCTCTAACGCCTTCGGCAACCATAGTCATCTCTGCTAATGCTTCATCAACGGTTAAACCAGTGCCTAATTTTTCACCCATTCGTCTATTTCGGCCGTATGGGGAAGTTGCGGTAACATACAAATCGCCAAGTCCCGCCGGACCAAAGGCAACCTCAGCCTTAGCTCCAAGTTGCGGTAATAATAAGCATCCTTCTTTGAAACCAGCCATGAAAATCGCGGCTTTGAGGTTGTCACCGCCTAAACTTCCAATCTTTTTGAGGCCGTCAACAAGTCCACAAGTTAGGGCTATGACATTCTTGAATGCACCCCAGAGTTCTGCACCAACAGGATCTGATGCCGAGTGAAGAATGAACGTCTGTGTGGTTAGGGTTTCAGCAAGACGCTTTGCTACAGATTCATCCTCGCTAGCAACAAGTGCGGTGGTTATTACTCCACCAGCAGCTTCAGGGGCAATAGTTGGACCGGTAACCACGGCCAATGTGTTACTCTTTTTTGCCGCCACTAATTTCTCGTTAATAGCCTCAGAAATTAGCCGCTTTCCTGGTGCAAGACCTTTTGCCAAGTCAATGAGAACATGCCCAGGTCTTAGATGGGGTATTATGTCATCAACCACGTCTAGTATCACTGAAGAAGGCACAGCAAGAACGACAATTTCTACGCCATCAAGTGCCTCTTCTATTCGCATAGTTGCTTCTAATCCTTCTACAGAATGGTCTGGCAGGTACTTTTTGTTGATTCCGTCCATGGTAATAGACTCATAGACTTCTTGTTCAATTGTCCAGCCTTTCACTTTGTGACCTTCCAAAAGCCACATTCTTGCGACCGCAGTACCCCAATTTCCAAGACCAAGAATCGCGATGTGTGCCATGATGACCAAAACTTGCGTTTTGTATCGCGCTTATGTTAGTTACCGATGATATGCGAGAAAAATATGGTTTTGCTTATGTCTAGAAAATTACGAGGTCAGAAAAGATCTTCATCTTCTTCTTCGAAATCAAAGACATCAGCATCGGCCTTCTTATCTTCCTTTGTTGCAGGTTTCTTAGCAGACTTACTAGCTTTTTTTGCCTTGGAAGCAGGTTTCTTTTCTGCTTTAGCAGGTTTCGTTTCTACTGGTTTTGCAGGTTCAACAACTTTTGCCACTTCAGGGGTTGGTTCTGGGGCTTGTTGCCTTGCATTTGCGATTTCTAATTCTCTTGCCGCAATCTCTTCAGTAGAACGACCGGTTTGGGCTGCTAGGCTTCTTCTACGGTCTTCTCTTGCTTTGCGCTCTAATTGCTTGTGTCTTGCCTTTTCGATGTTTTGTAACATGTACATTGCATCATGTTCTAGCAGCGGAGAGTCTGAAATCAAAGTAATGTCTAGCCAACCACCTTCTTCAACAATAAATTCAGCAAGAGGTTCAAAATTAAGGTCTGATTTCTTTATTTGAGTGTAGTGCATTGCGTTACCGGTTCGGTGCTCTACACCAGAAAAGTGGCAATAAAATTCCTTTGTCCCAATGGATTCTCTAACTTGGTCAAACATTTCCCCATAATCTTCCGAGGTTCTCATGCTGCCATGTCCTCTAGAGTGAATGTGAGCAATGTTGAGGACAGGAACTGTTCCTTCAACGTGATTTACCACCTCTAAGACTTCTTCTAGGCTGCCCCATAATTCTTGTCTTCCAGAAGTTTCAATGCCGATCTTTGATGGAGTTCCATCTTTAAGCCATGGAAATACCGGATATATGTCTTCATCATCATGCCAAATCTCGTGGACTCTTTCGACAATTCCGGCAAAAATATTGGCCAACTGTTCGTTAGCCTGTACGCCTCGGCCCATATCACCGTAATGGCCAGCGTGGAGAGTAATGTGTCTTGCATTGATTGTTTTAGCAGCCTGTAGAGTTGATTCTATTTTTGTCAACGAACGACCTCTTTCGACTTTATCGCCTAATAGTTCAGAGTAGTATGGTCCGTGAATATTCATTTCAAATTCAGTTTTGTTGGCCAAAACACCTGCTTGCCAGTACTGTTCAAAGTGTTGTGGAGCAATCATGCGCACAGTTTGAACTTCCATTGTCTCTAGTCCAAGTGAGATGATGTCGTCCATTCCCTCGACGATGGTTCTTCCTTTGCATGACAAGGGAATTCCAGCAGGTCCTAATTTAATTGGCATACATCCCACTCCCGCAGTTACAGGCCAAGGGTCACCCTATGATAACACCTTTCTGTTAAATGATTAGAAAAAACCTCAATTCTGCTAATTTCTATGTTGTGATGATATGCGACACTTCATCAATGAGTTGCTCAACCCAACACTCATGGGCAATTCCATAGAAGCGGCGATTAAAGCATTTGCAAAAGGCATGCCAGTTTGTCTTTTTGACTCGGAAAAGCGAGAAGGTGAAACAGATTTACTATTCGCCGCAGAGTATGCAAAACCAGAAACAATGCGTCAATTGAGAAAAGATTGCGGTGGTCTGTTATTCCTCGCTATCGGAGATGAGGTTGGCGAGCGTTTTGAACTACCTTTCCTGCAGGACCTTCACACCAATCAAGCGCTAACCAGTGAATATGCAGTGTTATCTCATCTGGTGACAAATGACCTAAGATATGACGCTAGGTCAGCGTTTACTCTTTCGCTGAACCACCGAGAAACATATACCGGTATCACCGACAAGGATAGAGCATTAACTACCCGCAGATTTGCCGAATTAACCAAGGAAATATTCTATGGTAATATTGACACACGAGCGGCTAAACAATTACTTGGTAAAGAATTCCGTACTCCAGGTCACATACCTGTGTGTCGAGAAACCGCAGGAGGTTTACTCAGAAGGCAAGGTCATACTGAATTGGCTGTAGGATTAGCAAGATTATCTAATGTGACACCAGTTGTCATCGGTGCAGAAATGTTGGAACCAGATGGAGATCATGCACTTTCGGTAAGTGAGGCAAGAATTTGGGCAGAGCAAAGGGGCATTCCTTTTCTCGAAGGTGCAGAAATCATCAGCGCAATTCATCAAGCGGAATAATCGGTAATATCATCAGTAGCGGGTTACTGGACTAAATGGGAGAGAATCCAATGAAGGTTATGGCAGTTGGAGTTTTTGACCTACTTCATGCCGGTCATTTGCATTACCTTGAACAAGCCAAAAGCCTAGGTACCCACCTTACGGTTGTAGTTGCTCATGATGATACAGTTAGAATCCGAAAACATGAACCAGTAACCAACCACGACCTTCGTAGAAGAATGGTGGAAGGTTTGAAACCAGTCGATGAGGCAATTGTTGGTAATTCACCCGACGTTTCCATCTTTGAAATCCTGCCGATTGTCAATCCAGATGTCATTGCGCTAGGGTATGATCAAGAACATGCTGAGGATTCAATAAAACAAAAGCTAGCTCAACTAGGGTATCAAAATATCAAAGTCACAAGGGTTGAAGGTTTGACTGATGACCTTGATGGCACTAGGAAAATAATTGCTAGAATTTTACAATTATCACAAAATCAGGACTGAGGTTGTAACATGTTTACTGGAATAATACAGGGAGTTGCCGAAATTGTTTCAGTTAGTGAATCTAACACAGTGACCTCAGTCAGTATTAACTTACCTAATGTCGAGGCTTTACAAATTGGTGCTAGTGTAGCAATCAATGGGGTATGTTTGACAGTTGTTTCCATTAATGGAGGGGAAGTCAAGTTTGACATAATTACTGAGACGTTAAATCGGACAAATTTAGGAGACTTGTCCGTTGGAAGCCTGGTAAATATTGAACGTTCACTGAAATTTGGTGATGAAATAGGCGGCCACATCTTATCGGGTCACATAATGGCAACTGGGATCATTAGTTCTAGAGCCCAATCAGGAGATCAAATGACCTTTAGTATTCTAGCATCGCCATCCACTCACAAGTATCTGACAGAGAAAGGCTACATCGCTATTGACGGGATTTCATTGACAGTTGGAAAAGTTGAGAATGGGATATTCCATCTTCATATAATTCCTGAAACCCTTCGTCTTACCACTCTTGGTTCCAAACAAATTGGTGATGTAGTAAATTTAGAAATTGATAGTAATACTCAATTAATCGTAGAAACGATTGAGCGATTGATGAAGGACAGAGGTGTTGAATAATGGGAATAGTTGCTGTTTGTGGTTCATATCACAAAACTGAGATTGAAATGATGTTAGATTATGCTAAAGAAGAAGCTGCTATGCATTCTCTAGAGATTAGTGAAATCGTGTGGGTACCGGGTTCAATGGAAGTGCCCCTAGCACTAAAACGAGCACTAACACAGAATGCTGAACTTGAAGGTGCAATCTGTTTAGGTATTATAGAAAAGGGTGAAACCCAACACGGCGCAGCAATGGGTCACGGCGTGATTCAAACAATTATTGAACTGCAACTTGAATTTAACAAACCAATTGGCCTAGGAATTATTGGTCCTGGCGCGGAGGAGCGTCATATTGAACCAAGATTAGAGCCTCATGCTAGAGCCGCAGTCAATGCTGTGGTTACTATGAATAATTTGTAGAACGTCTGGCTAAATTATAATTTTACGATGTAAAGATTCAATAGGTGCTTATTGCCTATTTGACTTGTCGGTGAGATAATGAGTGAGGTTAGGAATGTAGTAATTATTGGTTCGGGGCCAGCAGGTTATACTGCGGGGTTATATTCTGCTAGAGCCATGCTTGACCCTTTGATGTTCGCCGGTTACATGTCTGGTGGGCAACTCATGTTGACTTCTGATATTGAAAACTTTCCTGGCTACCCAGAGGGTATTGGCGGTCCTGAAATGATGATGGAATTGCGTTCTCAAGCCGAAAGGTTTGGTTTGGAGGTGCAAGACCGCAATGTAGAATCCGTTGATTTGTCTAAGCGACCTTACAAGGTAACTGTTGAAGGAGAAGAATTTCTAACTCACAGTATCATTATTTCAACAGGTGCAGAATCAATATGGCTTAATGCTCCTGGGGAAGCAGAACAAAAAGGTCGAGGAATCTCAACTTGCGCTACTTGTGATGGTGCATTTTTCAAAAATGAAGAGGTTTTGGTAATTGGTGGTGGCGATTCAGCCTGCGAAGAGGCTACCTTCTTGACCAGATTTGCATCTAAAGTAACACTGATTCACCGCCGGGATGTATTCAAAGCCAGTACCATAATGTATGAGAGAGCTGCCAATAATGATAAAATCGAAATTAAGACATTTAGTCAAGTCAAAGAATGGAAGGCTGATGAAAACGGTTTAACAGGCGCAATACTTGAAGATCCAAGAGATGGTTCACTAGAAGAAATCAGTGCCACTGGTGCCTTTATTGCGATTGGCCACAAACCGATAACGGCTTTCCTTGGAGAACAAATTGAAACAGATGAGAACGGATATATCGTCCACAAACAACACACTATGACTTCTGTTGACGGAGTGTTTGCCGCAGGAGACGTAGTCGATACCAGGTATAAACAAGCAATTACTGCTGCTGGAATGGGCTGCCAGGCAGCCATGGATGCAGAAAAATGGCTGGAAGAATATGTTCATTGAACAACCTTCTAATTGATGAATCAGAGTTTCCTCGGCTAAGCATGGTCGACTTGCAGAGATATGCTAGACATATTTCCTTACCCAGTGTTGGCCATGCGGGGCAAGAAAAAATATCTCAATCAAAGGTGTTGGTTATTGGGGCTGGAGGCCTTGGTAGTCCGGTTATACTTTACCTAGCTGCTGCTGGTGTTGGTAAAATTGGTATAATTGATGACGATAATATTGAACTCTCTAATCTTCAAAGACAAGTAATTCATGCTGAATCCAAACTCGGTCAAAGTAAGGCAGAATCGGCAAAAAACAGAGTCTTGGAATTAAACCCAACTATCAAGGTTGAGTTTTGGAATCAAAGGCTAACTCCTGATAATGCTAAAGAAATATTTTCTGATTATGACATCGTTGTAGATGGGACTGATAACATACCAACTCGTTATTTAATCGATGATATGTGTAGAATTAACTCCATCCCATGGGTCTATGGTTCAATCTATAGATTTGAAGGACAGGTAAGTTTGTTTAATTATAACAACGGTCCTTGCTACCGTGATTTATTCCCCGAACCACCTCCTAGTAACTCAATACCTTCTTGTGCTGAAGGCGGAGTGTTTGGTGTTTTACCTGGTGTCATTGGTTCAATACAAGCTACAGAGGTGCTGAAAATCATAATCGGCAATGGTGAAACGTTATCTGGCAGACTATTGCTATATGATGCGGAATCAATGGACTTTAGAACGCTAAAGTATGCCAAAAATGCAGCGACACCCGAGGTTGACATAAATCAAGTAAGAGCTATGTTTGAGGAAAATGGGTGGTGCAAAAATGCCGTTGCTGGAAAAGGAGATATTCAAGAACCGATTAACACTGGAGGTGTTATGTTCAAACACTTGTCAATGTCTGAGTATAAGGGTAGGAAAGAGTCTGGATGGCAACCATTTTTACTCGATGTCCGATCAGATATGGAATATTCTCAAATGCGCATCTCTTTCACAGATCTGCAGGTGAATCATGAGGACATATTGTCAAAAGTAGATTCAATTCCCAAAGATAGTGATGTAATATTGCTATGTCGTAGTGGGATGAGGTCTCAAATGGCAGCTATGTACTTGATGAATGTGGGTTATGATGGTAATAAATTATACAATTTAGATGGTGGAATAATGGCTTGGAATAATGCTCTACCCGCAGATGTCGAGTAAATTCCGCAGTATTCGAAAATTTATGAGGTCTAGTTATTTTGGCTTCTGTCTAGAAAATTTAGCATGAGGTTCAAATGTCCGACTTAGTTTTCCTTACTTAAGGGGGGCTTGAACTGGCTAAGGTTATCGTTGCAGACGAGAATGAAGGTAGACGTACCCTACTTGCCAACACGTTGGAGCGTGAGGGCTTTGAAATCACTAGGGCAGGAACCCTTAGGCAAGCAGAGGGGACGGCATTAGCAACAATGCCAGAGGTTGTATTAATCGATGGAGAATGGAAATCTGGCGATGCAATTGACGCAGCTCAAAGATTGATGGCAGACCCTGAATTTGCTTTCAAGTGCAGAATCGTAGTGCTGTCTCGAAATTCAGGTCAAGAATACATGGTATCAGCCGCCAAAGCCGGAATTTCTGAAGTGATAACCAAACCGATAGATATGAACATTTTAATTCAGCAATTAAACAAACATGCAAGAAAGCAGTTTGTACCACCACCTGCTGATGTAGCAGGGCCAAATTCTGGTGGAGGGAGTTTTGATGTTGCTATGCTCATGGGAGACTCGACTTGGGCCTTACCTATGTTGAAAGGTTTGGTTGGACCAGAGAAAATCAACCCGGGTTTTATTGATGAAATCTTAGTTCAAATGGATGAAGAAGGAATCGAAGTACAAGATATGTTTGACCCTTCAACTATGGCTGCAATGCTTAGAATTGCCCTAAACAACCTAGTTCAAGATGTTGACCCTAATTCTTTGCCTAGTAATCCCGAGCAAGCTGAAAATAATCAATCCAATCAGGCAACTTCTACCACCCTAAATGAAATCACCAAGAGTGAGAAATTGGGTAGCGGTAATGCTCGTTCGACCAAACTCAAAGGTGGTATGACCACAATGGAAGATATTCTTGAGCAACAAGCAGAGTCTCTTGAACATGAAGTTGCGGAAATAATGGATGATGTTTTGGACGAAAAACCAGATTTAGTTGCCTTGAGGCCTGAGGATGAACTTTTTGGAGTAGACCCAGAAGTTTTGAAATTGACCCGCCTGACCAATGAATTGGTTTACGAATTGATGTGGAGTTTAGGTAGGCCAGGTACTGTGGAAGACATCACCTTAATCACACAAATTGAAGATATAACGCAAATGGTAAGCGATGTTTTAGACTCTTTTCCCACAGTAGATAATATCGTGGGTATAGCCGATGAGGAGGAATGAATATTGTCTTCCTCAAAAAAGACTAGCCGAATAAAAATCAAGCAAGGTAAAGCAGGTCGTATTAGATTATTCATCAGCCTTGGCGTAGTTTCACTCTGGCTTGTAGTAGGGTATTATGCTTTCAAAGATGTTGGAGATTTTATAGATTGGGTAGAAGATTTGGGGCCATTAGCGCCAATATTTTATGCCATAATGGTATCTTTTGCAGTAGTTTTGTTGTTCCCTACCCCAATTTTGAAAGTTGCCTCTGGTGCAATATTTCCTTATTGGATTGCAGTAGTGGTTAATTTCTTTGCCTCAGTAATTGGGGGACTCTTAGCTTTCCTTCTGGGAAGATGGTTGTTTAGGGAGAGAATTGAGGAAATGGTCGCTAAAGATGAGCGGTTAAAAAATCTTGAACTAGCAATTAATGAAGAAGCGATGCAAATCTCTGTATTAGTAAGATTATCGCCAATTATTCCTGATGAATGGCTAAATTACATTATGGCCAGCAGTCCAGTTAGTACAAGGGTTTTCTTCATCTCAAACCTTTCAAGCGTGATATATTCACTTGCCTATGCTTACTTTGGTCATGCTGCGGGTAAAATTGTTCTATCTGGCGGGGGGATGGATGGATTCAAGGATTCTCCAAGTGGCTCAATCCTCTTGATTATCGGCATTATTGCCTCAATTCTGGCTACAATAGTCGTGGCTAGAGTTACGATGAAAACCCTTGAATCTAAGGTAGATGTAAACTGAACATTAATCGTTCAATTTGTATGTAAGATTCCGGTGGCTTTGTCATGGCGCAGGGGGAGTTACCAGAGATTTTTGGCTCAGACTGGGTGCCAAAAGCAAAATTAGATTTTACTCAACCTCTTCTAGCGATAGCAGCAAGAAGAGAAGTTTTGTTATTCGTAACCCAACAACACGATGGTAAAATCTCCCTTGTTGCCGATATTTGGGATCACTTAATCACCTCTGAGCCCAAACAGTTTGAAGCACCCTCATGGAGCAAATATTCCAAGCGTTTCATTGACGGCTTAAGTAAAGGTTTAATCTCTCAACTTAACTCTAAAATGGCGGAAGAAAAGCAATCAGAAGTAATCCCAAGAAGGGATGTTGAAACTTATGTTACTAGAAGAAACACTCACTTTTTACTTGATATGAAACTGATGTTAAGGAGGCTTGCCCACTACATGTCTATTACCGTGGCGCAAAGACTTGATTGGCAAAGTCATATGACTCGAACGAGATATATGGATGAGGTGTTGAAAGAAATTTTTACTAATGGTATTGAAACTCCAGACGGTAGTAAATTTGGCGGTAAAGGTTTTCGCTCAACTTGGCAAGAAGCCGTTGTTGCGGTTGCTAGCGGATTGAAAAGCAATCCGAATGCTGATTTGTCTGCGACTCCCGGAAACGGTTACCAAGGAGATTTAGTTGCTCCAATGATTCGTGATGTTGGTCTTGCATTGGCAATGGGAGATACACCGCTAAGTGTTATGGCAGCAAATCTAGGTAAGGTTGGTTCCAATCAAAATGGTGGCTTTGATGACGCTGGTGGAAGAGATTTACACATCGGAGCTTGGCATGTGGGCGTTTTACCTCCTACTGCGCCTTTACCCATTGCTAGTGCTACTATGACCGGATTGGCATTTGCTGCATGGCAACAAAAGTTATCGCGGTTTCATGTTGCTTGTATTGGCGAGGGGGCGTCTTCGTCAGGGGAATTTTGGGAAGCGTTGAACTTAGCCGGAACACGGGGTTTACCGATAACTTACATTTTACAAAATAATCAAATCGCATTGGATACGGCAACTAATAATCAATCAGGAGTCGAGGTTTGGGCAGATAAGGCCTCAGCAATGGGGTTCCCTAGTTGGACTATCGATGGTTCAGATCCAGCTTCATGGTATGCAAGCGTAGCATGTGCTAGAGAATTTGCCTTAGAGGGCGGAGGCCCGACCCTAATTCATGTGGAAACAATGAGAGGCTGTGGACATGCCCACCACCACGATGATCTCTATTTAGGTAGCGAATCAGGCACCCCTCCCGGTTACGTAGACCGGGAATTATTGGATTATTGGGCGGCAAAAGATCCGATTAGTACCCATCGAGAATTATTGCTAAACCTTGGCGTCAGTGAAGATGATATAATTGAGTTGGAAAATCAAGAAAAGCAATTGGTTGAGGCTGATTATGATAGTCTTTTAGCCATGGACTGGCCAAATCCAGAAACGGTAACTAAAGGAATTACTAGTATTTCTGACGCTGAATCTCATCAAGACCACCTCAACCGACTTTCGAATCCAACCTCAAACTATGAAGCAGCAGCACTTCCAGTCGGCATCTCAACATTGAGTTATGCTGAATCGGGTGGATGGACCTATGCCAGAGCAATTCAACAAGCCATGGTTGATATTGCCAACAGATACGGAGATGATTGCGTATTTATTGGTGAAGATATGGAAGTCGCTGGTGCCTTTGGTATGAATATCGCACTGAAAAATGCAGGACATGATGAGAAATTAATCGATATGCCGCTTTGTGAAGCAATTATTGTCCATACTGGAATCGGTGCTGCCCTATCTGGAATGCGCCCGATGGTTGAAATCCAATTTGGTGGGTTTGCTGCACTTGGATTCAATGCGCTAATTAACAATGCAGCAATGCTAAGATGGCGCTGGGGAGCAGATTGCCCTATGACTATCCGTATACCTTTAGGTGCAAAAACAAGGTCAGGGCCATTCCATGCTAATATGATTGAATCATGGTTTGCTAATGATCCTGGAATTATCGTTTTGGCTCCAGCAACGCCTCAGGACGCATATGATTTGTTGGTGGAAGCAGCAGAAATACCAGACCCAGTGATTATGCTCGAGCATATTGGCCTGTATGGTTTGCGAGGTGGATTAACCGGATGGGGTCAAAATATTAATCAAAAAGTAGACACAAAAAGCGTGACTACAGCGATTGAGGCGAAAGAAAATTACAAGATTGGCAAGGCTTCAGTGGTGCGAGGAGGCCGTGATATCTCGTTGATTACTTGGGGAGCAATGCTCCATATCGCTCAACAAGCAGCAGATTTGCTTAGTGATGAAGGCATTGAAATTGAAATAATTGATTTGAGGACAATTATTCCATTCGATGCGCAAACATGCATTGATTCAGTCATGCGAACTGGAAGGTTGGTTATATTACAAGAGGGTCAATGGAGCGGTGGACTTGGTCACACAATTCAAAGTCGGATACTAGAATCCTGTTTTTATTCATTGGAGTCAGCACCTTGTGTAATTGGTGCCTTGGATACTCCAGTGCCTTTTTCTCCACCATTAGAAAATCATACACTACCTTCTTTAGAACATGTAGTTGAGATTCTAAAAGCATCATATTACAACTAAATAAGTCATTTATAAAGCCAATTTAATTTGTATTTTTTTGTTAGGGTTTCGTTCATTTACCAGTTGCCCGTGGCCAATTCATGGGCGACTACCGTATAGCAATACTTCCGGGCGACGGGACAGGGAGGGAAGTCGCCATTGAAGCATCTAAAATTCTCAACACAATCTCAGAAAATACCAACATTGGGTTTGATTTAACTGAAATTGCCTGTGGTGGACAACTCTACAAAGAAACAGGTCAAGAATGGGCAGAAGGTTCATTTGAATTTTGCCGGGATGATTCAGACGCAATATTCCTTGGCGCAATCGGTCACCCCGGGGCTTACTTGCCTAACGGTGACCTTGCAGGGGGCTCGGTAATCTTGGGACTTAGGAGCGGTCTAGACTTGTACGCAAACGTTCGTCCGGTCAAGCTTTTTAATGGTGTCATGCACAAAGTTCACGGAAAATTCAGGCAAATATGGGAGCCTGAAATGGTAGACATGACAATTTTGCGAGAAAATACAGAGGGGTTATATCACTCGCTGCTAAAGAGGGCTTCTAATAGAGCGCAAGGGCTGGAAGATTATGTCATTCCAGAAGTTGAATTTCCAGGCTTAAAGGGTGAGGTCGTATATGATCCAAGACCGATTTCTTCACACGGAACCGAGCGATTGGTTAGAATGGGCTTCGAAATCTGTAAAACCCGCAATGGGGCTCCTTCAGATGGTGTCAAAAGAGTATCATGTATTGACAAAAGTAACGTAACCAGGGGTTGTCAATTATTCCGTAGAACGTTTGATCAAGTTGCTGCAAATTACTCAGGTATTTCCACAGACTACGGTTACATAGACGCTTTTACGCAATGGTTAACAAGAACTCCTGAGCATTATGATGTAGTGGTAACCTCAAATATGTTTGGTGACATTGCCACTGACCTTGCTGCTGTTTTACAGGGTGGAATGGGTATGGCAGGCTCGGGTAACATTGGTGATAAACACGCCTTCTTCGAACCAGTTCACGGTTCTTCACCAAAATATGCTGGTATGAACAAAGTTAACCCAATAGCCTCAATTAATTCAGTACAAATGATGATGGATTGGCTAGGAAGGAAAAATGGCAGCCAAGAATTACTTGACGTTGCTTCTTCAATTGAAACCTGTGTGGCTCAACACCTAGCAGAGGGTAAACATCTAACCTATGACTTAGGTGGAGATTCATCATGTAGCCAAGTTGGTGACATGATTGCTAATAGATTGGCAACAACGCTGTCAGAGAATTAATCAGAATTTTTTCGGTGTGATATTTACCGCTGATGTGTTCTCTAAATCAATTTCCTCATCACCTTCGTCCTCATCTACTTCTAAGATAACTTCTACTTCATCTGCTGCAGTTACCTTACTACTAGTCTTTGCTTGTAATCTTTGGATTTGTTTCTGCAAGAGTTCAAACTCTATCTCAAGGTCGTCCATTTCATCTCTGACGGTCTCTATTTTAGAGTGAATTCTTGAAGCGAGTTTGTTCAATTTACGCATGATTCGCTTCTCTGACATAGCACTGCCCAAATCAATCTATCTTTTGAATACATTGCCAATAAAAATTGGTTAACTATTACTGTTTATTCTCTTTATTGCCAATGCTGCAAGGCAAGAACCAAAAATTGTTGAAATTAAATAAATTGGTATCACACTTATGGAATTAGAGATTAAGTTAGGGCCTAGTGTCCTTGCTGGATTCATTGAAGCCCCGGTGTGGCTGCCAAAAATAAATGCTAAACAGGCTACTACTGAACCAACTACCAAGGCGACAATAAAATCACTATCTGTTCTGAAAATTGTTAGATAAATGCTCATCATTAAAACAAATGTGATAAAGATCTCAATTCCAATGCCTGTGCTGGTATTTACTGAAAATTCTGTAGCACCAAAACCACCGACCAGATATGCAGCAACAATTCCTCCAATAAATTGAGCAGTTAGATACGGCATTAACATTTTTTTATCTAATTGGCCAGTTATTGAAAAAGCGATTGAAACAGCCGGATTAATGTGTGCGCCGCTGTATTTTCTTGAAATTAAAATAACCATGAATACTGCAAAACCAAAAGAAAAAGAAATTATTGCTGGTGAATAGCCAGCCTTTATTGAATAGCATCCAATAAATACCATCACAAAAGTTCCTATCAACTCGGATAAGAATTCAGTGCGCATGTTTAGTGCCAATTCGAGAAGGTTAATTCATTTATCCTATGGAATATAGGTAAACATAATCGTGAATAAGTCATACTGGTTGGCAAGCGCATGGCGCGGGGAAATAAGTTGATGGGAATCCCCCAACTTCTTCAGTTCAATACCCTATTGATGTTGGCTGCCCTTTTCCTAGCAATAATTGCCAGTCAAGTATTATCGACCAACTTTGGTGGTAATGGAATTTTGTTTTCAGTATTCATATTACTATTAGCTTTGGGCTTACTTGTGGTTTCAGCTGACTTTTTTATTGAAGGCGCCAAAGGATTAGCCCGCAGAGGCGGGATACCTGAGGTGGTTATTGGGTTGACAATTGTGTCAATTGGCACCTCGCTTCCTGAGATTCTAGTCACCTCTACATCGGCATTGAATGTTGATAAAAACCCCGAGGTAGCAGATTTCGCAATTGGCGGTATATTAGGTTCTGTGTTGGTTCAAATAACCTTGATTTTAGGTTTTGTTGCGCTTGCTAAGGGTTTGAAGATAAGACCGTCATGGCTTAAGAGAGACGGCTTGATAATGATGTTGTCTCTATTGCTGATGGCATTATTCCTACTTACTGACGAAGGGATAACTAGAATTGAAGGATTTATCTTATCAACGCTTTACATCACCTATATTTCATGGCTGCTTTACAACCGTAAGGAAATAATGGATAATGAGGGTGGTAATGATGCCGAGAATATTGACATGTCAAGTCTATCATGGTCAGGTGCGGCATACTGTGTTATGGTGATTATTGGTCTTGCTCTAGCTGTATTTGCTGCTCACCATTTGGTGGTAAACGCTAGCGATTTGGCTTATGAAATGAACATTCCTCACTCCATAATAGGTACAGTAGTATCTGGTCTAGGGACTTCTTTACCTGAACTTACTATTGCTTTCATGGCTGCTAAAAGAAGTCAAGGAGTTGCCATTGGAACTTTAATTGGTTCGAATATAACAGATCCATTGTTGTCAATTGGAATAGCATCAATGGTCCATCCACTTTATCTAACTGATGCTGGCTCTGATATGATAATGTTAGTTATTTTACCAGCAACCATAATCAGTACCGCCATTGCTTTATTGTTGATGAGAACTTCTTATGAGTTTAAGAAATGGGAAGGGATTACCTTAATTGTGGTGTATTTCATATTCCTAGCCGTTTGCGAATATTTCAGAAGAGCCGGTTTCTAAACCATGAAATCTTAACCCTCGGCCTCCTCGGAGTATCATGGTCAACTTCCAACTTGATGAAATGCAAGAAGGTTTGAAAGAATTAGCCCATGATTTTGCTGTCGATGAAATTAGGCCAAAGGCAGAACATTGGGACGCAGAATCTGAGTATCCCAAAGATGCCATCACTGCAGCCCATGATATGGGTATTCTAAATTTACATATTCCCGAAAAATATGGCGGCTTGGGATTGGGTTGTATGGAAGAGGTTCTAGTTAACGAGGAATTGGCATGGGGTGACCCTGGGTTTGCAACAGCCGCTTATGCTACAGCACTAGCTTGTGCACCACTAATTACCGGTGCTACTGAAGAGCAAAAGGAAATTTGGCTCAGAAGAGTGGCTGAGGAAGGCCATCTTGCTTCATATGCAGTTACTGAACCCGGAGCCGGTTCCGATGTTGCTGCTTGTAAAACTACAGCCACCCTTGATGGTGATGAATATGTCATCAATGGTGAGAAAATGTGGATTACAGGTGCCGGTTATTCTGACTTTTTCTTTGTTTTAGCAAAAACCGATATCGATGCAGGATATCGTGGCATGTCTGGATTTATTGTTGAGAAAGACGCTGAAGGCTTTTCACTGGGCAAAAAAGAATCTAACATGGGCCAGAGATGTTCTGATACTAGGTCAATTGTCTTTGATAATGTTCGTGTTAACAAGAACCAATTGGTTGGGGGTAGTGAATCTGGTGGGTGGATGAATGCAATGAAGGCGTTTGATGTTAGTCGACCAAATATTGCCGCTCACGCAACAGGACTTGCAAGAGCATCCTACGAGCATGCATTACAATATTCAAACGAGCGAACGACATTTGGCAAACCATTGCACCAGCATCAAGCGATTCAATTCATGCTTGCAGATATGAAAACTAAGATTGAAGCATCTCGTATGCTAACCTGGAAATCTGCATTTGAATCTGATAACGGTATAAGGAATACGGAATCAGCAGCTCACGCAAAGCGCTTTGCTGCAGATACGGCAATGGAAGTATCTACCGATGCCGTTCAAGTGTTTGGTGGCTATGGTTACTCTGAAGAGTACCCAGTTGCAAGATTAATGCGAGCAGCAAAAGTAATGCAGATCTATGAAGGTTCATCTCAAGTTCAAAAAATGATAATTGGCCGTGAGATTACTAAAGATTTCTGATTTTAATGGTGTCTAAAGCATGGTCAAAACAACACCAGCAATCATATTGAGCGCGGGTTACAGCAAACGGCTTGGAGAACACAAAGCACTGGTAGAAGTAGCAGGTAAAACTCTTCTTGAGCACGCTATATTAAAATTACAACATGCAGGCTGCACTCCAGTAATTGTTGTGGTCAATCAAGAATTACAATTTGACGCACTAATGGTCTCTAATGGAGCAGTGGTAGTGGTCAATAAATCACCAGAAAATGGGCGGACTGGGAGCCTAAAAGTTGGGCTTAATTCAGTGTTAGCAGAATTAGGCAGAATGCCCAATAAGGCAATAATGTGTCCAGTGGATAGGCCGGGATGGAAAGCATCACATATTGGTAAACTAACTGAAACTGACAGGTCGTGTTGCTTAACAGATAATTCGGTAAATGGTCATCCTGTGGCTTTAGTAAAGGATGACTTACTTGCTATAATGGCGGCAAATGATGATGTGCCATTGAAGGATATTGTGAGATTTGAATCAGTTGCAGTCGATAATACTCTATTATCTTTGAATATAGACACACCTGAGGATAAAGCAAGATTAAGAGAAAGTGCAGGTTTTTTTGTTGAACTTTGATGCGTAAATGGTATTGGTAAAGACCAGTAGCGCAGCACATGTCGAATGACACGTTGGCTTGGGCTTTAGAGCGGCTGGCGGAAAGACGTCGTGTGGTAATTGCCAGTGTTATCCAAACTTCTGGTAGCGTTCCTGGTAAGGTTGGAGCTAAACTAGCGGTTGCTGAGGGTAAGGAAGGTTTCCATGGAACTGTGGGTGGTGCTGGTTTAGAAATGAAAGTACTACTACGTTGCCAAGAATTGCTCAGTGAATATTGGGAGCCATATGGTGAAATGCACACATATGGTCTAAATAAGGGTGCGAAGGGCTATGAAGTACAACCTTTAGATTCTCTATGTGGGGGCCGAGTTACCTTGTCAATAGAAGTAATCATGCCATCCCCTCACGTACTCATGATGGGTGGAGGTCATTGTGCCAA
The DNA here is from genome assembly GCA_964014545.1 of uncultured Candidatus Poseidoniales archaeon. Taxonomy (GTDB): domain Archaea; phylum Thermoplasmatota; class Poseidoniia; order Poseidoniales; family Poseidoniaceae; genus MGIIa-L1. The sequence goes on along the minus strand of CAXGZX010000001.1, from coordinate 26,770 downwards.
TGCTTTGTCCCAAACTATCAATTCACTAAATTGGCATCATTCAGTCACTGACTCAAGAATAGAATACTGTGACAAAAAGTCATTCCCCCAAGCTACCGAACTAATTCCATCTAGCGTAGCAGAATTTTTGGCAACTGAATCATTTGATTCAATAACTCGGTTTTCCGACATTTTGTTGCTCGGTCATGATTGGTCAGAGGATCAAGATAGATTGCTCGGTCTATTGGCAATTTGCCAGCAAAACAATTGCCTGCCGGATGGAAAAACATTCCCTCGCATAGGTGTTATTGGTAGTCGCAGTAAGTGGAATTCTTTCTGTAAATCAGCATTAGCACAGGAAATCAAGCAAGACTTGTTAGATTCAGTGGTCTGTCCAATCGGAATTAACATCGGTGCAGAATCACCTGAAGAAATTGCTATTGCGGTAACCGCACAGATACTATCTCTTAGCAAGGGAGTTTCACCTGAAGATAAGAATTGGCGTCAATCTTCTTGAGCATTGAAAATTTCTGTTCTAAAATATGCTAACTCTTCTATTGATTCTAGTATATCATCTAAAGCTAAATGAGAGAGTTTCTTTTGGTATTTTTCTACCTTCGGATACCATCTTCTAGCAAGTTCTTTGACAGTTGAAACATCGATCATTCGGTAGTGTAAGTAATCAGCAACAAGTGGCATTTCCTTATCGAGAAATTTCCGATCATTCCATATGCTATTGCCACATAGCGGGGCTGTTTTTGGACTAACCCATTGCTTTAAGAATTCAAGAGTTTGTTGTTCTGCCTCAGCGATACTGACACCATTATTTCGTATTCGATCTACTAGTCCACTGCGGTGATGATGAGTTGTATTCCATTCATCCATTCCGGCAATTAACTCCTCTGAAACGGTAACAGCAAGATTTGGGCCTTGGGCTAAGATATTCAGTTCTCCATCGGTAATTACCGTGGCGATTTCAATAATCGATTCCTTTTTCTCGTCCAGTCCAGTCATTTCCAAATCGATCCATACCATTCGCTGGTCTTTGGCGTCCATGTCCGTCCGTAATAGAGAACACATTTAACATGATTCTGTAATGGAATGTTAGCAAAAAGTTAGCCTTGACAAACCCTTATATTAGCCATGGCTAACCGCTGCACATGTACTCAGTAGCCGTAGAGGACTACCTAAAATCTCTTTGGAAACTCGGTCCCAATAACGTTGGAACAAAGCAACTTGCCGATAATCTTCAAGTCAGCAAAGCTTCTGCAACAAAAATGATTCTAAGGCTAGCAGAAAAGGAATTAGTAGATCATATTCCTTACAAGGGTGCATCTTTAACAAAAAAAGGCGAGTTAGAAGCACTTTCAATCGTGCGTAAACATCGGTTATTGGAGACTTTTCTTTCCCAAACACTAGGTTTAGGCCGTGAAGAAATACATGATGAGGCGGAAAAGCTTGAACATGCTCTATCAAAGAATTTAGAAATGGCAATAGCCGAGTATCTGGGCAATCCTACTCGTGACCCTCACGGTCATCCAATTCCAGGACCTAACGGAGAATTATACAATGAAAGAGACCTTCCATTATGCGATTCTCCAATTAATATGTCTTTGACAGTTATGCAAGTTCCTGATGATGATCCGAGTATTTTATCATGGCTAGAAAATAATGGTATTCACCCTGGTACTGAATTAAAGATAATCTCTAGAGATAAGTTTGATGGCGGTCTCAATGTCAAAATTGGTGCAATAAAAAAGCGTATTTCTTCATCAATCGCCAGTTTAGTAAAAATTTCTTTTGAGGTGGAAAACTGATGGTAACATCCTCGGAAGTCCTCGAAGTGATTGTCGTCAGTATGCGCGACGCGTTTCTTGCAGTAACTGTTTTTGTTGCCGCAATGGTTCTTCTATTCAGTTGGTTGCAGTATATTACTGCTGGAAAGTTTGTTGATGCAATTCGAGCGAATAAGCGTTGGCAACCTGTTATTGGGGCGCTTATGGGGATTACTCCAGGCTGCGGTGGGGCCATTGTCATGATGCCAATGTATGCTCGTGGATATGTTACTTACGGGACGGTAATTGCAACCCTTATCGCGACATTAGGAGATGCTGCATTCGTCTTAATCGGCGCTGCAGTAACTGATTCCTCATTCATTGCTCCAGTCATTGCAGTTCACCTAATTTCGTTTATTGTCGGTGTCTTTTGGGGTTACCTTGTAGACGGTTTGAAAATCACACCGCGCAATCCATTGGGTAAATTTGGTCCAACTTTTAAAGACGATAATCCGCCAGAAAGTCCTGTTGAATCTGACGAGTTAGAGTCTCATGAAATCATCGATGACCTTGGTAGAGAAGAAGCAGGTGGCTGGAGATATTTCCTTCTCCATCAAGGCTATACTGTTTGGTGGATGGTCACGGCAATTGGTTTGATATTTGCTGTTTTACTACTAGTATGGAGTGCTCAAGATGCAGACTTTAATCTGGAAATTGATTACAACCCGTTGACTCTCCACGGTTTCATTACGTGGATTGGTTTGCTTGGAACTTCACTATCTGTTATCCTCTACATCACGCAAAAGAATTGGATTAGAGATGATACGGAGGCATCGATTGGTGACAAGCTCTATTCGATGCGTGAAACAATGATTCACTCAGCAAGTGAGACTGCCTTTGTCACTTTTTGGGTTATGGCAGCATACCTTGTGTTCGAGTTTTCAATGCTGTTTTCGGGCATGACTGAAGCCGATTTAGCACGATATGGTGATGGGTTAATTGCCGTGGTTCTTGCAGCATTCATTGGACTAATTCCCGGATGTGGTCCACAAATTATTGCAATTACTGCATATACCAAGGATCTCCTATCATTTCCTGCACTCACTGCCAACGCAATTAGTCAAGATGGGGATGCGCTGTTCCCACTACTAGTAAGACATCGAGCGGCAAGCCTTTGGGCGACAATTCATACTACAATACCTGCACTAATTGTTGGTGTCTTGCTGATGGTTTTCGAAGTTTCTTTCTAACATTAATCTACTCTGAAGGTACAAACTTTGGGTTTTTTGAACACCTTGTGGCGATACTTAGCAACTATACGGTAAGCAATATCACGAAGCGGCAAAGGGATTAACCAACAAAGCGGATACCACATTCGGTAATACCACTTCATGTACAATAAACAGCGAATGGCAGCACTTGAGCGCATATATGGTTGACCATTCCTGACTAGGTAGACTGTATCAGATTCACTGTATTTCTTGGGCATTGCTTGGATTAACCGCTGTGCACCTTCGGAGCTATTTGGTCGGTACCCTAAATTGGCTGATGACTTCATGCGTTTATCAAGGAATGTGGCAAGTCTATGGCAGAGTCCACAGTCTCCATCCAACAGCAAAAAGTCTCGATTGATATCGGTGCCAATACGCTCTGCTAATTCTATAGAAAAGGTTCTTACTCTCACTCCATCGGAATAATGAACAAGTTCTGGTGTTAGTGGTTGTTCAATTCCCAAATTGAAACTTTCAGTCAATGAATTTTCAGTCAACTCAACCTTGGCCTGCTGAAATTTCCATTTGTTATGATGTGTATAACCTCTTCTTAGACTCCCTCTATGGCTGGTATATAGGCTGTATCTCTCAAACAAGAATTCCTCTAAACTACCCGGTTGTGCTTGCATTTGCTCACCAATAACTTCTGTTGTTCCAGCGAGTTTAAACTGGCCCTTATTCCTCGAACTCCTCCATCCCCAAATGTTACCGGATTTTTTGACACTACCTTTTGCGTAACGGTACGGTAAGCCATAAGTTCTAGGGGCAAAATTACAAGTGACCAAACTTTTGGCTTCTAAGGTAAGGAAAAATACTCCTGCTATGCCGTCTTTCTTAACATAGGTTCGAATATTAAATTCAGGAAAGTTAGAGATTCCTGGAGTGCTTACAAACCAACTTGGTCGAACATGTTTCATCATGAACGGAACAAGGCCAATATACGCATAGCCTTCAAAAGTATCAATTTCTAGACCTTCAGGGACATGGGGTCTTAATTTTTCAATATCAACACGCCAATGCATGAATGTCAAAAACCGCCACTCTTGGTCTAAAGTGTGCCTGCGCTTAGGCATTGGAAAAGGTAGATGATCTGCTCGAAAACCATCTTCCATGTTCTTGGCCAGTATGTGTCGTTGCTTCAATATACCCGAATTTTATCGGGCTCATTAGTTAGTTATATTGATTTAACAAGCCGTTTACAATTAACCATGGCGGAGGTCTTGGAAGCTGAGTTGTTCGACGAGCCATCGTCAACAAAATTCATGACTTCTTTGCTTATTGCAACACTAATTATCAGTGCTATTTTCATTGCTTTTGCTTATTCACCATCCGTTAAAGATGATTCAACAGTTGCGCAGTCTGTCGCTTCCAACGATTGGCGACCTTTTTCAGTAATTGCACCTATCGATACTGGAATCAACGTTTATCACGACCATTTTAGAACCAATGAGACTTATCCACAATGGTTACTTGATGATTTGGGAGTCAACAAAGTATGTAATATCACTCTTGATGGTACATGGCAAGAACGCTATGATGCAGACAAAGCAGATTGTTGGGATACTCTTAATGCAACAGATATTGTATACTTCCCTGGAACAAAAATCATCGGAACATCACCCGACGGTAATAGTGACATATTGATTCTAGACGACCCCTCTGACGGACATGGTTCGGCAGTTACTGGTGCAGTACTAGATGCCAATCCAGAAGCGATCATTTTCTTTGTCGAAGGATTTAGTTCCGAGGCCGTACTCGCAGCAGCAAATCAGCCATTAGTCGATGTCATAACAACCTCATTTGGCGCAATAGGGTCTATTCCAGTTCCAGGTATTGAAGACGCAACTAAAGTTGCGGTGGTCGACCATAACAAGTTGCACACTGGTGCTGCTGATAACTCACCATCCCCTGCTATACAAGACGCTACAGCTGGACCGCCATGGTCTATTGGAATCGCCGGATATGCTGAAGAAGGCGACGATCAAAAGGAAATAATGTCTGGTTCATACCCTGATATCTCTGCTGATTGGACACAAGTACTGCCAAACCATGACGATATTGACGGCTATCATGAAACCTCTGGGACGTCTTTTGCAACCCCAAGAACTGCTGGGATTATCTCTTTTATTCTACAAGATTTGCGCGGCGAATTTTCCGATAATGGTTCAGGTGCATCACAAGAGCGTGGTGGCAATTTAGTGAATGGAATGAATTTCACAGTCACCAACGCTCAAGTTAGAGAAGCAATCAACCTCTCAGCATGGTATCCAAACCTGGGCTGGGATCCAACATCTGGCACTATGCCAATCTCACCGGTACTACCGTGTACTCAAACAGGATGGGGCTTAGTCAATCTTTCCAATATCCAACCGATAATTTCCCATCTAAATCAATCGGAGCAATTGCCCGACAGACCAGCCGATGTTGAGGCATGTATGTCGGCCAATCAAGACCTTAGAGAATCCTATTGGGGCGCATATCCAAGCGCACCTGTCAACGTAATCCAAGCCATTTCTATAGAATATGCCACTTGGCGAGATTGATGGTTTATCATTAGTAACTTGTAAACCAATTATTGATTAATCAGCAACTTTTGGGATTAGTTGGTGCTGTTTTGACAAAACTAGGTAATACAATTTCAATCGCAATGATTTTCTTAATGTTGGTTCCATCGTTAGGGGCAGTTATACCCGTAGATGCTGAAGTATCAGAGACTACCGAAGAAGGTTGGTGGGTTGAGACTACTGTTGACAGAAATAAAAACGGCATTGGCGATATGATTGAACGCCACATAGATAATCCAATTCTTTTGAGCGAAGGTACACTGCCAATTATCGTTGATTTTGATCATACTCCAGACGAAAAAGATGTAACCATGCTTGAACAACAAGTCGACTATGAACATCAGTTTTACCTTCCAGCAATCGATGCTGTCGCAGGAAGAGTTCCGGTTGCTCTATTAGATGAAGCAACCAAACTTCCTGGAGTTGTGATGCTCGAACTTGATGGTATAATGACTATACAAAACGGAGATGCTGTTGCCCTTCATGGTGTAGATACAGCATGGGCTGAGACCGGATATGACGGGTCAGGTTCCACAGTTGCTATTATCGATACAGGTATCGATGGCTTACATTCTAGTCTTGACGATCAAGATGATGACCCAGAAACCAATGACCCCAAAGTAGTGGCTTTTTACGATCCAGTAAATAATCCAAGTCTAACTAACGGAACAGAAGTTTTCCCTTATGATGACCAAGGTCATGGCTCTCATTGTGCAGGAACTACTGCAGGAACAGGAGCTCCAACTTATGAGAATCCTGGAATGGCTCCCCAAGCAAAACTCGTTGGAGTAAAGGTGTTGGATTCGGGAGGTTCTGGATCATTTGCAGTAGTTATGGCAGGAATGCAATGGACCATAGATAATAGGTACCAGTATAATATCAGGGTGGCTTCTATGTCACTTGGAGCATTTGGCATAATTGAATGGACCTCATCAGAAGAAGACAGTGTAAACAGAATGGCTAATGATATGGTATACAACGATATTACGTTATTTATTGCTGCAGGTAACTCAGCTGGTAGGGGTACCATTGGTACTCCTGGTAGTGCCGAAGATGCAATTACCATAGGTGCACTGGATAAAGACTCATCAATTGCCGCCTACTCAAGTCAAGGTCCAACAGAAGAGAACAGAGTCAAACCAAATATTGCTTATGTCGGTTCTGATGTTATGTCAGTTGCTCATAATACCGGAGATGGCTATACTGCCTTTTCAGGCACTTCAATGGCTACTCCCGGCGCAGCAGGTGTTGCTGCTCTAATGCTACAAGCAAACCCAGACATAAGTCCGTTTGAAGTTAGGAATTTCATGCAAGAAACAGCAGAGTATCGTGCATGTACATACATGGGAGATGCTGCGGGCATTGATGGCTGTGATGACAATGACGCTCAAAACATCATCACTAAAAACCGACAAAACAATGTCTATGGGCATGGAGAAGTACGTGCTTTAGAAGCGGTTTTGGCAGCCGCAGAAAAATACTATATTTTCGATTCATCAATGCAAATTTCAATAGAAAATGATCCCACTCACGACAATACGCATACCCATTTAACTCCTAAAGATTCAATCAAGTTTACCACCACTGGTGGAATTGATGCAATCCAGTGGCGTAGCAATCACATTGTTGATGATTGGACAAACTTGCATTCCTACGAAAAAACTGATACAGATGGTAACGTAGCGGCAATCGACATAATTCACCAACTTGAACACCTACCGGGAATTGATTTGGATGGCAACCACACAATATCAATTAGAGGTCTTAAGTCCAACTCAAGTGGCGGGCATTCGTCTTCCCCGCTTGTTACCATTGATATCATGTTGATGGACACAGCATCTGCATTTATTCAAGAGCCTGAGGAGGCACCGGGTTTCACATTCTTGGCAGTATCAGTAGCATCTGTTATCGCATTATTTGTTAACCAAAGAAAGCTAGAATCAAATTCAATATATGAAAAAGATTAATTTCAGCCAAAACTCAGAATTTTACCGCCTCATCGGCGGTGGAGTAAAGAGTAGTACGCATTGACCATGATGTATGTCGTGGTTGGGTGACCCTAAAGGCGATGGCCAACCAAAGTTAGGGTTTACTTACCGTATTTTACGAAGGTTTTCCCGTTCTTTAATGTCGGTTTGGTTTAGGGAATTAGATGTGGTTGATAATGAAAATATGCCGCACAATGGCGGTGTTATGTTCATTGCTTGGCACCCTAGTGGGTTAATAGACCCCATTTTATTACATGCCTCTTTACCAGGAAGGCTCTCTATTCTTGCTAAACATACACTGTTCAAAATTCCAATACTTGGAAGAATGATTAGAGCAGGTGGTGCCCTGCCAATCTATCGAGCATCTGATAGTGATGATGTCGAAAAATCACGAATGAAAAACTCGCAAATGCTTCAAGATGTTGGTCGAGAAATTTCCAATGGGGGAAGATTACTATTGTTCCCAGAAGGTAAAACTCACACTGATTCAAAGGTCAGTAAAGCCAAAACTGGCGCTGCTAGGATTATTTTAATAGCCCTTAGAGAAGCTAAATTACAAAATAAATCTCCGCCAAGAATAGTGCCTGTCGGATTACATTATTCAAATTCACAAAAGTTTAGAGAAAGAGGCGCAGTAATCCTAGAACGACCAATGGAATTGCCTAAAATTCCAGATACAGTAGAAGATTTTGAACAGCAAAAACAACTGGACATCGCCTGGACTAAGGTAGTTACAGAATCTATAGAAGAAGAACTTAAGAGGGCTAGCTTGTCAAAAACTTCCTGGGAAGAACGTCGATTGATTTGGCAAGGAAGAAGCGTTGTATATGCAGAAAGAGCGATTCAAAGTGGCAATAAAATCACTCGTCCTAGTTTTGCTGAGTCAGTCATTGGGGCTAGAAGATTACGCGCAGGTTGGGAGTATATGTCCAATCATAAGCCAGAGGAAATAGCGCCACTTGTTGAAAAATCCAAACTCCATTTTACCGAACTTGAAGAAATGGGTATTACTCCATTTGATGTTGCTGCCAAGCCCCAGAAACCAACTATGCTTGGTTATCTAATTGCACTAACCGCTTGGATATGGTCAGCGGCTTGGATGCTAGGATTGGTGACATGGAGCGCAGTATTGGGTAATGTGCCACCATACCAAGCCAATTACCTAACTATGTGGCATTTCAAAAGGAAAGGGATATCACAATCAATTTATGGCACCATGAAGATTGCTACAGCAGTTATAATGTTTCCAATCTGGTGGATTTTTGCATCATTATCAATCACTGTGCTATTTTTGGCAACTTCAAGCCCTTTGTTTATACTTCTCAACAAACACTGGTTATTGGCTTACTTTACCCAAATTAATCCAGTACTAATGTTCCTCATATTACTCGTATGGTGGCCTATTTCTGGGAAAATGCACATGAATCTCTATTCAAGATTAGTAAGAAGTTGGCGGTCCCTGAAGCGATGGAAAAATTGGCGCCAAAACGAGTTGGATTGGGACGGTTTGCAAAAGCGGCAAAGAGAAATCGGCGGTATGTTGATCGGTTTAGGTAATAGTTTGGTACTTCCAGGAGACCCAGAATGGCAAGAGCCACAAACTGGGGATGATGATTTCAAACACGTTACTCTGCGCTAGTAATATTATTCAATTCATCCCTATATTGATATGCATCTATTTGCAGGATGAGATGGGTGAGCATGTGGTTGGTACCGAATACGTGAAAATGACGCCAAGTGCTCCAAAAACCGTCTGGCAATCAAAAGTTAACCAAAAGGATGTAGAGTTGCTGATTAATTCTAACGCAGTCTTGCTAGATGTGTTAAGAGATCAAGTCGGCACACTTGGAGTCAAACGTGGATGCGATTTAGGTACTTGTGGCTGTTGTACTGTAATGGTTGATGGCGACCCTAGACTATCCTGTTTATGTCTTGCAGGTCAGGTTAATGGCAGTGATATAATTACCGTCGAAGGCTTGGCTGACGGAGCACATCTGGCTCCAATACAAGCGTGCTTTGCTAAATTTGGCGGCTCACAATGTGGATTTTGTACGCCTGGATTCCTAGTTGCTTCTCAAGCCTTATTGGACTCTAATCCAAGTCCTTCTAATGATGAGATATCGGAAGCAATTGAAGGAAATCTGTGCCGTTGTACTGGTTACCAACAGATTGTCGACTCAATCCAAGAAGCAGCTAAGATTCATCGCGGGGAGAATGCTACTCCAAAGGCAGCTAGCGACCCACATCCAGATCCACATCCCAGCGGCCCTGGAGAACCATCGATGCCACCCGGCCATGCGAAGTGATTACTATGTCAGGCGGATATCGACAACAACCGGGTAAATCTTCTGGTAAGAGAAGAGATGGCAAGCGTGTTGCTGGCCAGCAAAAGTTTCCTCCACCAGGTTCAGGTGGTTCGAACCCTGTAATGGAGCCAAGAGATCTCAATTTCATTCCAGAATCTGTTGGAGGTAAAGAGCCACAACCAGCGGGCTCACACATCCACGATCGTATTAGGACTGGAACTGTAGTTGGTAAACCTCTACAGTTAGTTGATTCAAACGCTAAAGTAACTGGGCAAGCATGGTATGGAGATGATGTTAGGCTGGCCAATGAAACAATTGGTAAAATTCTACGTTCACCACATCACTATGCCAAGATAATTTCCATTGACACAACTAGAGTCGAAGCATTACCTGGGGTAATCTCAGTCGCCACCGGCCAAGATGCAACAAATCGTTTTGGCGTTCTACCCGTTACCAAGGATGAGCACGCAATGTCGGTTGAAAAGGTGCGACACATGGGGGATTTGGTCGCTTGTGTATGTGCTGAAACTGAAGCAATAGCAATTGAGGCTCTTGCTTTATTTGACATTGAGTGGGAAATTTTAGAGCCAGTATTTGACCGTAAGAAGGGCCTAGAAGACGTTGATGAACCGATTCATTGGCGAGGTAAGTATCATCTTTCTAGAACCAATGTCCAGAAGCGTGTGTTTCAAGAATTTGGTGATCGTTCTCTAGTTGATAATCCACATGCAGCATCACATGGTAAATGGTCTATGGAAGGCGTTCATCACGGTTTTACCGAACCACATGCAGTTGTCGCTCACTGGGACCCTAACGGACGTCTTCAACTTTACACCCCTCAACAAGTTCCTCATTACACCCACCGTGCTCTATCTACCGTACTAGAGGTTCCAATGCATCAAATAAACGTCATTAGAACATTTGTTGGTGGCGGCTTTGGTGGTAAGTCGGATCCATTCCCTCATGAGATGTGTGCTGCAATCTTGTCAAGAAAGTCAGGAAGGCCAGTTAGAATCACCTTTGACCGTGAAGAAGTGTATTGGATAAATCGTGGTCGTCACCCCAGCGATATCGAGGTTAAGATGACTGCTGATGACTCAGGTCGTATATCAGGGTTTGATATTGATGCACTTATCGATGGAGGAGGATTTGCTTCCTTTGGCCACGTCACATCGTATTACAATGGTGTTTTAGCAACTGCTCCTTACGAGTTAGGGTCATTTCATTACACGGGTGCAAGAGTTTGGACAAATAAACCAGCATCTGGTGCAATGCGTGGCCATGGGGCAGTCAATACGCGCTGTGCTGTTGAAGTCGGTCTAGATGAGATGGCAGAGCAAATGCAGGTTGATCCAATTGACCTACGTTTGGCTAACTTACTACCTCCTCACAGCAGGACTATAACTGGATTTAGAATCACTTCCAATGGCATGAGAGAGGCACTTGAAAAGGTCAGAGAGGGTTCAGATTGGGATAATAAATTCCGCAAATTGCCGTTAGGCAAAGGTATTGGTGTCGGTTGTGGGTTTTTCATCTCTGGTTCAGGTCTGCCAATTCACTGGGATCCAAACCGATTCCCCCATGCCACTGTTCACATTCAAGTCGACATGGATGGTGGAGTTACGGTTCACACTGGTGCTGCAGATATTGGTCAAGGTTCAACAACAGCTGTTGCTCAAGTGGTTGCTGAAGTGTTAGCTTTACCAATTGAAATGATCCATGTTAGAAGTCATGAGAGTGACACCTCACCGGTAGACTTGGGTTCGTATTCCAGCAGAGTGACTTTCATGAATGCTAATGCTGCAATTAGAGCTGCTTTAGAAATCAGGGAACAAATTCTAAACGCAGCCTGGGATATGCTAGGATATCACCCAAATACACTTGTGTTAAATGACCGTAGAATCTACTACAAACACGACCCTTCAATTGGTGTTTCTTATCTTCAAGCGTTGCACAAGGCCCAGGAGGATAAGGGTGCCCTGATTGCTAGTGGTGCTTACCGTTCACCACCAATGGGTGGTGTCCACAAAGGAGCCGCAGCAGGATTAGCTCCCGCTTATTCATTTTCATCATATGTAGCCGAAGTTGATGTCGATGTTGAACTTGGTTTGGTAAAATGTACTAATGTTTGGGCTGCTCACGATTGTGGAAAAGCGCTCAACCCATTGGCGGTAAAGGGGCAAATAATCGGGTCATGCCACATGGGTCTTGGCCAAGTTTTGTCTGAAAAAATGGTTTATGGGCGCACTGGACATCTACAAAACGCAAATTTACTGGACTATAAAATCCCCTCAATTCACGAAATGCCGCACGTTGAACCAATAATCATTGAATCTTGTGATCCTGAAGGGCCATTTGGCGCCAAGGAAGCCGGAGAAGGGCCGTTATTGCCAATTTTGCCTGCGGTTGTCAATGCTGTTTACGATGCAGTTGGTGTCCGTTTCAGAGATTTACCGCTCACTCCTGATGTAGTTTTCAAAGGCATTGAGAGGAAGAGAAGATCGCTCAAACTAGAAGATAGTTTAGATCTACCATCACCAAGATTGGAATACGGTCCAATGCAAGAGCCACTTATGCAACGCGCAGCAGAACACAAAGTTAGAGATAAGGCGCGTCAAAGAACAGAAGACACCTCTCACTATGTTAACGGGGTATTGTTTGGGTTTGACCCTAATATTCCACTAGAAGACCAAGTTGATGGCTGGAGGATGGCGACTGAACCAGATCCCGAGCAATTGGCTGAGTTAGGCCTTGCAGGTAAAGCCTGGCTAAAGAAAACTCAGCGGGAAATGGGAGATGATGCTTAATGTTGATGCCGCCTTTCACTTTACACCATCCAAACTCCATTGCAGAAGCCATAACGATTGCTTCAAACATTATTGCTGAAGGAGAAACCTTTGATTGGGTTGCTGGGGGAACTGATGTTTTACCAAATTACAAATGGCGAATAAATCCTAAACCACATGTTATTTCTCTAGCTAACATTCCAGAGGCAAAGCAACTTGAACCATATGAGATTGGTTGCATGACTTCGTTATCCTCGCTTACAGAGGCCAATGGGATGCATCCATTAATTGTCGAAGCAGCAAGTAAAATAGCCTCTTCCTTGATTAGAAAAAGTGCAACAGTGGGTGGCAATCTCTGCTTAGATACTCGGTGTTTTTGGTATAATCAAAGCGAAGACTGGCGCCGTTCGATTGATTGGTGTCACAAAGCTGATTGTGGCACGGGTGCAGATTGCCGGGTAATTCCTAATCAAAATACTCTTTGTGTAGCCACCTACCAAGGAGACTTAGCGCCAAATTTTATGGCTTTAGGGGCAACTATAACTTTGATTAGCCCGGAAGGAGAAAGAGTAATTCCGTTACAAGAATTCTATCAATTAGACGGGATGAAAAAGAATGTTCTCAAGGAGGGTGAGTTTCTCTTGAAAGTAACCTTGCCAGAAGATGCCTTCGACTTAACCGGCAGTTATCAAAAATTACGCGTCAGGGAATCATGGGACTTTCCAGAAGCTGGCATCGCAATCACTTGGCGAAAAGGAGATTATAACACTCTCAAAATAGCATCAACTGCTTTGGAGTCGATTCCAAAATTACACTTCGAACAAGTTGATTCCATCATCACAGAAGGCTGGTCGAAAGATGAATCGATTAACACATTATCAATGATGGTTAGAAAATCGGTAAAACCGGTAAATAATACCGCATTACCCCCAAATTATCGCAAGTCGGTCGTTAGAGTCCTAACCAAAAGAGCATTGAAAAATATTGGGTGTGAATGAAATGGTCAAATCTAAACTGAAATCGTTAGGCTTTATTTGTGGACTATTGCTTATGATGGTGCCAATGACTACTGCCCAAGATCAAGTGGAAGTCCCTTCATGGGAGTTGGGTTGGGAAACTAATATGGATGGGACATATGAACTTGAATTATCGGGTGAAGATGATATTTTAGATTCGATCGAGTTCTTTGTTGAGAATCAGCGCATGGGTGAACTTAATCTAAAGATCACGCTTACTTGGGATGAGTCCGATGATATCCCAATTGAACTTGATTATGATGAGTCAATTACTGTAGCTGCTTCAGAGAATTTAACATTTGAAATAGAATTTTCAGATGTTTCGGGGTACTCGTTTGAACGTTCCCCAGATAAATCGATGACGCTTCTATTACTCGCAGAGGAGGTGTCTTTTGATCAAACGGTATCTAGTCAGGAAATCGATGCAGAAGTTACTGTTCCAGCGGTATATGATCTAACAATAAGTCACTCCTCAATGGATGAAGTTCTTTACGCAGGTTCATCCATTGAATATGGCTTGAAAGTGACAAATAACGGAAACGGTAAAGATGTCATTAAAATGCCTGAAGCATCAGTAAAATCTTGCCCTAGTCTATCTGTTGAAGGTTTAGAGGCGATTAAAGACACTGAAATTCAGAACGCAACAGTCAAGGAATTTGTCATAAGAATTGTTGCGTCTGAATCACATCCAGAAAGAGTGTGTGAAGTGACAATATCGATTAAGTCAGCGGGAAATGGTAAAATAAGCAGTTCAATGTTTGACATTCAAGTCAACTCGAACGAGGTTAAACAAAACAATAATGATAATTCTAATTCAGATGATGGTCAAAAAGATACAGGTGGGGAAATTACTGAAGCCAACACTCTGAGCTTTTTGTCAACATTTGAACTATTTTCAATAACAATACTTGCATTGCTGGTCCGATATAGGAAATAATGTTAGAAAATGGCCCTCAACCGGCTATTTTATGCCAAACCCTTTCAACCAAAATCACCATTCATTCCGTTTAAATCATTGGATTAAAGTGCCCATTTTTGAGCAAGCATTATGAGTGGAGATAATTTCGAAGGAATATTACTGCGCCAGTTTATAGCGTAAATGAGGGATTGTATTGAGTGATGAAGCAAAAACCAAGATTAGCCTAGAAACATGGCTAAAAGTTGGTTTAATGGCTTCAGTCCTTCTTTCAGTTATACTAATCGGTATTTTTAGTATGAATAAAGAAACCGTATTCTCGCCTTACGAAGAAGACGCAGAATATTACAACATTCAATTAACTGAAATGCGTGATAGTTTGGGTGATGATGGCGTTGGTTATACTGTAGCCAACACGATGTCAACTCCAATGCTGGTAAATGATTGGCGAGACCCCCATCGAACTCTTCTAGTGATTGCCGCTCCAGAAAAACCATTTGATTCGGCTGAGGCTTCAGCAATTTTTGACTTCGTTACAAAAAAGGGTGGAAAAGTAGTTCTTGCCTCCAATTCAACCAATGCTCAGTTGGTCGCATCTGAGTTTGGTGTAAAGTATTTCGATGCCCCAGTAGTTGACCCATTCCAATTTTATGAAGTGACAGATGAAACTGGTCAACCACTAAACCCTGACGAAAGAAAACTCTGGGCTGCAGCGAGTATCAATCGAGATGTTACTCAAATGGGTGACGAGAAACACGTCCCTTGTTCAGAATCTGATTTGGGTTCCGGGCAAATTGATAATTGCAGGATGCCAGTTTTGTTTCACAGGGCGACTGCAATTCAAGTATTGGATGAAGATGTTGATGATAATCGTGAGGTAATGGTCCTTGCTCATGCATCAACTCCAGCGTTTATCGCTCGACAGGACACCAACATTGATAATTTGAATAATCCAACACTTGGTGAAGGAAAAACCGGGCTAGTCATCAGAATGGATTTCCCTGGAATTGAGGTTTTAGAAGAACAACCGAACAATAATTTCGGAGAAGTGGATGTTACTGGTTCAATAGTATTCGTATCCGATCACTCTGTACTTGCTAATCACCTATGGGACCAAACCGTCGGTGAAGAAACAGGCAAGCAACAGTGTAGTTCACCATATTATGTCAACAATAAGCTTGACAACTCACATGCCTGCTGGGATAGTGCACTATTTGCCTCTGGTGGCGGAGAAGTCGAATGGAATGGCAATGGCCCATATTTCCAAGCCTTGTTCTATGACATGATGGAATTTGATAACGAGGAAATTACTACTAAGGTCACACGTGACGAAGGAGAATTCAATTTGGTATTTGATGAAAGCCGACACGTATCAAGCGCTCTTTCATCGCCATTCACTGAAGCCATCGGTGCGGTTGTTCTACTGACCAGTGACAATGTTTTGAAATGGCTAATTATCTTGAATCTTTTTGCCTTGTTAGCAATTGCTATCATGGTAGTTCCTGAAAAGGAAAATTGGCGCCATGTTTTTGATCTAACCAGATTTAGAGAGCGCCCGAGTAAAATTGATGCTTCCCAGTATCAACTGCGAGTCAGGGAAGCATTCTTGTCTAAAGTTAGACAATTCAACGATCTCACTAGAGATGAGTTCGCTCGCAAAACACCTGCGGAAATCATGTACATGGTTAGAGATCCGCGATTAGTAGAACTGATAAGTTCTAACCGTTCCTACTCCAACGAAGAATTACGGGAAGTGATCCCGCAAATACGTCGTTGGGGTAATTGAAATTAGGAGGAAATAGACATGCAACCAGCCCCCCCACCCCAGCCTGCGCCAGCGCAGCCAGGGATGCCACCGCAGCCTGCACCAGCAGCGCCTATGCCAGCACCACCAATGCCGGCAGCACCAGCGCCAGCGGCACCACCAATGCCAGCAGCACCTGCACCAGCAGCCCCAGTAGCGCCAGCCGCTCCGGCCCAGCCGAAGCACCAAAGTACCCCAGAAGTTAGAGAGAGACTTTCTGCCGTCGGTGCGATTGCCCAAGCAATCAGTGCCGAAGTACAGAAAGTAATTATTGGTAAATCTCACGTTATTGACAACGTATTGGTTAACATTCTCTCCAACGGTAATCTGTTGTTTGAAGATTATCCAGGTTTGGCTAAGACACTGATGACCAATACCTTTGCAGATGCATTGGGTTGTGACTTCAAGCGTGTCCAATTCACTCCTGACTTGCTTCCAGCAGATATTACTGGTACTAACATTTATGATGCTAAGAAGGGAGAGTTTACTTTCAAACCAGGTCCATTGTTCTGTAATCTACTACTAGCGGACGAGATTAACCGTGCACCGCCAAAGACTCAAGCAGCTTTGCTTGAAGCAATGCAAGAAAAGCAAGTTACAATTGGTACTGTGACCCACAAACTACCAGCACCATTTATTGTTATGGCTACACAGAACCCTGTCGAGCAAGAAGGAACATATCCATTGCCAGAAGCACAACTTGACCGTTTTATGTTTAAGATGTCTGTAGGATATCCAGACAGAGCAGATGAAGATGAGATTCTTTCCCGTCGTATCGCTCGTGGAAAAGACGCAGTAGATGTCGATGTAATTACTGACCCGCAAAGAGTTATTGCTATGCAACAAGCTTGTGAAGACGTATATGTCGATCCAGCACTTAGAATGTACATGGTTGAAGTAGTCGCAAGAACAAGAGAAGATCCTAGAGTACTTGTCGGGGCATCGCCTCGTGGTTCTCAAGCGTTATTGAAAACTTCAAGAGCAGCAGCTGCACTTAGAGGCAGAGATTTCGTCACACCAGATGATGTTAAAGCAATTGCAGAACTTGCTCTTGCTCACAGAATAATTCTCAAACCAGAACACCAAATCAAGGGATTGGAATCTGGTGAAGTTATTCAAACAATTCTGAGAGAAGTACCAGTTCCAACTGTTTGATTATTCATTTAGGTGTTAATCATGTGGAGCCGAAAATCAGCAATGCTAGGAAGTCTAGCCATAGCAATGTACTTGCTAGGCTTGACGCTTAGAAATGAGCAATTAGTGACAATTGCTGTGGTGATTTTTGTCTTCCTAACATGGGCAGCATTGTTTGGCGGCCATGCAGATGTTGCATCTTCAGGCCGCAGGTCAGATGAATGGTCAGGTGAAGAAGGAATGGCACTAGGAAGCGTAATTGCGATGAGAAAACTGTCAAGTGCAAGATTGTTTGAAGATGGAGAATTAAGTGTTACATTGAGAATGCAAAACGATTCACCTCTGGCTAAAATCTTGGAAGTACGTGACAGGGTACCTGAAGTGATGAGGATTAAAGAAGGTTCAAACTACATTCTAATGGAATTAGGGCCAAGAAGAGAGACTTTTATTGAATACACTATTGAATGTCCACTTAGAGGATTTTACAGCATCGGGCCGGTCGCTGTAAGAATTCAGGATCCGTTTGGTTTATTCCACAAGGAAAAAGAAATGCATGTCTATGACGATTTCCTTGTGTTTCCAAAAATGGAGGACCTCAAAGAAACCTTTGTTAAGTCAAGGGTCCCTAAAATCTTCACAGGAGCAGTCAATATTAGGCAACCTGGTCCAGGTTCAGAATTTTATTCTTTGAGAGAATATTTCGAAGGAGACTCCTTTAGAGCAATAAACTGGTCTGCATATGCAAGGTCTGGTAAATTGATGGTCAATGAACGAGAAAGAGATGCAGTTTCAGATATTATCATAATCGTTGATTCTAGAGCGGTTGCAGAAACAGGACCTGTATCAAGAAATGCTTTGGTCTATTCAACCAGAGCTGCAGCTTCTCTAGCCAAGTATTTCCTAAGTAGAAGAGATTCTGTGGGAGTGATTGTCTATGGTGATGAAGTTGTTAGTGTGGATCGTGATACAGGAAAGAAGCAATTGTACGTCATTCTAACCAAGCTAGCAGGAGCGGTAGCGAGAGGTAATATTCCGTTGCAAGTAGTAGTAAACAGAATTCTACCCCACATTAACAAAGGTAGTCCAATAATTTTCTTATCTAACCTAGAAGATGACCCAACTATTGTTAGCGCTCTTCGAGATTTTAGAGCAAGAAACTTCGACGTTACTGTTCTATCCCCGTCCTCTCTTGAATTTGAATTTGATGCTAAGCGTATTGACCGTACGGGTTATGAAGTTCTCAAAACAGAGAGAGATGTTCTAATCGGCGAATTAAGAGGTTTGGGAGTCAACATTATGGATTGGGAGCCAGATATGCTCTTATCGACCGCTTTAGCTGGAGCAAGAGGATTCTGAGGTGAAGTTATGACTATGAACAAACCATCCGGAGATACTAAAATATTGTATGATGGTAAGACCGTAAGGTCTTCTGCTCCATCAAGGAAAAAACTTGCAGGACAGGCAGGATTTGGTTCCGAGATTCCCAAAGATGCGATTCCAACTGTAGAAATGCCTACCTTCATTGAGAGTTTACTTGGCGGTCCACTTATTCCAAAGACTAAATTTCTGCCACCAGATAGAATGGTACAAAATCTCCAATTAGCCGTATATGGCGTTTTAGTCGCTTTGTCTTTACTAACCTACATGGTATCACCTCCTGAAGGTACATTATGGTACATGGTTACTGGAAGTTTAGCAATTTCATTCATAATGCAAATTGTGATTATTGTGATTGCAGCGGGTGCAGGATTTTGGGGTACAATGCAGAGGGATGCGAGATTTACCTTAGTAAGCAATCTATTTTTCATCCTAGCGATCATGAGATTTGCTGCATCAAAGGTTTCGCTCGCTAGTGACCCATTCGACCTGCAAGATAGCCCAGGACTGCTTAACATACTAGTGGTAAGTTATGCTGTCTTACTAGTGATGTACTTCGAACTTGCCAATGGTGTAATTAGGTATTCAATGTTAGATACTAGTATCAGAACTAATGAAGTATATGTGATGAATCCTAAGAAGATTGTCGGAAAATATCACCGTTCGCTAATTATCAATCCAATCTCTGCGGCAGTACTAGCAATTATTGTACTCTCAGCAAATACTATTTTACCATTGATTGTTGGAATCTTTTCCTCAGATACTGCAACTAGATTGGAAGAGTCGGTAGAACTAATTTCAGTATACGGCGTTGCTTTGGGGACGTTCTTTGTGTTTTGTGTAGTAGGCGGCTTATTCGCGCTTAATCTACCAAACCACTTACAAAAGTTTAGAGAGAAGCGAGCCGAGTAAATCTAAACTGATTTATTATTAACCAAAACTTGTGATAAATCTTTCATCAGTTTCTTTATGTCACGTGTGTCAGCAATATATTGAACTGAAAGTTCTGTGCAGTTTAGATATGACATCTCTGTACTGAATTGTGTGACATAATCGATTTTTTTGTTTACCAAATCTTTGTCACTAGTCCCAATAAAGGAAATTAAGCATGAATGGTTGGTTGTATTGGATACAGGTAGTGATTTCCTTATGATCTTATGAGCCAATGCAGATTGCTGCTGAGATACCACAATATCTACACTTGAAGGATTTGATTTTATTGACCAACAAGTAATATTATTATTATCTAATTCAATCAATACTTGACCAAGTTTCTTACTTTGGTCTTCAATATCGCCCGATTGTGCAGTAATACAAGATATACTCCTCATACAACCGATGGCTTTTATCTCACCAGACTGAATTATGTTTGGACCAATAATTGTTGGGGCATTAGTATTGATTGGTGAGTTTAGATTCCTAACTTCAATTGGAATCCCAACATCCTTCAACGGAATCATTGTAGTATGGTGGATTACTGGAGCATCAAGTCTAGACAACTCTCTGGCTTCATCATATCCAAGATATGGAATCGAATTAGTAGAAACAGCCCACCTTGGGTTAATCGAGAGTATACCATCAACATCTTTCCATAGAATCAATTTCTTTGCATCCAGTATTCTTGCAATTGCTGCGGCGGAATGATCGCTTCCTCCTCTACTAAGTAGAGCCAATTGGCCATCTAGCCCCTCGCCAAACCACCCAGTTACCACCGGAATTCCGGTGAAAGCAGAATAATCCAAGGTTTTGATTGATTTTTCGATATCCACATTACTCGCCGAGTTTACGCCATTAAGACATATCCCGATATCTTCAGAACCCACAGGATGGGCTTCAAGGCCATGTTTGCGTAATTCATTGGCCACTACTAATGCAGATAGCCTTTCTCCTGCTGCAAGCAGTGTGTTAATATCGACTGTGCTTTCAGGGTTTTTGGATAATTTCAAGAGAGATTTATCGATGCCTTGCAAGACATTAGCGAACTTTTTCGCGAATATTGACTCTTCTATATCACTTGAGAAACGGATATGTTGTTTTTTCAAATCAGAAACTAACTTAGTGGCGTATCTCGGTTCATTTGCCGCTCTAATTAATCGGTCAGTGGCACCCCATAGAGCAGAGACGACAATTACAGCATTACCTTTCTGTGCTTCAATTATTGATGAAATACGGCTCAAGTCTGAAGAATCTCTCAGACACGATCCACCAAATTTGTGAACTGTTACATCATCTATCAAGGAATTCACCTCGTAGTGCTAAATCACAAATAACTAATTTAGCCATTGCTTCTACCACTGCAACGGCTCTTGGAGCTAAAACTGGGTCATGCCTGCCTTTGACTTTTAGTGACTCTATTTGGTTTGTTTTGACATTCAAAGTCATCTGCTCTTTGGCAATGCTTGATGGTGGCTTAAATGCTATTTTTACATATAAATCAGAGCCAGTTGATAGTCCTGCTAACGCGCCATCTGGTTTGTTGCCAATTAACTGAGGATGGTCCTTGTCTCCTCCCCATGAATCATTGTGGTCACTGCCTGTCATTTGGACTACCGAAAAACCTCTACCGAATTCTACTCCGCGCGCTGCTGGTATAGACATCATTGCTCTTGCTAGGTAAGGCTCAAGTCCGTCAAACCATGGCTCACCAATCCCAAGTGGCATTCCCGAGATTTGTAATTCTACTTTACTGCCAACTGAATCTAGATTCCTTCGATGCTGTTCTACTACATTTATCATTTCTAGTGCCGCAGTTTTATCTTGGCATCTAATAGCTTTACATTCATCAGTCGCCCATTTCGGTTCACATTCCAATAACGGTTTGGAGTCAATGCTGCCAATAGAACAAACATGAGCATTGATATTTATTCCCAGTTGCTCAATTAGCGGGGTAATTATTGCTGATGCGGCAACAATAGGTGCAGTCAGTCTTGCGCTAGACATTCCACCGCCTCTAAGGTCTGCCTCACCATTAGTTCTCTTTAGCATCACCATATCTTGATGTCCAGGTCGTGGATGGTCTGGCAAAAAAGAATAATCTTTAGTTCGAACGTCTTTATTTTTTATTGAAATTTCTATTTTGCCGCCAGTAGTGACACCGTTATCAATCCCTGATAAAAATTCAACCTTGTCGGGTTCTCTCCTTTTACTAGCATACCTTCCACCAGGCCTACGTTCGCTCATTAGATTCTCTAGATTATGATAATCGACACTTATTCCAGCGGGAACGCCTTCAAGAAATGCTCCAACTCTTGGACCATGGCTGGTTCCAAACAGGGTAAGTCGCAAGACTTCACCGAGGCTCATTTGCATCTGTATCACTAATCCCTACAGCCATCACTTCAAGAATGTGCGTAATTTCACTCGGAGTCAGTTTCATCATTATCTTGTGACAAAAATTTAGTTTCGACTATTAAATCATCTTTGAGGAATTTAGAAAAGTTAGAAATTATTCTATCTGCTGATGACCTCACCAAACTTGGGATAATTATCACGATTGCTGGACCAGAACCAGTCATTCCTGCAGCCCTAGCCCCTGCTAAGAATGCATCATTGGAAAATTTACGACCTTGAATATCATTAAGCACTCCGCAAACTGCCCTTCCATTAATGGTTATACAGTTCAATATTTCACCTTGCTGTAGGGCAATAAGAGCTTTTTCAAATTCTTGATAAAATGGAATAAAATCCTCTAATTCAGGTATTTTAGGACGCTCATCTCGACATGCTAGTAAGACAATCCAATCATCAGGATTTAGGCCTGGACCTTCCATAACAACACTATTCTCAATAGTTTCAGCATTAGCATCGATTAACTTCCAGCCCTTTGTCAGACATGCCCATGAATCATCAATTGAGCCGGTAATTGAAACACCTGCATTAACTTGAGATTGCGAGGATATTGCGACTATTTCAGAATCGGAGAGTTCAGATTCAGTTGCCTCGCATAGCGCCTTAATTGCTGCAATTGAAATAGCAGCACTCGATTTTAATCCCCTTCTTGGTGGTATTTTTGATGCCACAGCCCAATGTATATCC
The DNA here is from genome assembly GCA_964014545.1 of uncultured Candidatus Poseidoniales archaeon. Lineage (GTDB taxonomy): Archaea > Thermoplasmatota > Poseidoniia > Poseidoniales > Poseidoniaceae > MGIIa-L1. Next base: position 3,819 of record CAXGZX010000001.1, on the reverse strand, counting down.
GCTTTTTCCAATCCTTCCGGCAAAGGCATTCCACTTGCTAACCAAGATTCTACAACATTCTCCAATAAGTTGTCTGGATCATTTAACTCACGCTTACTTGGCCTATCTAACGCTTTGACAATTACCGGAAGGTCAAGTGATAATGAAGCGCCATAACCTGTGCCGGCTGCATGCAGTAAGCTACATGCACCATGGGAGTTGCCAGTACCAATCACTGCCATTGTTATATCTCCCTTGAATTTATGTTGACTTTATTTCCAATATGCCGAGTATGATTGGATTGGTGGCAAAGAATACTATCTCCTTTGGATAATTCAGTCACTGATTTCACCTCGCCGTTTTGGCAAACCACGCGAACGGTCTCCGCCTGTTGTAGAAAGATAGAACATACTCTATCATAGTTATTTTCCCAATAAATTGCTAAAAATGGCCTTTTCTCTATTTTTAATCTTCCAATAATGCCGGGTCTTGTTATGCCGTTTGAGGCGACAATTAGAATTTTTTCGCCGGACTTTAATTCTGCGATATACTTGGTTTTGCCATCGGCCATCATGATATAGGAATGTGGTGGTCCGGCATTGACTCTGAATGGTCTAGATGGGACGAAATCAGACGCTAAGACTTCTCCATGAACCAGTGCTAGAGAGGATGCTGAAGAACCAATTAACAAACCTTCACCAAACTCTAGCATACTTGTAAGGTCGATACAAAATCTCTCACCAACTCCCCCGTTGTTAATTTCTGAAATTACACAATACTCTAGTGGTAAATTATCACTGGTCACTTCATGCATTAATGGTTCATTTTGTTTAAATCCTAATCTTTGTGCTTTGGCAATTTCAGCAGCTTCTATCATTGCCGGCTCTTGCTTGATAATTATCGCATCAACACCTTTCTCTAAGGCAAAGGCAATACCTTGAACATCATCAACTTGGTTCACTTTAACAGCCAATTTAGTGCCACTACCCTCGCATTCTGAAATTAGGTTTTCAATTGGTATCATCTTCCAATCAGTGAACTCTAGTACTAGCCACTGAGTTAATCCAATTTTGTCTCTTATTTTATGTTGTGATTCATTATTTGTTATTTTAGCATAAAAACCAATATTTGTTCCATTCTCAAAAATCAAATCCCCTTCTTGGTAAAGTGACTGTGTTGAATTATTTGTTAAAAATTTATCAAATACCTTTGCAGGATGCTGTGGTATAGCAATGTTCCTGGAATCACACCAAACTTGCAAGATATATCCCTCAAAGTGAGCATTTTTCGATGGCTTGATCTACAGTCAGACCTTTATGGACTATCATCACTAATGCTTTAGCTATTGAAGTCACCTCGGGGTGGGCAAAAATTTGACGACCCATGCACACACCAGACCCGCCAGCTTCCATAGATTGCTTAACCATGGTTAGAATTTGCCTACTATTGCCCGATGATGGACCTCCTGCCACTAAGAGCGGTATAGGGGCTGATTGAGTGATTTTGGCAAAACTTTCTTTGTCTCCAGGCCATACGGTTTTCGCAGCATCACAGCCTAATTCAAAGGCGATTCTAGCAGCATGGGCATAACCATTGGTTGTGTCACCTTCCATTAGTTTCACATTCTCTCCACGAACATATACCATGCCTAGAACTGGTACATTATTGAGATATGCTTGTCGGGTAATTTGCCCCATCCGTTCCAACATCTTAGGTTCATTTTTACTTCCAATATTCAATTGACAAGATACTCCAACAGCGCCGCGTAATAGCGCTTCATCAACATCTCCTACCAGTACTTTGTTTGATTTATTCTTTCCACCATGTCGGGTAGATGCAGATAGATGCGCTATCATTCTAGTGTTGGTTCCCTTGCACAAGTTGCTGTAGCGATCTACTACACCTTTGTGCGCAACAATAACATCTACTTCTCCGGCAATCAAATCTAGGATAGTTTGTTCAATATTGGCCAATCCTTCGCAGGGGAAATCAGTCACTCCGTGGTCAATTGGCACCCAAACGCCTTTGCCATTTGGGAGGACCTTGTCTAAAATATCCTGTTTCCCCATGTACCTGCCTATCGCTTCTATTTCTCAATACTTTGCATGATTCCTTAAATTACGAAAATTGTTTTTTTTAAGAATATTACTTTCCCTCAACAACCGATGCTTCAAAAGACTAGTTCGACATGGCTAGCAACATGGAACCAGTGACCATTGTGACCATGGCGGCTTTAGGCGGCGGTTTCATGATTGGTGTCTGGTATATTTTGGTCAGAAGTGATGCTAAGTTGAACATGCGCCCTGGTATGTCTGCAGAAGGTCTTAGGCAAGGTACTGGAGCACCAAGTTTTGGCAGAACCAAACAGGAAATTGATCGTAAACTAGCAATTGTGGAAACTCGTCGCAGACGTAGTGAAATCATCCAATCAAGACTTGCTGTGCAAGAAGCTGAACTAATTGCAGCACAGCGTTCTAGACAACTTGAGCAGGAAGCAAATAATGAGCGTAATCGTCGTGAACAAGATCGGCTTCGAATGGAAGAAGAGGAACGTTTGCGAAGAGAAGCTGAAGAAAACCGCTTGAAAGAACAACAACAAGAACAACGTCTCAAACTAGAAGAGGAATCTCGAATGGCCAGTGAACGGGCTGATGAAGAGTCTCGTCTGCAAAAAGAACGAGAAGAGTTGCGACAAGCAGAAATGGCCGCTTCCGAAGAGCAACGTCTGGCAGAACTCGAAGCAGCAAAATTACAAGAAGAGATGGAATCACGTGCAGCAGCAGAAGCAGCGATGACCGAATTACAAGAAAGGTTGAATAGAGAAGGTGCGATGACCGGCGACGTACAAATTTCATTGATGTGGGAAAATTTTAATGATTTAGATTTACACGTAGTTTGCCCATCTGGTGAAAGGATTCACGGAGGTAACAAACTTTCACAATGTGGTGGGGAATTAGATGTTGATGCCAACGTAAGACCAGAAACAAAAAAGCCAGTTGAGAATGTAGTTTGGCCTGGAGTTTCTGCTCCACCCGGCTCTTATCAGGTATATGTTCATCACTACAAGAAACACAGAAAGCGACGAACAAAAGATCCTACAACCTTCCAAATAATTGTCAATAATGTTGGTGACTATCGTGAATATCACGGAGACTTAACCCATGGTGATCCTATCACATTGGTTTGTCAATTTGATGTCCCTGACAGAGATGAGCAAGCAGAGAATGCCCAACGCAGTTTGGAAGATCAAATGCGTTTAGAATCAGAGGAGTCGGCTAGACTAGAGGCTGAAAAGGAAGAAGAAGAAGCCACTAGACAAGCAGATATGGCAGCTGCTGAAGAGCAGAGGCGGACCGAACTTGAAGCAGCCAGAGAAGCGGAAGAACTTGCATCAAAGCAGGCTGATGAAGCCGCTATGTCTGAATTACAAGACAGATTAGACAGAGAAGGTGCTCGTTCAGGGGATGTACAAATTTCATTGATGTGGGACAACTACAATGACTTGGATTTGCACGTACTCTGCCCGTCAGGGGAAAGAATTCATGGTGGAAATAAGAAATCAGAATGTGGCGGTGAATTAGACGTTGACGCAAACGTCAGGCCTGAGACTAAAAAGCCTGTTGAGAATGTAGTCTGGGATGATAACACCGCTCAACCTGGTGAATACCAAGTCTATGTTCACCATTATAAAAAACACAAGAAGCGACGTGCTAAAGACCCTACTAAGTTCAAAGTAATTGTCAATAATGTAGGTGACATGCTAGAATTCGATGGGGATTTGTCACATGGAGACCCAATCAAATTAGTCGCTCAGTTCAAAGTTCCTTCACAAGAGGAGCG